>CAMJAP010000016.1 GCA_946403625.1 uncultured Lachnospiraceae bacterium
CAAAGAAAGCAACTGCAGCAAAGAAGACTACTGCAAAGGCTACAACCGCAAAGAAAGCAACTGCAGCAAAGAAGACTACTGCAAAGGCTACAACCGCAAAGAAGGCAACTACAGCAAAGAAGACTACTGCAAAAGCTACAACTGCTAAGAAAGCAACTGTAGCAAAGAAGCCGGCAGCTAAAAAAGCTACGACTACAAAAAAAAAGACAACGAACTAAATAGTTCTCTTCAGAAACTCGAAGCAGTTTGTGAGGGTTTATTAAACAAATCATTAAAGAAGTGCAACGATCGTGAATTGTATCGTGCACTTCTTTTATTTACCAAAAAAGAATTATCGGATCGTCCGCAGATCAAGGGAAAGAAAAAGATCTATTATATCTCCGCCGAATTTTTGATCGGAAAACTCCTCTCCAACAATCTGATCAATTTGGGAATTTACGATGAATTAAAAGAAGGACTGGCAGCAATCGGTAAGGATTTGAGCAAGATCGAAGAGATCGAGCAGGAACCGTCTCTGGGAAACGGCGGTCTGGGGCGTCTTGCCGCATGTTTTATCGATTCGATCGCGACATTGAATCTGCCGGGAGACGGCATCGGACTCAATTATCATTACGGCCTGTTTCAGCAGGTGTTTAAGAAAAATAAGCAGACGGCAGAAAAGAATGCATGGATCGATGAGAACTGCTGGCTGAACAAAACGAATACCAAGTTTAAAGTATATTTCGGAAAGACCGCAGTAACCTCCAGACTGTATGATATTGATGTGGTCGGCTATCATAAGGGGATCAACAAGCTGCATTTGTTTGATCTCGAAAGTATTGATGAAAGTCTGGTACAGAAGGGAATTGATTTTGATAAGGAAAAGATCAAAAAGAACCTGACACTGTTTTTGTATCCGGATGATTCCGACGATGCCGGCCGTATCCTGCGCATCTATCAGCAGTATTTTATGGTCAGCAGCGGTGCGCAGCTGATCATCAAAGAGATGAAGGAAAAAGGTTATGACCTGCACAAACTGTATAAGCATGCAGTGATCCAGATCAATGATACCCATCCGACCATGGTCATTCCGGAACTGATCCGTATTTTTACAGAGCAGGAAGGATTTTCCATGGACGAAGCGATCAAGGTGGTGAGCAAGACCTGTGCGTATACCAATCACACGATCCTTGCAGAAGCTTTGGAAAAATGGCCGATCGCATTTTTGAAAAAAGCAGTACCGCAGTTGATCCCGATCATTGAAGAATTAAATCGTCGTGTGATGGCGAAGTACAAGAATCCGAAGGTGTGGATCATTGACGAGGAACAGCGTGTACATATGGCGCATATCGATATCCATTACGGATTCTCGGTAAACGGTGTGGCGGCATTGCATACGGAGATTTTGAAGAATACGGAACTGAATGACTTCTACAAGATCTATCCGAAGAAATTTAACAACAAGACAAACGGCATTACCTTCCGTCGTTGGTTGTTATCCTGCAACCACGACCTGGCCGATTGCATCACGGATCTGATCGGGGACGGTTTTAAGGAAGATGCGAATGAGCTGCAGAAACTGCTGCAGTATAAAGAGGATCCGAAGGTATTAAAACGGATCGAAGCGATCAAGAAACAGAAGAAACTGGAACTGTGTGCGTACATTAAAAAAGCAGAGGGTGTAGAACTGGATCCGGAAAGCATTTTCGACATTCAGATCAAGCGTATGCATGAATATAAGCGCCAGCAGATGAATGCACTCTACATCATTCACAAGTATCTGGAGATCAAGAAGGGAAAGAAGCCGGGCAGACCGATCAGTTTTATCTTCGGAGCCAAGGCGGCGCCGGCATATGTGATCGCGCAGGATATCATCCATCTGCTCCTGGTATTGCAAAAGATCGTGAATAATGATCCGGAAGTAAACAAGTATATGAAGATCGTATTCGTAGAGAACTATAATGTTTCGTATGCGGAGAAACTGATCCCGGCTTGCGATATTTCCGAGCAGATCTCACTGGCAAGCCAGGAAGCATCCGGTACCGGTAACATGAAATTTATGTTGAACGGTGCGGTAACGCTGGGAACCGATGACGGTGCAAATGTGGAGATCCACGATCTGGTCGGCGATGACAACATCTTTATCTTCGGTAAGAAATCGGATGAAGTGTTGAGACTGCGTGAAAACTACAATGCGGATTATCATGCGGATCAAATCTATGCAAATGATGCGGTGGTTAAGGAAGCGGTAGATTTCATTATCGATCCGAAGGTGTTGAAGATCGGCGATAAAGTATGTCTTAAGAGATTGTACAACGAGATCGTCAGCAAAGACTGGTTTATGGGACTGTTGGATCTGCGTGATTATATTAAAGTCAAAGATCAGGCGTTTAAGGCATTTGAGAGCCGCAAGAAGTGGCGGCAGATGATGCTGGTAAACATCGCGATGGCAGGATACTTCTCCTCCGATCGTACGATCGCGGATTACAACAGGGATATCTGGAAACTGTGATCAAAGTAAGGCTGCAAAAGTAGTATACGGAAAGCGCGGGTTGGAAAACTTGCGCTTTTTGTTTTATCAAGCTATAATGTTACATATTTTAATAACGAAGTTAGCACGCCGCAAAATGCGGTGCAGAGGATGGAATTCTTATGAGAGCAAGCGGAATATTATTACCGGTTTTCAGCCTGCCGTCGAAGTACGGTATCGGATGTTTTTCCCAAGAGGCATATGACTTTGTGGATTTTTTAGCAGAGGCCGGGCAGACCTATTGGCAGGTGTTGCCGATGGGACCGACCAGTTACGGGGATTCCCCTTACCAGTCCTTTTCCACCTTTGCCGGAAACCAGTACTTTGTTGATTTGGATACATTGATCGAAAAAGGATGGCTTACGAGAAAAGAGGCAGATAAGGTAGACTGGGGAACGGATCCGGCAAGGATCGATTACGAGAAGTTGTATAAGAACCGGCAGAAGATTTTTCTGAAGGCATATCATCGCAGCAAGATCGAAGAAGACAAAGATTATCGAAGCTTTGTCAAAGAGAACGCGTTCTGGCTGGAGGATTATGCGCTGTTCCGTGCGATCAAGGATTCTTACCATGGAAAGAGT
Source organism: uncultured Lachnospiraceae bacterium (assembly GCA_946403625.1). GTDB lineage: Bacteria > Bacillota > Clostridia > Lachnospirales > Lachnospiraceae > NK4A136. Next base: position 3,091 of record CAMJAP010000016.1, read on the forward strand.
TTTATGGAATGGGATGACGCGCTTCGCCTGCACAAAAAGTCAGCATTAAAGCAATTTGCGCAGGATCCGAAAAATGCGGATCAGATGGGATGCTGCAAGTTTGTACAGTATCTGTTCTATGCGCAGTGGAAGGCATTGAAGCAGTATGCGAACGAAAAAGGCATCCGGATCGTCGGCGATATCCCGATCTATGTTGCTTTTGACAGTGCGGATACCTGGTCGGAACCGAAGCTGTTCCAGTTGGATTCCAAAGGCTTTCCTACAGGTGTGGCAGGATGTCCGCCGGACTATTTTGCCAAGACCGGTCAGTTGTGGGGCAACCCCTTATACGACTGGGACTATCATAAAAAGACCGGCTATGAGTGGTGGATCCGTCGTATGGATCATTGCTTCCGGTTGTATGATGTATTGCGCATCGATCATTTCCGCGGTTTTGATGAGTATTATAACGTGCCCTACGGTGATAAAACCGCAGAGTTCGGACATTGGGAAAAAGGTCCCGGGTATGATCTGTTTGCGGCGATGAAGAAGAAGCTGGGAGACCGGCAGATCATCGCGGAGGATCTGGGCTTTATGACGCCGAGCGTACGGAAACTGGTCAAGAAGACCGGCTATCCCAATATGAAGATCCTGGAATTTGCGTTTGACAGTAATGAGGATAATGATTACCTGCCGCAGAATTTTGACCGGAATTGCGTGGTCTATACCGGAACACATGACAATGATACGGCGGTCGGCTGGTTTACACAACTGCAGAAGAAAGACCAGGCATTTGCCAAGAAGTATATGAATATCAAGAGCGGGAAGCATATTGCCTGGGATCTGATCCGTCTGGGAATGGCAAGCGTGGCAGACACCACCATCATTCCGATGCAGGATTATCTGGAACTGGATAATTCGGCCAGGATCAATGTACCGTCCACGTTGGGGAATAACTGGAACTGGCGGATGAAGGCCGGCGTATATACGAAAGCGTTGGCGGAGCGGATCCGGGATCTGACGGAAACCTACGGAAGAGGTAGAAAATAAAGAAATAAAAACTGCGCTGTACGGCGCAGTTTTTTAGTTTTATAGGAAATTGTTCTGCAAGCAGAACGCTTATTTATGACAATTTAGAATACTTTTTTGGAGAGGGTACTGTTGGAATACTCCCGGTTCTCGGTGACATCCTCCCCAAACCAGGCAGGCGGGACAAAGGACTGGGCCTGCTCTATGCTCTCAAATTCGACTTCGGCCAGGATGAGCGGCGCGAAAGGAGCGGCAAACACATCCAGTTCTATGGTTAGTTCTGTCCCTTCGATGGGGATCAGATAGCGTTTCTTCTTAATAATATTGCCGTCGGCTTTTGTGATCAGATGAGCATAGGCAGTTTCGTTCAGCGGGAGGTTGTATTCTTCCCGGGCTAAGAATCCCTTCCCTTTATAAGTAAGGTAATAGCTGTCATCTTCCTTGCGGACCCGGACGACCGGATCGGTATTTAAGTAACCCTGCTCTAATACATGGAAGGAATACTGTTCGAGGTCTGCGGGAAACTCTTTGATTAAAAACTTACGTTCGATTTCCATGGCCGTTACCTATTTTTCCTTTTCATTTGATAGGATTTAGTGTAAACTATTTGGTGGAAAAAAGCAAAAAAATATTTTTGTTGATACCATAAAAAAGCGGTCGATGGTCCGTATCTGAATCAAGAGAGAAAAAGATACTTACGGATCCGGCTGCGGAAAGGAAGTGCCGTGACAGAGGAAAGATTCGCGGAGTGCATGGCGGCTATTGTAAATGGCAATCGTGATGCGCTCAGAGAGATCTACGAAGAGTATCTGCCATATCTGTATACCGTTGTTTTGGGCGTGGTGCAGCAGAAGGAAACGGCCGAAGATGTGACCAGTGATGTGTTCATCAAGATCTGGAACTCGGCGGGCCAGTTTCAACCCGGTAGCGGGCACAAAGGCTGGCTGGCGACCATAGCAAGGCATATGGCCATAGACGAGCTGCGAAAACATAAGCGGGAAGTGCTGATGGGCAGCAGCGGAGATGAGGAGGAGGACAGCGGAGGAATTGAAGATTTTTCCGCAGAGGAGACTCCAGGAGAAGGCGTGGAAGACGGAGTTGTGGAGCAGCTCTCGATACAGGAAGCGCTGGACAGACTAAAACCGGAGGAACGCGAGATCGTCGATATGAAGGTTCTTTCGGATATGACTTTTAAAGAGATTTCGGAAATACTTAAGATCCCGATGGGGACGGTCACCTGGCGATACCAGGCGGCGATTAAAAAATTAAGGAGGTACGGATATGAATAAGTCATTCGAAACTGAATATAAAAATATGATCCGTGCCGATCTGCCGGATCTCTGGAGTAAAATTGAAGAGAAACTCGACGCTCAGGAAGCTGCAAATAAGGACAATGTGATCGCATTCCCGACGGCGGCAGCATCCGAACCGCGCACTATTATAAATGATGCAACAAAGAGTAACACGATCCATAACGGCAATACCATAAAGAACGATGCAAATGATTATTTTGCAAGCTATACCGTAAAGACGCCGGAGGAGAACGCGCCGAAGACGGCAGCGGGAACCGGGAAAAAGAGATCCGGGTTCCGGTGGCAGTATTTCGGAGTAGCGGCAGCAGCGGTCTTGTTCCTGTTGGTGGGAATTCCGGTGATGAATATGATGCGGAAAGCGGGAAGTTATTCCGAATCCGCCCAGCCTGCGGCAGCTTCCGAAGGAATGAGTGCACCGACGGCCAGCGTAACAAGCAATTTCGAAGAAGAGATGGCAGCAGAACCAGAGTCAGCGGAAACGCCACGGGAAGATGACGAAACGGAACACCGTCAGGGTGAGAAGACGGTGGCATCACAAGGCCAGGACAGCCAGCAGGGGGGATGGTTTGGGCAACATAGTGCATCATCTGCTACCAAGGAGGAAGCGCAGAGCAGTACGACACAGATGGAATCCGATGCTGTAGCTGCAGGCGATAGCGAACCGAATGGTGGTCGGGAAATGTCTGCATCGGAAAGACCGGCATCCGGCGAAGCGATGGAAGAGGAAGCCGATTATGTCGGACCGATCATGCTGATAACCGCCAAAAAGGGAACATCGACAAGAACGATGGAAAGGTTGTTGGCAAACTATCCGCTGATCTTCTTGGAAGAAGATGCTTCCGAGGGATACTATAGGATCCAATTGATGGACGGGCTGGAAGCGGAACAGTTGCAGGAAGTGGAAGAAATGATCAAAGAGGAACCGTACATTATTTCTGTTGAAATCATGGATGAAGGGGCCTCTGCGGTTGAGGAGCCTGCGGATGTAATGAAGGATGAAGCGCAATTGGTGATCCGTTTGGCGGTCAAAGAAGGAACGGATGAAAAGCAGTTGAAGCAAATGCTGGAAAGCATGAAGAAGGAACTGGATCCCGTGGTAGTTTTGGAATTGGATACCGCTGAAGAGTCCGAGGATGAGCAAGGCGTACGGTATAACTATATATTGAATATGTACGGAACTACAACAGAGGAGCAATTCCTGGATCAGAAAGATCATATTTTGCGTGAACTGATTCAATATGACTTCGTCACCGTGAAAGGTATTGAGTATTAAGAACGGCGATTCGGGTCGAAGATAACCCGGAAAAAATCCAAAACTAAAAAGTAGTACAAAAGACGGAACGCTTTTTCGAGGGTTCCGTTTTTTGGGGCTTACAGAAATAATTTTGTAAATTCGATCCGTCAAAAAGCCTTCCGGGGGAGGAATATTTACAGTTGACAAAAAGAAGGATCCGTGTATAATTTAATTAAACATATGAATAAATGCTCATATGTGAACGAGATAAATATAATGATCATCCAAAGGAGAAACTATTATGAAGAAGACTTACAAGATCGAAGTGGATTGTGCAAACTGCGCGAACAAGATGGAAGAAGCAACCAAAAAGACTGCAGGTGTAAAGGATGCGGTAGTGAATTTTATGGCACTGAAGATGAATGTGGAGTTTGAAGAGGGCGCGGATCCGAAGGCCGTAATGCAGGAAGTGCTGAAGAACTGCAAGAAAGTAGAAGACGATTGCGAGATCTTTTTATAATACCGGGCGGTGACAGAGGGGCAAATGACTGCGCTTTCTGTACGCGGACAGGACTTGGGCGAAGCCGATGAATAAGAAACAGAAAAAAATGCTCATCAGGATCATCGTTGCGGCGATCTTGATGATCTTATTAAAAATCGCATATTCCATTCTGGGAGAGGATGGGGAAAACAAGGAAGCGGTGATCCGCGAACCGGTATGGTTCCTGCTCTATATGATCCCGTATCTGGTGATCGGTTATGATATTTTGAAGAAAGCCGGTAAGGGAATCCTTAACCGCCAGATGTTTGACGAAAACTTCCTGATGGCGGTAGCAACGGTAGGGGCGATCGCGATCGCGCTGGTGGAGCAGAACGGAGATTATACGGAAGCCATCGCCGTAATGCTTTTTTACCAGATCGGGGAATTGTTCCAGAGTTATGCGGTCGGCAAGAGCCGGAAGAACATCAGTGCTTTGATGGATATCCGACCGGATTATGCCAATATTGAGCAGGATGGGGAGCTGGAGCAGGTGGATCCGGACGAAGTGGAACCCGGAACGATCATCGTTGTGAAGCCCGGAGAAAAGATTCCGATCGACGGTGTTATCACCGAAGGCAGTTCTACCTTAAACACCAGTGCACTCACCGGAGAGAGCCTGCCCAGAGAAGTGCAGGAAGGCGATGAGGTGATCAGCGGATGCATCAATATGACCAGTGTGATCCGCATGAAGACCACCAAGGAGTTTGGGGAATCTACGGTTTCCAAGATCCTGGATCTGGTGGAGAATTCCTCCTCACGCAAATCGCAGTCCGAGAATTTTATCTCGAAATTTGCAAGATACTATACACCGGCGGTTTGCTTCGGAGCATTGGCGCTGGCGTTGTTACCGCCGATCGTTTTGTTACTGATGGGAAGAACGCCGATGTGGGGAAGCTGGATCTATCGTGCATTGACCTTCCTGGTGATCAGTTGTCCGTGTGCATTGGTGATCAGCATTCCGCTGACGTTCTTTGCAGGAATCGGCGGCGCCGGACACGCAGGTATCCTGGTAAAGGGATCTAACTATCTGGAGCAGCTGGCAAAGACACGGATCGTTGCGATGGACAAGACCGGCACCATGACCAAAGGTGTATTTGAAGTGGGCGGTATTCATCACAGCAGTATCGAAAATGAGAAACTGTTGGAATATGCAGCGCATGCCGAATGCTACTCCACGCATCCGATCGGAAAGAGCATACAGAAAGCTTATCTGAGCGGTATGCTGTGGAAGGTGGATGAAGCAACCGGAGAAGCCAGACCGGTTCTGAATCCGGCGGAAACAACAGAGCGTTCCGAGCGAAAGATCAGTCGTGACCGTATCGGCAGCGTAGAAGAGATCGGCGGAAACGGGATCGTGGCGAAAGTGGACGATAAGGAGATCGCGATCGGAAACCGCAAGCTGATGGATCGTCTGGGGATCACGTATCATAAATGTCATCACGTGGGAACAGTAGTACATGTGGCAATTGACGGCGTATACTCCGGACACATCGTGATCTCGGATGTATTGAAACCGACGGCCAAAGCAGCCGTGTCCGCTATGAGATCTGCCGGCATTTCCAAGACGGTGATCCTGACCGGCGATGCGACAAATGTAGCAGAAGACGTTGCGAAAGAATTGGGCGTAGATGAAGTGCATTCGGAATTGCTCCCGGAAGATAAAGTGAATGCGGTTGAAAAACTGCTGGCGGAAAAGAATGCAAAAGATATCCTGGCATTTGTCGGTGATGGGATCAACGATGCCCCGGTTCTTTCCAGAGCGGATATCGGTATCGCAATGGGAGCGCTCGGATCGGATGCGGCGATCGAAGCAGCGGATGTGGTCCTGATGGATGACGATCCTTTAAAGATCGCGCAGGCGATCCGGATCTCCCGGAAATGTATGCGTATCGTATACGAGAACATTTATTTCGCCATCGGCATCAAAGTACTGTGCCTGATCCTCGGTGCCATCGGCTTTGCCAATATGTGGATGGCGATCTTTGCCGATGTCGGTGTTATGGTATTGGCGGTACTGAATGCGATAAGAGCATTGTTTGTGAAGAAACTCTAAAGCCCGAATTACAAAAATAATCAGGGGGTAGACGATATGAAAAAAACAAATCACACCGACTGCTGTGAAACAACGGAAACTCACGCAGATCTGTTAAAAAAAGTAGCGGAAGATATGCCGGAAGAAACGGAACTGTACGATCTGGCGGAACTCTTCAAGATTTTCGGAGACTCGACGCGCATCCGCATTTTGTTTGTTCTCTTTGAAGCGGAAGTGTGCGTCTATGATATTGCGGAAGCGTTAAACATGACCCAGTCCGCGATCTCACACCAGCTTCGCATCTTAAAGCAGAGCCGGCTGATCAAGGGCCGCCGCGAAGGCAAGCATATCTTCTATTCGCTGGCGGACGATCACGTAAGGTCGATCATCGCGGAAGGCCGGGAGCATATCGAGGAGTAAAACCGCGCTTTGGTTCAAAATGGATGACACCGACCGCAACTGCGGTATCCCTGCTCTAATAAAGTGGAAATGTCACCGCTGAATTCCTTGCGGTTGGATGGTTTCATTTCGTTTACGGATGAGCAGGACGGGAGATGGATTCGCTTTGTATTTGTGTTTAATATGTAGCTGCATTCGGTTTGCCGGATGATCGCAGGCTGCTCCTGAGAAGCAGGCTGTGTTCCGGAGACAGGTGCAGCTATATTATTTGTTGCAGACGGCACCCGGTAGTTTGGATCGACAGTGCTTTCGCCGGTGGCGTAATTGATGATGATCCCGGGTTGCACATTGTAGCACCAAACGCAAAAAGTGATGGTGTCATCTTCTAAGGATTCGCCTTCCAGCAAGACACCTCTGGCGACCAGGTCATTATTGTTAAAATATGGTGTTACCCGATAAAGCACATGATTCCCCGTATTTTTGACATAATTCGCAATCAAATTTTCATAGGGGAGCATACCGGTTACATTCAGATATCTGGTACCGGTGATCAGATTCTTTTCATTTGCGTTTTCATTTCCCAATTGCCAACCGATCAGATGACAACGGTTATACAGGTACAGATCGTCGATCAGTTCCGGATATTTTACGGTGTGCCATCCGGAAGGTTTGACCATACCGATGGATCCGCGTACTTCATTTGCTCCGGGCATAGTTTCAGGACCTATGCAGGCATAGGCAACTTGGCATCGATGCAGGTGGTCATGATCCGAGTAATACTCTGTTCCTGCGCTCCATAATGAGCGTTCTTTTTCGGTAAAGAAAGGAAGATTGCCATTGACGGTGACAGAGGCCTGTCCGGAGTATTCCGGCAGGGTGATGAGAACATCAGCGTCGAAAGCAGCGTTTTGTTGCGGCAGGAAATCGGAAATACTATTGCTGCTGACAGAAATCGTACCGGGTAAAATGCTCTCAGGAGCAGCACTAACGGAGATGGGGGCACACGAAAAGAACTCCGGAAGATCATAGTTGCCGGAGAAGATGGAAAGGATTCCCAATAAACCGAGGAGGCCTGCTATTTTTCGCATATCCTGCTCCTTGTCTGTGCACTGGTGCACCGGATGATTGCATAGTACTGTTAGATTGTATTATAGCAAACAAGATTTTAAATGTACATCCAACACATTTGTTAATAAGTTAATAGAATATACAACAAAATGCATAATTGACTATATGTACGACAATATGATATGATGAATTTTGTAAGTGATAACGAAAAGATGGACGGAGGTAAAATGCTTATGGCGAATCGGATGGGGAAAATGATCAGAACATTAGTCGGATTGGGAATCTTTTTATTGTTTTTGGGAGTGAAGATCGATGCGGCAGCAGCTCCGAAAACTATGCCGGATGGCGGGATCTTTGACGCGGAGTATTATGCACAGAACAATCCGGATGTAGTAGCGGTGCTTGGAACCGATGAGAACGTTCTGTACCAGCATTATCTGACCAGTGGCAAATTGGAAGGGCGGAAGCCGTATGCGGATACTGCAGCAACTACAGCGCAGATTACCGGGGCATATATAACATTGGCAGACGGAACCGTTTTTGATGCGGCATATTATGCAGCAGCCAATCCGGATGTAGCAGCAGTTTTGGGGACGGATGCAGCGACATTGGCGCAGCACTATGTGAATTCCGGAAAAGCAGAAGGCAGAAAACCAAATGCAACAACGGTGACTCCAAGCACGGGATCTATACCGACATCGCAGTATGGCAGTAATACAGTTAAGAATACGCCTTCCTATGTACCTGCTCAACAAAGTAACACTTCGACACCTTCATATACGCAGACTCAACAAAATAGAGTTTCAACGCCGACAGTTTCTGTACAGTCATCACAGCGGACTAGTTCTGGAAATAGAACCGTATATTTGCCTGCAACAGGAGAATGTTATCATAGTATTTCGAACTGTGGTAGAATGAATCCCAATAAGGCGACAAGAACCACAGAAAGTAATGCCATTGACCTGGGATATAGACGGTGCTCTAAGTGTTTTTAATGATGTAAAACAAAATATACTGATTACTGTTTAATCATTTTTTGCGGAATAAAAGGACATCCTTGCGAGGGTGTCCTTTAACTTTGCAACCGTTGTATTTATAATTGTTTCAGTATGAGATATAAAAGAACTTGCATTATTCGGAAACCTGTGATAGAGTAATTTTCGTTTACATACAGGAGAAAGATTCTTCTGACTGAAACAGAACCCAACCGGGTTCATGTCGATACCTTTCGGTATTTGGCATATTTCACAACCACACTTGTCATAAGTACGAAATGATACTATACTGAAAGGAGTTTTATTGGCTTATGGAGAATTTTGCTATGTTGGCAGACGAGGAAAAGAAGACATACACAATTGCAGACATTGAGGCGTTACCGGAGGGGGAGCGCGCCGAACTGATCAATGGCGAGATGTTTATGATGGCAACACCCTCGATTACGCACCAACGGATATCCGGTAATCTGTTTTTTGACATTAAGGACTATATTCGAAGCAAGGGTGGTTCTTGCGAGCCGTTTTGTGCTCCGTTTTCCGTATTCCCGGATGAAAGCGGACATAATTATTTTGAACCGGATCTGGCGGTTGTATGTCATCCGGAGATCATCGATGATAAGGGAATCCATGGCGGACCGGACTGGGTGATCGAGATCGTATCTCCGTCCAGCAAATATATGGACTATGTTCGTAAACTTTCTGCATATGAAAATGCGGGGGTCAGAGAGTATTGGATCGTAGATCCGGGGACTTGTAATGTTACTGTCTATGGGTTAGAGGCGCATACCGTGGAGCAGTATACATTTGACGATGAAATCCCTGCCGGTATATATGAAGATCTAAAGATACGGATTAAAGCGGATTCCGGACAATAATTATAGAAGGAAAAGATGTTATAAAGGGGGATTTTGATCCGGGAAAACCGGAAGATCTGAAGTAACAGAAAAAGGAACCGTTAAACCGACAGACGAATCAGATAAAGAAAGAGCAGCAGGGAGTACTCAAGAAACAAAACTATGCGAAGACGATTATATGAAATCATAGAAGTGGCCAGAGACGGCGATGTGGTCAGTACCGTATATGATGTGATGATGCTGTGTTCCATCGTAGTCAGTATCATTCCGCTGGCGTTTAAAACAACGAACATCGTGTTTCATTATATGGATGCGATCACTACGATCATCTTTATCATCGACTATGTATTCCGCTGGGCGACGGCGGATTACAAGATGAATAACGGGGCACTGAAGTCATTTTTGAAATATCCGTTCACTCCGATGGCGATCATTGATCTGATCTCGATCCTGCCGGGTGTGACATTGTTAAACAGTGGGTTCCGCCTGTTCCGATTGTTCCGTATATTCCGGACATTCCGCGTATTCAAGGCGTTTCGTTACTCTAAGAGCATCATTATCATCGTGCGAGTGATCCGCAATTCCAAAGAGGCGTTATTGGCGGTATGTACGCTGGCATTGGGATACATCATTGTTTCCGCGCTGATCGTATTTAATGTGGAAGGGGATTCGTTTGAGACCTTTTTTGATGCGATCTATTGGGCAACCGTGTCGCTGACTACCGTGGGTTACGGTGACATTTATCCGGTGACCACTGCCGGACGGATCATCACCATGATCTCTTCCGTTTTCGGTATTGCGATCGTTGCACTGCCGGCCGGTATTATTACCGCAGGGTATATGGATGCCCTGAATGAGGAGAAACTGTAGGAAGCCGGTTTCGGAAGAAAAAAGATAAACGAAAGGAAGTACAGTATCATTTATGGAAGATTTTAGGGAAGATACCGCGCAACGGCAAAAGATCATTATCCGTACGAGCATTACGGGGATATTGGCCAATATACTGCTGGCATCCTTTAAGGCGGTTGTCGGTTTGCTCAGTCATTCGATCGCGATCGTACTGGATGCCGTAAACAACCTGTCGGATGCACTGAGCTCGGTGATCACCATTGTCGGAGCCAAGCTGGCGGGGCGTGAAGCGGATAAAAAGCATCCCTTCGGATATGGCAGACTGGAATATCTGAGTTCTTTGGGAATCGCGTTTATCGTACTGTATGCCGGTATCACATCGCTGGTGGAGTCGATCAAAAAGATCATACACCCGGAAACACCCGACTATTCAACAGCGTCTCTGGTGATCGTCGGAGTGGCAGTTGTTGTTAAGATTGGGCTGGGGCTGTATGTAAAATCCGCCGGTCAGAAAGTGAACTCCGATTCGCTCATCAATTCCGGCAAAGATGCCTTGCTGGATTCCGTAATATCCACAGCAACCCTGGTTGCAGCGTTGATCTTTCTGTTTACGAATGTTTCTTTGGAAGCATATCTCGGTGCGATCATTTCGGTGGTGATCGTCAAGGCGGGATTTGAAATGCTCTCCGAAACGGTATCCAAACTGCTGGGCGAACCCGGAGATGTGGAATTGATGCAGGCGATCAAAAAGACGGCCAACGAAATCCCGGAAGTGAATGGGGCCTATGATCTGATCCTACACAACTACGGACCGGATACCTATAACGGCTCGATCCATATTGAGCTGGATGATGACTGCAGCCTGACCCGTCTGGATCAGATTTCGCGAGAGATTGGGGCAGAGGTGTATAAAAAGCATAACGTGATCCTGACAGCGATCGGTATCTATTCCGTCAACACCCATGATGAAGACGTGAAGAAAATGAAGGAAGAGATCCGAAAGAGAGTCCTTGCACATGAGCATGCAAAGCAGATCCACGGTTTCTACTATAATAAAGAAGAACATGCGATCCGCTTCGATGTGGTGATCAGTTTTGATGCGGAGAGCCGGCATCGTTTGTATGAAGAGATCGTGGCGGAGCTGCAGGAAGCATATCCGGGAATGGACTTTTCCCTGGGAATGGATATGGACTACGGAGAGATCAGCGGATAAGGTGACGATTCGCAAGAAAACAATAAAAAAGTGGCTGTCGTGTGACAGCCACTTTTTCAACCTTAATTCAACCTTCTTTGATCACCCGGTTTCTGCCGGATTCTTTTGCGATGTAGAGGCGTTTATCACATACGGCGATATTTTCTTCCGCACTCAGGGAAGCATCGATTACACCGCATCCGAAACTCATAGTCACGCAGATCGTAGTTCCTTCGTAGGTGCATTCGGAAGCTTCGATCGCAGCGCGTACTTTTTCGGCAGCGGAGGCAGCGCCTTCCAGATCCGTATCCGCGAGCAAAATGATAAATTCTTCGCCGCCCCAACGGTATACGCAATCCTGCTTGCGCACCGACTGGCTCAGCATATTGGCTACATGGCGCAGAACCGCATCCCCGGCATTGTGGCCGTAAGTATCATTAACGGCTTTGAAATGATCGATGTCGCACATGATCATCGCGCCCTTTGCATCCTGTTTGCGATGGATACCGTCTCCGTAGCGCAGACCGAAATCGTGATAAAATCCGATACGGTTCCGTACCTTGGTCAGACGATCCAGTTCGGCATCTGCCAGGAAGAGTTCGCTCTCCAATGTAATGGAGCAGATAAATGCTGCGATCGACAGACGTCTGCAGTCTCTGCGCATATCAAACTTACCGTCGCCGTCCAGCTTATTGATCACCTGATAAGCACCGATGTACTCGCCACGGCTGTTGGTGATCGGCATAACGAGAATGGATTTGGTAACATATCCGGTTTTTTTATCGACTTCCGGGTTGAAGAACGGATCGTGGTAAGGATCGTTGGTCACCATTGTACGGCCTTCCGCCAAAGCCTTTCCTACCATTCCGGTGCCCACAGGGATTTCGATCCTGCCGCTGCCGGTTGCCGAAACGGTCCAGATCGTACCGGATTCTTCATCCAGACGCCAGAAACTGGCTCTGTCTGCATTGACCAGCCGCCGCCCCAGATCGGTCAGCAGTCGTATGATCGTCAGATGGTCCTCTTCTGCACCGGTGGCAGGATCTCGCATCATCAGATACAGTTCGTTTGTGATGTCAAAGACATTATCCAGCAGATCGTCCCCGCTCGCAACAGAGGCGATTTCCTCTGCCTGGCCGTTTACGGTTGCCGTGATCCCGGGAACCGATCCCAATAATCCCAAACCATCCGCCGGAGCGTTGTTTTGACCTTCCATGCTCATTTTGTTACCCCCTTTTACTTTTAAAATTGAAAGATTTTTCTTACTTGCTACATAGTAGTAATTATATAGGAAACTACGGAAACATACAACAGGAATATGGGCGACTATCGGTATTTGTGACAAGGGAAGGCCGGTGCTGTCCTAATGAATGAAAGACAGCAGGATGTCAAAAACCGGAAGGTTGTCGGATACCACGATGGCGATTTTTTCTTTTGCGCGGCTGAGACCGTGAAAAAGGTTGCGAACCGCAGAATGTGTCACCGGATCAGATGATGTCGTGACGGCGGATTCGGCGGGCATAGTCTTTTGGCGCAGATAGCCCTGCGTGTCGTAAAAGAAACTCGGATCCAACAGCATCACCACGGCGGCAAATTCTTTGCAGGCGGCATCGGAGATCTCCGTAGTCATGGCAGAGTCATCTTCCGGAGCAGGTTCCGTGATGAGTGAGGAATTACGGATATAGGTATAGCCTTCGCTTTGGTAGATCCGCAGCAGCCGTTTGGTTTCTTCGGCATTTCCGGCATAGGAAAGAGAAACATTCGGGTAGGAACGGTTCTTGTTGGCGCCGGCTTCTCCGGTACGGATCACACAACGGATGAAAGCAGACAATTCGTTGCTGCGCCGGATGTGATTGGTCAGACGGTAGTGCAGAAACTCCGGCAGACTTTCCAGGATATCCGCGCCGCATTCGGCCCGTTCGGACAAGGCCAGCAGGTCTTCGCGGTCGTAGGAGATGATCACCGGGGCCTGCCAGGTATCGCGCAGGCGCAGGATCTCGGCCAGCATGGAACGGTTCAGGCGGTGGCCTTCATCCACGAGGATCGCATGGTAGTTCTTTTCGATCGGCGGAATGGATCCGTTTTCACAATAGTAGAAATCAATTCGTTTTAAGCGTTCATCCAGCTGTTCCAGTTCCGGCGTGTGGGATCCGAGATGAAAGACGCAGACGCAGTCCCGGCGGGAAAGTTGCATCGCAATGTCGTAGAGCAGGATGGTCTTGCCGGTGCCCGGAAAACCGGTAAATCCCTGTACGGTCGGTGCGGTTATGTTTTTCAGGATCTGTTTTTTGATATCCCGCTGCTGGAAAGTCAGAAAATACTCCTGCCGCAGGAAGCGATCCGGGTCGGTCAGAGGCGAGATCAGGTATTTTTCTTCCTGAAAGAGTTCTTCAATATCGCCATGATAGGAGTCGCCCTGTCGCAACAGCAATTCGCTCAGTTCTGTCCAGCCGGCATCCACCAGACGACCGCTGCCCGTAAGGCGCACCAGTCGATCCGTATTGCTTACATAAGTATAAAAATACATAGTTTTGCTGAGGGTGGAAAGATAATAGCGATTTTGCAACAATTGGTAGCGAATGGCCTCGTCGGACACATTTCCGCTTTTTAATTCGATGTTGATGATGGAATCTTCGTTGATGCGAAGCAGATCAAACTCTTTGCCGAGCTTGGGCATGACGAAGGAATAGTAATAATCCAATTCGGTGGTTTCTTCGGAAACCGAACAGAGTTTTTCGGAGAAACGCGTGAGACCTTCCGTTTCCCAGGATTTGATCTTCAGATGATTTTTTCTGCCGGACATCTGCCGTTCCAGTCGCGAAAGGCGTGTGGGATCGGAGAGCCGGGTCAGTGCATAAATATTGATCGGACGCATAAGGAATCTCCACCATACCGTTTTGTACATTATATCATATATTTTTCGAAAAACGCCCATAAAAATCGCAAACCCGGTGCGTATGTATAAAGGTAGGGGGATCGCGGAGGATATTTTTTTGACAAAAATTGTAAAAAAGTATATTATCAGACGCGGCGAGTTATTTTTTCAGAAATACAGGGAGGAATAAGACATGAAAAAGGAACAGAAACGAGTGGTCGGCAAGGTAGTAGCCGGAGCAATGATGACCGGTATGCTGTTTGCTTTGGCCGGATGCCAGTCCGAGGATGAGGATGACAGGGAATCCAGAGGCCGTGTTGAGGATCATGTAGAGGATCCGACGCCGGAACCGACGGAAGAACCCACACCGGAACCGACCGCAGAGCCGACTGAGGAACCGACACCGGAACCGACGGAAGAGCCTACACCGGAACCGACCCAGGCATCGGTTGCAAGCGGTTATTCCGCACCGACGGAACTGAGCGACAGCCTGTATGACTATCAGATCCGTATCAATGACGATATCCTGCAGTTGCCGATGTATGTAGATGACCTGCTGGCGCAGGGATGGGAAGCAAGTGAAAGGCTTTCCGATCTGAGCACCGGTATGAGACCGTCTACTTATGATCTGTACTATTTTGAGAAAGATGGTGTAAGACTTTGCGCCGATGTCATGAACTGGGATGTGAATGAGCGAACCGCAGGGGAGTGTGTGATCAACGGTTTCATGGTAGATCGTTTTGATGCCAAGGAAGCGGATGTACAGGTTCCGGGTGGTATCGATTGGAATGCATCTACGGCGGATGATGTGGTTGCAACCTACGGTACACCTTCTTATGAGAACGAAACATCATCCCTGCAGTTTATCAAGTATGAAGAGGATACACGAAAGGGCATCGAGTTCCAGTTTGATCTGGCAACCGGAGAGCTTCGCAAGATCGAGTTGAACTACTTTGTAAAACCGGAAGGCTTTGCCGAGGGAACCGTGAGCACGGATGTACCGGAACTGACAGCAAAGTATCAGGCACCGTCAGCATTGTCCGATGAGCCGAAGGATTTCATCATGGAAGTGGACGGCGCTATGTATCAGCTGCCCTGCCCGGTCAGCGAGTTTGTAAATAACGGCTGGGAGATCGTTACCGACAAATCGGAAGAGACCGTAGAAGGCCGCGGAGCCGGCAAGGTAACGCTGCGTAAGAACAACTTCTCCTTCTGGTCCTATGTGAGAAACTACGACGACAACGCAACAGCGATCGAGAACTGCTTCTTAAACAACTTCGAACTGCGCGATCATGATGCGAATGTAACCGTAAAGGTTTGCGGTGGTGTAGAGTATCACCAGTCCAAGGACGAAGCAATGCAGATCCTCGAACCCCTCGGATTTACATTTGAGGAAAGCGATACCGGTAAGGAAGGTTCCGGCTATATCGTGCTGAAGTATGAGAGCTTTAAGAAATACGAGTTCTATGTCAGCGATGGTATCATCAAGGATATGTGTATTGTGAATGAGCTGAAGAGAGACGAACTCTTCCAGTAAGAAACAAAACAGGAAATCAAAAGCGGCTGCAGAATTCTGCAGCCGTTTTTTTCATATTCGAGCAAGGATTATTTTCTTACGGGAACCTTGAATACGGCCTTTTTGATCGTGCTCTGCGCATCGACACAAACGCCGGGCATATGTCCTTCGCCCGGGCCGATGATCAGAAAATCACCATCGGAAAGCACATGATCGATCCCGTCGAAACTGTTCTCATAAAAAGTAATATCTTTTTCGGGATTGTATTCCTGGGTGATCTTTAGCTGCTCAACCGGGATCATAGAGATGATCTCTTTGCCGGCGATCACATACTGGATATCATAGTATTTTTCGTGTGATTCGTATTTTGCAACATTGCGTAATTTGCTGGTGTAGCTCTGGATCAGTACATAGGAGCCGTTTTCCAGTTCGTAGCGGCCGATCTCCAGGGCAGCCATATCGTGGTTTCGGATGAATTCGTAGCAGGAAGCATCCAGTTCTTTGATCTTTTCCAATTCTTTCATTGTTAAGAGTCCTTTCTTTTGTGGTGAGATTTCAATTGCAAGGTCTAATTATATCGCGTTCGTCATCGGAAAACAAGCGGTTCTGCGGAGCGGTGTGAGAGGGGGGCGACGCATAACAAACTGTTGAGGATATGCCGGTTCCATGGTAGTATCATAGGAAAAGAGTTCATAGGAACGGAGGATAACGGAGAGGATTATGGCCGGAGCGCAGAAGATGAGCGGAGAGCAGATCGGAACGATCGTGATATTGGTTCTGGTGCTGATCATTGTGATCGCAGTGGTCGGATTGGTGCTTTATGCCAGACAGAGAATACGAAAGTTTTCACGATCGGTGTTCGGAACACCGGATATCATAGCAGGATTAAACCAGGCGGGGCAGGAAGCGGAAGGACCACGTTCAGTATCCGCGATGACCAGAGTGATCACCCCCAGGATCAAGGCGGATTTTCCGGAGATGAATGTGCCGGAGATGATCAGCAGGGCAAGAAATGTACTGCTGTCGTATCTGCGGGGAGTAACGGATCGCAATCCGGGATGCCTGCAGGAAGGAAACAGCGAACTGCGCAACCGTCTGGAGAACCATATCGGAGAACTGAATTCGCGGGAATTGAAGGAACGCTATGATAATCCGCATATCCATCAGATCGAGATCGCAGATTATCGCATGGAAAACGGAAGAAATGTGATCCGTTTTCAGGCGGCGCTGGAATGCATGTTTACGGTCCGGGACAAAGACGGCAAGCTGGTACGGGGCAGTGAGCAGGTGAAATCTCAAAAGAAATACAATGTGGAGATGATCTATATTCAGGATCGTTCGATCGTAGAGAATGACCTGGACGGCGCCATTGCCGTGAACTGCCCGAACTGCGGAGCACCGCTTTCGATGCGCGGGGCACACAAATGTATCTATTGTGATGCGCCGGTGATCGAAGTAAATATGTATGCATGGAGTTTTTCTTCGGTAGAAGAAGTGCCCTGATGCGGCGGGCGTCGATCGACTCAAAGATTTAAAACAGAAAAAGTGTGCTGTCTGATAAAAGAGAAATGGGGTTACAGTGGAACGAACGATAGCGATCAACAGCGAAGAACAGTATCAAGAATTTCTGCGGGGGCTTCCGAAATATCGCGGCCTGTTAGGGTATTTTACGACCTATACGATCCGCGGCACGGTGCATACGAAGGAACTGCATGATTTTGAGCGGGCGCTCAATCTCAAAAATCGCAGAAAGCGGATCACATATCTCTATGATCGTGTCTGCGACATCATTGATCAGTATAACGCCGAGCAGGGAATCACCTGTCATTACAGTGCAGAAGGCATCTGTGAAGATCCGAAACATCAAACGAGAAAGAACGGGTGTTGTTGTCACTGTTATCTGCAGCGACCGGACGGATGTCCGACGCGAAATCTTTCATGTAAATTCTATTTCTGCGACCATCTTGCAAAGAAATATCACGCGCTGACGATGGAAGATATCGATCTGCTGAAATTATTCACATGGAGTGAGCGCGAGATCATCAAAAACAATGTGTTTGTGACCAGAAAAACCTATATCAATCTGTTGTGCCTGGGCAGCTATCTGCTGTTTTGTATTTATTCGGTGGTAAAATTCTACAGGATCAAAAATGTGTTTTAAAGATAGGAATTGAAAAAATATCGGCCCCATGGAAAAGTGTAGAAAATTTGGCTAAAATCGGTAAGAAATTTGTATAAATTGTTGTATGTTTCATAATTTTTCGGTATAATTAGAAAGAGTTTGAAGGTATTTGGGGTAGAATTATGGAACAGAGGGAGAAACGGCGTCGGAGACGGTTCTATACAACGATGTTTTTTGTATTCCTGTTTCTTGCGTCCATGACGATATATAATCTGACCACCTATTACCGGTCTTCCGTAGCCTATGTGGAATCGCTCGGCGAGAGCAGCCTTGCCTATGAATCTGCCAAGATTGAGAGTTATGTGCAGATGGGGCGGGATGTGTTGTGTGTTACGGCAGACACGGTGGATTTTATGCTGAATTACGGCGTGCCGACGGAGGAGATCCTTTCTTATCTGGAGGACGAGACGGTAAAACAGCAGGGAAAGATGGATGAAAACTTTACGGGGATCTACGGTTGGATCGGCGGCGAATATCTGGACGGCGTCGGCTGGGTACCCCCGGAGGACTATGTGCCGCAGAAGCGGGACTGGTATCTTGCTGCGGCATCGGATCCGGGCAAACCGGTGATCGTGCAGCCATATGTTGATGCGCAGACACAAACGGTGATGATCTCCGTTGCGCATATGCTTTCGGACGGGGAAAGCGTCGTTTCCCTGGATATCGCATTGAATAGAATACAGAATATCACGGAGAATATCCGGATCGGCGGCGTGGGCTATGGTTTTATCATGGACGACGACGGTCTGATCATTGCACATTATGACGGGGCCGAGAAGGGAAAAGTATATCCGACGGATGAAGAACAGGCGGAGATGGTTGCAAAGATCCGTTCCATCGATACGGGAAACTTCCGGATTCGGATCTCGGGGGAGCAGTGTACGATCTTTACCAATAAGCTCATGGACGGCTGGCATGTGGTTATGGTGGTAAATAATACCAGACTGTTTGAGAGCATCCGGACTTCGATCATATTGCAGGCATTGGTTTCGGTATTGATCTTTGTGATCATTTTTATCTTCTGTTACATTGCATATCGGAGACTGGTGCTGCTCGGACAGAAAGATCTGGAGAACAGTGAACGGATCGTAAAACTGAATGCAAATATCATCAAGGCGCTGGCATTTACGATCGATGCCAAAGACCGATATACCAGCGGTCATTCCCAGAGAGTGGCCAATTACGCGGTAGAACTGGCAAAACGGATGGGCAAGTCCGAGGAAGAGCAGAATATGATCTTTTACGCGGGACTGTTACACGATGTGGGTAAGATCCGTGTAAAAGAGGAAGTGTTGAACAAGCCCGGCAAGCTGACGAAAGAAGAGTTTGAACAGATCAAGATCCATACCGTCAGCGGCTATCATATTTTGAAAGATATTTACGATGACCCGCAGATGGCGCTCGGTGCAAAATACCATCACGAACGCTACAACGGAGAGGGATATCCGGATGGGTTGTCGGGAGAGAACATTCCGGAAGTGGCAAGGATCATCGGTGTGGCAGATGCCTATGATGCAATGTCTACCAAGCGCGGTTATCGTGATCCGCTGCCGCAGGAGACGATCAAAAAAGAGATCGAAAACGGGCGCGGAAGTCAGTTCGATCCGCAGATTGCCGATATTATGCTGCAGATGATCGCCGAAGATAAGGACTATCAGATGCGTGAAGTGATCGACGCACAGAAGAACATCCTGATGATCGATGATGACGGATTTAATATCAAGACCGTCAAACTGATCATGCAGGAGGAGCCGCAGTATCGCGTGATCGGTGCCGAAAACTTTACGGATGCACAGGAGATCCTGAAAAAAGAACATATCGATCTGGTCCTTTTGGATCTGCTGATGCCGGATATTGAAGGGTTTGAGGCGTTCAAAAAGATCCGGGAGATGTCGGAGGTACCGATCATTTTTATCACGGCCGATAAAAATATCGATACGATAAGGAAGGCGATGGAACTGGGAGCAGCGGATTATGCGACCAAACCGTTTTTGCCGATCGCATTGAAGGAACGTATTCATGGAGTGATCTACAGTATTTAGGGGGGAAGAGACGGGAAATCTCTTCAGACGGTAACGATGATAAACGGTATACGCAGAGCATTGGGGATGTGTTCCGGACAGTAATATGGGGGACTGATTATGGCAATTCGCGGAAGAATAGCACTGCTTTTGGGACAGCCGGAAGAATTTTACCAAAAACGCTTTATTCAGGGTTTCCTGGGCAAAATGTTTGCGGCAGGATATGATGTGTGCATGTTTGCGATGTACATCAAGTATCAGAATTCGGCACCCCGGGAAACCGGAGAGTCTAATATCTATTCGCTGGTTAATTACGATCTTTTTGATGCGGTTGTGATCCTGCCGGATACGATACAGACACCGGGAGCCTGGGAACAAATTGAGGCGCGGATAAGAGAAAAATTTCAGGGACCGGTTCTGGCGGTGGATCTGAACAGTAAATATTTCCACTGCATTTGGACGGATACCTATACACCGGTAGCCAGACTGATCGAGCATCTGATCGAGGTACACGGATATACGGATATCGCATATCTGACGGGCAAAAAATGGCATCCGCACAGCAGACAGCGGTTGAAAGCTTATCAGGATGTCATGAATGCGCATGGGCTGCAGATCCGGGAAGACAGGATCTTTTACGGGGATTTCTGGTACAGCAGCGGAAATGCGTGTGCCGATCAATTGTTGAAAAACCGTAACGATCTGCCGCGGGCGATCGCGTGCGCCAATGACTGTATGGCGATCGGCGTTGCGGAAACCTTATCCAAAAACGGGATCCGTATTCCGGAAGATGTTGCGGTGATCGGTTTTGACAGTATCCCGGAAGGACAGACGAGTCCGAAACCGGTGACATCGGCATACATTCCGGCCAGATCCACGGGTATCCATGCCGCAGAGTCCATACTGCGACTGATGGAAGGCAAAGAGATCACCAATCCCGAAACGGAAGTGGAGATCTTTACCGGCAGCAGCTGCGGGTGTGCGCATCATAAAGCAGAGGCACGGGATAATCTGCGGGAACGGTGGGCAACGGAACTTTCGGAAGCAGGATTCTTTTCGCTGCACAACCGTCTGGCGGAAGATATGCTGATCCAGAATAATCTGCAGGATGCCCTGGGAGTGATCTATGCCAATATCTATCAGATCAAGGGGTATGAAAGTTTTCATCTGTGTCTGAACGATCAGTGGCTGACACCGGCGGAATTGACGGAAGGCCGTATCTTAAGTCACGGATATTCCGACCGTATGCTGGATGCCATTGTTTCCCATCGGGATGAAAGCGTGGAGGATCAAGTCGGTGCGCTGACGGACTTTGCAACGGAGCAGTTGCTGCCGGAAATGTATGAACCGCACGAAGCTCCGAGAGCATATATGTTCTCGCCGTTGCATTTTGAAGCGGAGTGTTTCGGATATGCAGTGGTAGGATTCGGTACGGAACCGAGAAGTTACGATGATATCTATCGCCTGTGGCTGCACGCAGTCAATTGCGGATTGGAAAGTGTGCGCCGTATGATCGTTTCCGAAGCGGGAAAACAGATGCGACGGGATACCGTTTCGAAGGCGCCGGCTGCACAACCGCTCACCGAGCAGGATCGGGAGGGAATGACAGAGGTCGGTCATATTCTGGACGACAATCTCTTTACCTATTTCTTCCAGCCGATCGTGAATGCGTCCGACGGAAGTATCTATGCATTTGAAGCGCTGATGCGTGTCAAGAGCGAGAAAAAGATCTCACCGTTACAGATCCTGAAATATGCAGGTATGTTGCGACGCCTGCCGGATGTTGAAAAGGCGACCTTCCTGAATGTACTGGAAAAGATCGATGAGGAGGAAGAAGCTTTCGGACTTCGCAGGATCTTTATCAACAGTATTCCGGGCATCAAGCTGGATGCCGAGGTGTGGGCGGCGATCGAGAATATGTTGAGCCGTCGTGGTGCGCAGGCGGTCATTGAGCTGACGGAACAGTCGGAATTGGACGATGCGGAATTGAGCGATATGAAGGCGCGTTATTCCAAGCTGGGTGTCGGTACCGCGGTAGACGATTACGGAACGGGATATTCGAATATCTCCAATCTGTTGCGGTATATGCCGGACTATGTAAAAGTGGACCGCTCGTTGCTCTCCGGAATTCAGGACAGTCCGCAGAAACAGCACTTTGTACGAGAGATCGTTGCGTTCGCGCATGATAACGGGATCAGCGTGCTGGCGGAAGGCGTGGAGACTGCAGAAGAATTGCGTACGGTGATCTGGCTGGGCTGCGATCTGATCCAGGGCTATTATACCGGCAGACCGGCACCGGAGATCTTAAAACAGATCGATCCGAAACTGATCGATGAGATCATCCGTTTCCGCAAGGAGCGCGAGGCCGGCGCTCTGCAGAGGGTATTTGAAACCGGCAAGACCGGCAGATACTCGGCAGGAACACTGATGCGGGAGGGATATACGACGATCTGCTCTGCCGGAAACGAACAGACCTATCGCGACTATGTTCTGGGCGGAACGCCGGGACAGCAGTCGGAACTGTTGCTGGAATTTAAAGACGGATATGAAGGCCGGGTGACGCTGGAACATCTGCATCTGAAGGCACTTAAGAATATGCCGTGCATCCGATTGGGAGAGGGGTGCGATGTTACCCTGGTACTGGTGGGCGATAATGAACTGACGGATGGCGGAATCGAAGTACCGCAGGGCGCGAAACTGACACTGCAGGGCGATGGCGATCTGACCATTCGTTTGAAGGGAAATGATTATTGCGGCATCGGTAATGTGAACGGTGCAGCCGGTACTATTGAGTTTTATCAGGACGGTGCGATCAATATTGATGCGAACGGAAAGCGCGGAGCTGCGATCGGCGGCGGCAGTGCTGCAGATATCCGCATCCATCAGGGGCGTTATGCGATCACACAGCACGGTGACGAGGGTGTCGGCATCGGATGCGTGGAAGGCGATATCGAACTGTCGATCTGCAACTGTGAGATGGATATCACACAGTCCTATACCAACGGCTGTGCGATCGGTTCCTATTCCGGTTGTGCCGTGGTGGATATTTCCAAGACTTATATCCATTGTACCGGCGGTGGTGCGGAACTGGTGGTACTGGGCACGGCAAGGGGCAGAGAAGCTGTTATCAAACTGGAAGATATGGCAGCGGATTTTGACTTGCGGGCGCAACGGGGCTGCAGTGTCGGCAGTATCGAAGGCCATACGGAAGCCGCCTTGTCACAGATGTCTTTGCGTATTACCTCCAGCGGACACGAAATGTTTGCATTTGCATCGCCGACGGGAGACGGACTGGTGCAGGCGATCAATTCCGATCTGTGTCTGCATATCAATAATGGGGCTTGGAAAGAAACCATGCTTTCGGAAGAGCGGATGCGTGTAAAGGACAGCCGGTACGAAGTGGTGGTCAACGGCGTGGCGAAGGCACAGGATTGAAATGGTATTCCGAAACGGCGTGTGGTATAATTGGGAGCGTTTATCAGGGGAATAAAATGTTCCGGGGAGAAGAACTATGGACGATCAAAACATCAACGGGAACGAGCATACATCCATACCGGCCTATCAGGTATTGGATGAGCTGAATGCTGCGGGCATACGAGATGCCGACAGGACAACGGACCCGTTTGGCGGAATGCCGCAGATGCCGCAAATGCCGCATCAGACGGTGTTCCCCGATGAACAGCAGGATTATCAACAATCAAAGACGATGTATGCGGGAGATCCGCAGAATTATCAGCAATCGCAGCCGGGATATGCGGAAGATCCGCAAAATTATCAGCAGCAGACGGGATACACGGGAGATCCGCAGAATTATCAACAGCAGCAGACGGGATACACGGGAGATCCGCAGAATTATCAACAGCAGCAGGGATATGCGGGAGGTCCGCAGAATTATCAGCAGTCACAATACGGATATGCGGATCCGCAATATGGATATTCTGCTCCGCATATGCAGTATGCAACGAAGTTTTGCAAGTATTGTGCGGCAAAGATCCCGATGGATGCCGTGATCTGTACGGCTTGCGGGCGTCAGGTGGAGAGCCTGAATCAGGGACAGTACTTTATCAATAATACGCAGGTGAACGCGCCGATGGATTATGCCAATTATGCGGCAATGATGGCGGGGGCGCGCCCGAAGAATAAGTGGTTGAGTTTTGCGCTGTGTCTGGCGTTCGGATATTTCGGCGTGCATAAGTTTTATGAAGGTAAGATCGGCTGGGGTATCTTATATCTGTGCACGGTTGGTCTGTGCGGCGTCGGCTGGTTGGTGGATCTGATCCTGATTTTGCTCAAGCCGGATCCTTACTATGTATAATGACAGGGGCTTTTTCGGAAAAATTTGAAAACGGGGGGTTGCAATATGGAACGGATATTGTTGGTAGACGATGATGAGATGAACCTCATGGTCACGGAGATGATCCTTTCGGAAATGGGGTATCATGTGGATACGGCATCCGGCGGGGCAGAGTGTATCGATATTCTGCAAAAAGAAGATTATGATCTGCTGCTTCTGGATGTGGAACTGCTGGATATGCGCGGACTGAAAGTATTGGAACAGATCCGTGAGATCCCCCGTCTGCGCGAGATCAAAACCGTATTTTTGACGGCGTCTTCCCACAGAGAGGATATGACGGAGGCATTGCGTCTGGGTGCCATCGATTTTGTACGCAAACCGGTTTTGCCGGAGAAACTGATCGAGGTCGTTCGAAATGCACTCGTAGAACGGCCGAAGGAAGTGATCCTTGCCGTGGATGACGAACCCATGAGTCTGATGGCGACCAGGAATTTCTTTGGGATCCGCTATGATGTGATCACGGCGTCTTCGGGAGAAGAAGCACTGACAAAAATCCGGGAGGAAAAACCGGATCTGGTTCTTTTGGATCTGCATATGGACGGAATGGACGGTCTGGAGGTGTTGCAGCGTATTCATGATACGGAGGGCTGCGATAACCTTCCGGTCGTTTTTTTGACGGCGGATTCGGATGAGGATACCGAAGCGGAGATCTTTAAGGCCGGGGCAACGGATTTTATCGCAAAGCCGTTTGTCGTGCAGGTTGCCATGCAGAGGATCCGTCGCGTTCTGCAGTTAAAACATCTGCAGGATTCGTTGCATGAGGAAGTGGAGAAAAAAACCGAGGCGCTGCGCGAGAGCAACCAGCGGATGAAGAATCTGTCCGGACAGGTGATCCGTGCGCTGGCAGGAGCGATCGATGCCAAGGATCCGTATACGAACGGCCATTCCGTTCGTGTGGCGGAGTATTCCAAAAAACTGGCGAAGAAGCTGGGAAAAACGAACGAAGAGATGGAGGAGATCTATAATATCGCATTGTTACATGATGTGGGAAAGATCGGCGTTGCGATCGATATCATCCGCAAACCGGGCAGACTCTCGCATCAGGAATATGAGGATATCAAGAAACACACCGTGATCGGATATGAGATCCTGAGTACCATCTCGGAAATGTCCTCGCTTGCGATCGGGGCAAGGTGGCATCATGAACGCTATGACGGTACCGGGTATCCGGACGGAAAAGCGGGAGAAGATATCCCGGAGATCGCCCGTATCATTTGTGTGGCAGACTGCTATGATGCGATGAGTTCCGACCGCAGTTACCGCGAAGCGTTGTCTCAGTCGTTTGTGCGGGAAGAGATCCTGCGCGGCAAAGGAACGCAGTTTGATCCGAAGATCGCGGACGCTATGCTGGAAATGATCGATGCGGATACGGAATACACGATGAGGGGACGATGCGGTGATGAAAACAACAGAACATGAGAATGATATTTTTTATGAAAATGATCTGCGGGTACTGAAACGACTGACCGTCGTGATGCGGTGGCTGTGGATCTCTTTTTTATTTATTCTGGCAGGAAACCTGATCGGTATTTTTCGGATTGATAATGAGAAACTGTTTCTGGGAGCGGTGGTCTCGGCCGTGATCCTGTGGATGCCTACCTTTGCGGAATTGTTTGGGATGCGTCCGAACGAGCGCCGGTATCTGTGCGTGATGGGGCTGGGGTGTGTGATCGCTATGCTGGCTGCCAATGAAAATATCGGCATCTATATGACCTATGCGCTCGCAATGGTGACCAGTCTTTTATTCTATGACAAAAAATTCACTTTAAAAATTTCGTTGTTCAGTTATGTGCTGATCGTGATCTCGTTGTTTTTCCGTGCACCCGGGGCGAATCGCGGAGAGTTTGATACCGCATTGATGTGGTGGATCTCGCGAAGCCTCGGTTTTGCCATCGAGGCCGTGTGTATGTCTGCGATCTGCTGCGTGGTGGCGGATGTATCGAGACAGATGCTGATGAATCTGGATGTGGCACGCAGGGAGGCGCAGGAAGCGGAAGAACGGGCAAAGCATTCCGATGATCTGCAAAAGGCGATGAATGCGGCGGAGCAGGCCAACCGGGTAAAGAGTGAATTTTTGACCAATATGTCGCACGAACTGCGGACGCCGTTGAACGGTGTGATCGGTATGGATGAACTGATCATGAAGGAGAGCGATGACGAAAAGATCCATGAGTATGCCTCGCATATTCACCGTGCCGCCAATGTATTGCTGTCAATGGTAAACAATATCCTGGATTTTTCGCAGATCGATGCCGGGGTTTTGCAGATTCAGGAAAGCAACTATTCCATACGGGAAATGATCGGCAGTCTGGAAGATGTGTTGCAGGTACGGATCAGGGAAAAAGGCCTGTACCTGACAACGGAGATCGATGAGGCGGTGCCGGAGACATTGTACGGGGATGCCGGACATATTCGCCAGACGATTTTGAATATCCTGTCCAATGCCGTGAAATACACGCATAAAGGAGGTGTGCATCTGCGCGTCTGGATGGAGAAAAAGAAGGATCCGGAGCCGGTGCTGTGTGTGAGCATTGCCGATACCGGTGTCGGTATCCGTGAGGAAGATAAGGAAAAACTGTTCCATTCCTTTGAGCGACTGGATACCAAACAAAACCGTTCGATCGAAGGTGCCGGCTTGGGACTGGTGATCGCCAAGCAACTGGTGGAACGGATGAACGGTACGATCCGTGTGGACAGCACCTATGGCAAAGGCAGTACCTTTACACTGTGCCTGCCGCAGCAGCTGTTCGGGGAAGAAAAAGAGACGGCGGCGGAAGCACAAAACCGTTCTGCCGAGACGGAAACCGAGGCGGTTCTGCAAACGGAAGCGAAAGCAGAAACGGATGCGGAACATACCGGTGTGTCCGAGCGGAAGCAGGCATCCGGACGTTCCGGGAAAGCAGACTGGGGATTTGCGCTGACCTGGCAGAATATTCTGCTGATCGCCCTCGGACTGGCGATCAATCTGGGCGGACGATGGGTAGCGGAAAAACTGCAGCTGCCGTTTTGGCTGGATGCGATCGGAACCTTTCTGACAGCCATTACACTGGGCCCGGTAGCCGGAGCGCTGACCGGCGGACTGGTCAATGTGATCCTCGGTTTATTCAATCCGGTTTCTTTATGGTATGCGGTTGTCAATGTGGGCATCGGCCTGTCCGTCGGACATTTTTATCCGAGGGATCGCAAGCACGATCCGTTTTTGGTGATCGCGGCAGCGGTGCTGTCCGGTTTGATCGCGGCAACGATTTCGACTCCGCTCAATCTGTATTTTTATCAGGGATATACCGGTAATGTCTGGGGAGACGGTTTGGTGGATCTGCTTTCCCGCGTGATCCGTGTCCGTATCATATGCACTTTCCTCGGCGAAGCATTTGTGGATATGCCGGACAAGGCCGTCAGCCTGTTTATGGTGATGATGGGACTGCGACTGGCGGAACGGATCGCACAGCGAAAGACGGATCCGAAGAAGGCCGCAGCGCTGTTTTTGCTGCCGGTGCTGCTGGCTGGTTTCTTTGCGGGCGGCCGGTCCTATGCGGCAGATGAGGAGACGGATTATTCGGCGGATTATGAAGCGAGACAGTACGATACCGGAGACGGTCTGGCTGCAATGGAGATCAATGCGATCGCACAGACCGGAGATGGGTATATCTGGGCCGGAACCTATTCCGGTATCTATCGTTATGACGGCGGACATTTTGAAGTAATGAACCTGGATGAGCGGATCCGAAATGTGATGGTCTTTTATGTGGATCATCTGGGACGGCTCTGGATCGGGACCAACGACAGCGGTATCGCCTGCTATGATCAGACGGACAAAAGCATTGCTTTCTATACCATGGAAGACGGCCTGGCGGCAAATGCGATCCGTGCGATCTGTGAAGATGATAAGGGCAACATCTTTGTGGGAACGGCAGCGGGGCTTTCGAGGATCTCTGCAGACGGAGAAACCGTCGAGAACCGTACGGAGTTTAGTTATATCCGATCGCTTATTAATGTCGGTGACGGTATGGTGGCGGGCATTACCAACAGCGGTATGTTCTTTTTGCTGCGGGATATGGAAACGGTGTATTCCGAATACTATAAAGACGAACAGGGGATTTATTATACGGCCCTTGCGTATGACGGGAAAGGAACTTTTTTGGCGGGAACCTCCACAAACAATGTGGTATTTCTGCATTTGCAGGGAGAGAGGATCCGGCGCGGAAAAGATGTGTATACCGGCGACTGCGCATACAGCAATATGATCCGTTATGCGCAGAGCGAAGGCGGATATTTTGTCTGTGACGAGAAAGGGTTCGGCTTTGTCGGTGAAGACGGCGTGTTTACGGATATGACGCAGGAAAACTTTGCCAATTCCATTTCGGATTCGCTGGTGGATTATCAGAGAAATCTCTGGTTTGTTTCCAACAAGCAGGGGGTGCTGAAACTTTCGGTCAATCCGTTTACCGACATCTTTCGCAAAGCAGGGCTGAAAAGCAGTGTGGTGAATGCCGTGTACATTCAGGGAAATCAGATCATCATCGGAATGGATGACGGGCTGAAAATGGTGACGACAGATGGTTTTCAGCGTGTGCATAAGCCGTATCTGGATCGTTTTCTGGATGTGCGTGTGCGTAATCTGATGGAGGATTCCGCAGGAAATCTCTGGGTCAGCACTTATGGAAAAGACGGACTGGTCTGTATCGAACCGTCCGGCAATGTGCAGTGTTACAACGAGCAGACATCGGGAACCCTGGGAGGAAGATTCCGTTTGTCCATGGAACTGAGTGACGGAACGATCCTGGCCGCCAGCAATGTCGGGCTGAACTTTATCCGGGACGGGAAGCTGGTCAAAACACTCGGCGAGGAAAACGGCCTGAAGACGCCGCAGATCCTGAGCATCGTGGAAACATCCGATCACCGGCTGCTGGCGGGTTCGGACGGTGACGGAGTTTATATCATCGAAAATATGGAAGTGGTGGGCCGCATCGGCGAGGAACAGGGACTGGAGACACTGGTGGTATTAAAGATCGTGCCGTATCAAAACGGATTTTTCTATGTGACCAGTAACGCGATCTACTACGATGACGGTGCCGTGATCCGGCGGCTGGACCGGTTCCCATACAGCAACAACTATGACATCTATATCAACGGAAAGGGCGAAGCGTGGGTAAGTTCCAGCGCCGGAATCTATGTGGTGGATGCGGAGAAACTGGCAGAGAACGAGGAATATTCCTACACGCTGCTCAATTATTCCCGTGGTTTTTCCACTTCCCTGACGGCCAATGCGTGGAATGCGGTACTTGGGGACGAACTGCTGTTATGCTGTAACGACGGTGTGCGCAAGGTTTCCATGCAGGAATACAGTGCGGATAAAGGCGATTACAATATCCGCATCACCTCTGTGCTCTGTGATAACGAGAGCATCGAACCGGGAACGGACGGCTATGAGATCCCGCAGAGTGCCGGAAAAGTACAGATCCAGGCAGCCATCTTAAACTACACGCTTTCCAATCCTCTGATCCATATCTATATGGAGGGGATGGAGGATTCCGGTATCACCCTGCATCAGAACGAACTGATCCCGGTCGTATATACCAATCTGCCCCACGGTGAGTATCAGCTGCATGTGCAGATCCTCGATGAGAACGATCATCATATCCTGCGGGAAAAGGTGTTTCCGATGCATAAGGATGCACAGATCTTTGAAAAGTCGTATTTCAAGATCTATCTGATCTGTGTCTGCTTTGTCTTTGTGGCGTTTATGGCCTGGCTGATCGCGAGGATCTCCAACCTGTCTCTGATCAACCGGCAGTACGAAGAGATCCGGCGGGCAAAGGAAGATGCGGAACAGGCGAATCGTGCCAAGAGTGAATTTTTGGCCAATATGTCCCACGAGATCCGTACGCCCATCAACGCCGTGATCGGTATGGGCGAACTGATCCTAAAGGAAACGAAGGAAGATAAGACCAGGGAATACGCGGAGCACATCGACCGTGCCAGCCATTCGTTGCTTTCGATCATCAATTCGATCCTGGATTTTTCCAAGATTGAATCCGGACATATGGAGATCACGGAGGATACCTATTCGCTGGGTAATCTGCTCTGCGAAGTGGAAGGTATGATCGGGGTCAATGCCCAGAAAAAGGGATTGCAATTTGAAATGAAAATACAGGAAGACCTGCCGGATGCTCTGTGGGGGTATGAGAGCGGTATCCGCCAGATCCTGACGAATCTGTTATCCAATGCGGTAAAGTACACCAAGGAAGGAAAGGTGGAACTGTTGCTGGATCAGGAAGAACGAAACGGAGACATCCTGGGCTTGCGTCTGCAGGTGAAGGATACCGGTATCGGCATTCGGGAGGAAGACCGGAACCGTTTGTTTGAAGGCTTCGAACGGCTGGATGTGCACCGTAACCGGAATGTACAGGGAACCGGTCTGGGACTGGCGATCACCAAACAGCTGGCGGAGCAGATGGGCGGCAGCATCAGTGTGAACAGTGTTTACGGAAAAGGCAGCTGCTTTACGGTATGTCTGCCGCAGCGTGTGCTTTCGGAAGAGGCGATCGGCGATTACCGGACGCATGCCAAGGAAAACGATGCAGAGGTGGGCGGTATCCTGGCACCGGACTGCAAAGTGCTGGTGGTAGATGATACGGAAATGAACCTGATCGTTTTTGAAGAACGGCTCAAGGATACCGGCATGCAGATCACCAAGGCCTCCGGCGGCGAAGAATGTCTTGCGAAGATCAAAAAGGAGTGCTATGATATCATTTTTCTGGATCATTTCATGCCACAGATGGACGGTATGGAAACACTGGAGCGGATGCGCGAGATGGGGGAGGAGAACCTGTCGGCGGGCGCACCCGTGATCGCGCTGACGGCCAATGCCATCGCCGGTTCCAGGGAAATGTATCTGGAGCACGGCTTTACCGATTACCTGAGTAAGCCGGTGGACTACCGGGAACTGATGGGGATCCTGAAAAAATATATCCGCTATACGCCGACGGCCGAAAAGCCGCAAAATGGCGAAACTGCGCCGGAAACGACCGATACGGCAGCCTCTTCGGGACGGCTTGACAGAGCGGAAGGAATGAAATATGCTATGAAAGAAAGTTTCTATATGGAACTTTTGAAAACCTACCTGACGCAGTCGAAGGATAAAAAACAGAGACTGAAGGATGCACTTGCTGCAGCAAATCTCAAGGATTACACGGTACATGTACATGCGCTGAAGAGCAATTCCCGTATGATCGGAGCCAAAGGACTCGGCGAGCTGGCATTTGAGCTGGAGCAGGCAGGAAAAGCGGGGGATGAGGCGTTTATTCGCGAGCATCACGACGCAATGATCGCGGAGTATGATCTGGTATTAAAGGAGATCGAGGAGATCTTGCACAATAAGGAGGAAAACTGATTCATGGGCGGTATATTTGCAACGGCTTTAAAAGAGGACTGCGTGTTTGATCTGTATTTCGGTACAGACTATCATTCCCACCTTGGCACGCGGCGTGCCGGAATGGTGGTATTCGGAAAGAACGGCTTTAACCGTGCAATCCACAATATCGAAAGCGCACCGTTCCGTACCAAGTTTGACAAAGATACGCATGAAATGGAAGGCTATATGGGTATCGGATGTATTTCCGATTACGAGCCGCAGCCGTTGATTGTGCGTTCCCATCACGGAACCTATGCATTGACCACGGTCGGAAAGATCAACAATGCGGAGGCATTGTCGGATGAGATCATCAAGACCGGCAGCCACTTTATGGAACTGTCCGGCGGCTCCATCAATGCAACCGAACTGGTAGCGGCATTGATCAACCAAAAGGACAATATCATCGAAGGTATTCAGTATGCTCAGGACAAGATCGAAGGTTCCATGTCCATTATGCTGCTGACACCGACCGGTGTTTACTGTGCCCGTGATAAGATGGGCAGAACGCCGATCGTGCTGGGCCAGAAGGCAGAGGGCTTCTGCGCTTCCTTTGAATCGTTCGCATACTTAAACCTGGGCTATACCGACCTGCGGGAACTGGGACCGGGCGAGATCATCGTTATGACACCGGACGGTGTACAGACACTGGCAAAGCCGGGCAGCAAGATGCGGATCTGTACCTTCCTGTGGGTTTATTATGGCTATCCGTCCTCTTCCTACGAGGGCATTTCCGTAGAACAGATGCGTTACAACTGCGGTGCCAAGATGGCAGAGCGTGATAAGGACAGCAATCTGGATGCCGATATCGTAGCCGGCGTGCCGGATTCCGGTACGGCGCATGCGGTAGGCTATGCAAACGCCTCCGGCATTCCGTTCTCCAGACCGTTCATCAAGTACACACCGACCTGGCCGCGCTCCTTTATGCCGACCATTCAGACCAAGCGTAACCTGATCGCCAAGATGAAACTGTTGCCGGTACATGAACTGATCGACGGACACAGCATCTTATTGATCGACGACTCCATCGTACGCGGTACACAGCTGCGTGAGACCACGGAGTTCTTATACAAGAGCGGCGCCAAGGCAGTACACGTGCGTCCGGCGTGCCCGCCCATTATGTTCGGCTGCAAGTACATCAACTTCTCCCGTTCCAATTCGGAGATGGAGCTGATCGCAAGACGTGTGGTAAGTCAGGAAGAAGGCGGCGAAGTGGATCGCACGATCCTGGAGGATTACTGCAATCCGGATTCCGACCGTTATCACAAGATGCTCGATGAGATCCGCAAGCAGATGGGATTCACATCGCTGGCATTTAACCGTCTGGATGATATGATGGCAGCGGTCGGCATTGACCGTGACAAGCTGTGCACCTACTGCTGGGACGGAAAGGAATAAATCTTGGCAGGCGCATTTCGCAGATGGAAGGAAGCCTACACCGAGAAGGCAAAGAAACTGGTGCAGGACGACGGGGCACTTCGAAAAGTGATCGAGGGTGCCCGCTCCTGGCTGGAAAAGCAGAAAGACCTTCCGTTGATGAAAGGAACCGTAGAGGAGATGATCGGCGTGATCGATCTGCTCACGGCGTATGTGGATGGGAAATACCGCTGCGTACCCAGACGGATGCTGCTGGCTATGGTGGCCGGTATCCTGTATGTGGTAAGTCCCATCAATCTGATCCCGGATTTTATCCCGGTGATCGGCTGGCTGGATGATATCGCGATCTTCAGTATCATTTTTGATATGGGTGTATCCGCGGAAGTGAAAAAATTCCGCGCATGGGAAAAAGAACAGAAACAGGAACCCGATACACAGGAGTAAAAATACTTCACAGGATCGTCACAAAAAAATGGCTTCATTTTGTAATTGCAGTCTTGAAAAACGAAGCCGGATATGATACGATACATTATATAAAAAATATGCTTTTGCTCTTAGAAATGCAGTGAAGGAGACTCAGATCACGGAAAGCAACAGGGAGATGACGTCGTAGACTGAAAGCGTTGTCGGCAGGAAAGGGTCAATGGGAACACTCCGGAGCAGACGGTTCGAAAAGAGAGTTTCATCAATTTTCTTATTAGGGCCGTACGTAATCCGCACGTTACGCGGACAATGAGAGGGGATTGCAAAGGGGCGGTTCCAAACTGGGTGGTACCGCGGATTTATATGCTCACAGATTCGTCCCGGAATACATGTATGGATTGTATTTCGGGATTTTTATATCCCTTAATATATGCACGATCGTATAAGGGAGGAATAAACGATGAGTGAGATTTACAGAACATTGACATTGCAGGAGATCCGTGAAGAACGGATCGGAGAGACGGTAAAAGTAGCCGGCTGGGTGGAAAATATCCGAGACCACGGCGGCGTATCTTTTATCGATCTGCGGGATATGTACGGTGTGGTACAGATCGTTATGCGGGATACTTCATTACTCGAAGGCATCACCCGTGAGGATTGTGTATCGATCGAAGGCCCGGTACAGAAGAGGGACGAGGAAACCTACAATCCGAAGATTCCGAGCGGTACGGTAGAGATCGAAGCCAAGAGTGTGGAGATCCTCGGCAAAGTATACAAGCAGCTGCCGTTTGAGGTGATGACATCCAAGGAAACCCGTGAGGATGTACGACTGAAGTATCGTTATCTGGATCTGCGGAATGCGAAGGTAAAGGACAATATGATCTTCCGTTCCAAAGTGATCGCTTATCTGCGTGAGAAGATGACCGAGATGGGATTTCTGGAGATCCAGACCCCGATCCTGTGTGCGTCCTCTCCGGAAGGCGCAAGAGATTACATTGTACCGTCCAGACGATATAAGGGCAAGTTTTATGCACTGCCTCAGGCACCGCAGCAGTACAAGCAGCTTTTGATGGTATCCGGATTTGACAAGTATTTCCAGATCGCACCGTGTTTTCGCGATGAGGATGCCAGAGCAGACCGTTCACCGGGTGAGTTTTATCAGCTGGATTTTGAAATGAGTTTTGCGACACAGGAGGATGTGTTCAAAGTCGGCGAGGATGTACTGCAGGCCACCTTTGAAAAGTTTGCACCGGAAGGGGCACAGATCACCAAAGCGCCGTTCCCGATCATCTCCTATAAAGAAGCAATGTTAAAGTACGGCACGGATAAGCCGGATCTGCGCAATCCGCTAGAGATCATAGATATGACGGACTTCTTCCAGAAGTGTACGTTCAAGCCTTTCCACGGCAAGTGTGTACGGGCGATCAATGTACATCAGCGAATGTCCAAAGGGTTTCACGAGAAACTGCTCAAATTTGCGCAGGATATCGGAATGGCCGGACTGGGATATCTGGAAGTGGAAGACGATCTGAGTTATAAGGGACCGATCGACAAGTTCATCCCGGATGAGCTGAAATCGGAAATGAGAGAACAGGCAGGGTTGGGCGTCGGCGATACCATCTTCTTCATCGCAGACCGCGAGAAGCAGGCCAGCCTGTATGCAGGACAGATCCGCACGGAACTGGGCGAGAAACTGGAACTCATTGAGCAGAATGCATATCGATTCTGTTATATCAATGATTTCCCGATGTATGAATATGACGAGACGGAAAAGAAGATCGGTTTTACCCACAATCCGTTCTCGATGCCGCAGGGCGGGCTGAAGGCTCTGAACGAGCAGGATCCGCTGAGTATTCTGGCATATCAGTACGATATCGTATGTAACGGTGTGGAGCTTTCCTCCGGTGCGGTTCGTAACCATGATATGAAGATCATGGAAAAAGCATTTGAGATCGCCGGCTACGATAAAGAAGTATTGGAAAAGAAGTTTGGCGCACTTTACAACGCATTCCAGTTCGGAGCACCGCCACACGCAGGTATGGCGCCGGGCGTAGACCGAATGATCATGCTGCTTCGTAACGAAGAAAACATCCGTGAGGTGATCCCGTTCCCGATGAGCGGATCGGCTCAGGACCTGATGTGCGGGGCACCGTCGGAAGTAACGGAGCTGCAGCTGCGTGAGGTGCACATTAAAGTAAGAGACTAAGGATAGCAGGAGAGTTTTGATCCATGGCAAATGTGATCAGTGATGAAACGATCGAATATGTCGGCATCCTGTCCAAGCTGAAGTTGGATGAGAGTGAAAAAGAGCAGGCCAAGAAAGATCTGGCGGAAATGCTCGACTATATCGACCAATTGGGAGAACTCGATACCGAAGGCGTAGAGCCGATGAGCCATGTACATCCGGTGAGTAACCGCTTCCGCGAGGATGTGGTGACAAACGGGGACGGCAGGGAGCAGGTATTGGCGAACGCGCCGGAGGAGCGAGACGGGGCATTTGTGGTGCCCAGAACATTTGAATAACATTTGAATATCGAATCATTAATAAAGCTGTTTCGTTTTATTTCTTGAAAGTAGAGTAATTTTGCAAGGAACTGCAGTTCAGATTTTGAAGGTATGTCTGAATTTAGGAATCCGGCGCACAAGGATGTGTGCCGCGAAAAGGGTTCTTAAAAATAAAAAGGAAAAGGGGTACAAGAAATGAAATGGTTGAAAAACATTAGTGTAAGGGCGAAATTGATGATCATCACCATACCGCTTGCATTAGCATTGCTCACAGCGTTTATCTTTATGGTGGTGCAGCTCAATTCTACACAGAGCCAGTTGACGACAGTTTATTTTGATAAACTGTATCAGGTAAACAGCAATCTGCTCAATGCGGACCGCGATTTCTATCAGTCGATGGAAGCGGCGATGCAGTATTATGATTTCTACAATGGTTATACCGCAGCTCCGGCAGATTTTGCGCAGTCGTTGATGCCGGGCGAGTTGGACAGCTATGAGGAAAACAAGCAGCAGGTGTATGACCGTGTAACGGCGGCAGAAAACATTGCGGCGCAGGATGTAGACCTGTACAATAACACCAAGACCGAAGACGGCCGTTCCTACTATGATGTGATGGTGGCTTGGTGGGGCGCTATGGATGTATGGCAAAATTCCTTTGATGTAGCTGCCAATACCGGTGACTGGGAAGCATTCCATAACAACTTCTCGGCTGCAAGAGACGGCTTGAATGATCTGCAGGAGATCACGGAAAAATGGGCAGATGCAAAGAAGACGGCCTTGACGCAGGCATTACAGGCCAGAGTAATCGCGCTGGGCGTTGTATTTGCGGTCCTGGTTGCGTTCCTTGCAGTGATCTGTGTAGCAACGATCCGCAATATCCGTCTTGGTATCAAGAAGGTTACGGAAGACCTGGATGAGCTGGCAAACGGCAACCTGCTGGTAGAATATCCGGCAGATCGTGATCTGGGCACGGATGATATCGGAAAGATCACCAAGAGCGCTAAGCGTCTGACCGAGAAACTGAACGAAGTATTGGGCAAGACCAGACAGATGTCCGATGAACTGACTCACGCGGGAACCGAACTGGCAGACAGTGCAAATCAGGCATCTCTGGCATCCGAGCAGGTAACGGATGCGGTAACCGAGATTTCCAAGGGTGCGGTAGCACAGGCCGAGAGCGTAGAGAATGCAGTAGGCAATACCGATGATATCGGCAGAAACATTGAAAACATCACAGAAGACGTACAGGGAATGGATCGTTATGCAGCAGAGATGAAAGAAGCCTGCGACAAGGCAATGGATGCTCTGGACAAGCTGATCCGTCAGAGTACCGAGGTAACCCGTTCCGTAAAGGATATCGGCGATACCATCAATTCGACCAACGAATCCGCAAAGACGATCTCCGAGTTTACACAGGCGATCACGGATATCGCAACGCAGACCAACCTGCTTTCCCTGAATGCTTCGATCGAGGCAGCTCGTGCAGGTGACGCAGGACGCGGCTTCGCAGTCGTAGCAGACGAGATCCGTCAGCTGGCAGATCAGTCCAGCAACAGTGCGGACAAGATCAAGGGAATCGTGGAAAAACTGCTGGAAGATTCCGCTTCTTCCGTCAGCGTTCTGGAGAAACTGAACGACAGCTTCCGTACACAGGAAGAGCAGCTGGATATGACCAAGGAAAACATGGAGACCATGTCCGGTAATGTGGCAAGTGTGAAGGATACTTCCAATCACATCAATGAGCGAATCTCTATGTTGAACGGTGCAAAGAACGGATTGATGGAGATCATCTCCGACCTGTCTGCGATCTCGGAAGAGAATGCGGCATCGACTGAAGAGACCAACGCTTCTATGGAAGAGTTGAACGCGACCTTTACGATGATCAGCGAATCAGCGAACAAGCTGCAGGGATTGGCAGCGGATCTGGAAGACACGATCAGCTACTTCAAGGTAGAGTAAGGAAAGAATCAAGTTACACCGATACCGCTCCCGCATCGGGGGCGGTATTTTTAAGGAGAAAAAAGAAATGGATTTATTGGAACTGACAGCCGTAGAGCTGGGGAAAAAGATCGCAGCAAAGGAAGTGACGGTGCGGGAAGCACTGGATGCGGTATTTGCCCGGATGGATGCTGTGGAGGAGAAGTATCATTGTTACATCACCCTGAATAAGGAGAAAGCCTATGAAGAGGCGGATCGTATTCAGGCACGGATCGATGCAGGAGAATTGAAAAGTCCGCTGGCCGGTGTACCGGTCGCGATCAAAGATAATCTGTGCACGGAGGGGCTGACCACCACCTGTGCATCGAAGATTCTATATAATTTTGTGCCGACCTATACCGCTACGGCAGTAGAAAAACTGCAGGCAGCCGGTGCAGTGATCCTCGGCAAGACCAATATGGATGAATTTGCGATGGGCTCCACAACGGAGACATCGGCATTTGGCGTAACGAAGAATCCCAGAGACGAGAGCAGAGTGCCGGGGGGATCTTCCGG
Source organism: uncultured Lachnospiraceae bacterium (assembly GCA_946403625.1). Classification (GTDB taxonomy): domain Bacteria; phylum Bacillota; class Clostridia; order Lachnospirales; family Lachnospiraceae; genus NK4A136. The sequence goes on from CAMJAP010000016.1 coordinate 41,733, forward strand.
CGGTTCCGCGGCGGCCGTGGCAGCAGAAGAATGCTGGTATGCGCTCGGATCCGATACCGGCGGTTCCATTCGTCAGCCGGCATCGTACTGCGGTGTGGTAGGTATCAAGCCGACCTACGGTACGGTATCCCGCTACGGTCTGGTGGCGTACGGATCCTCTCTGGATCAGATCGGACCGCTGGCAAAGGATGTGACGGATGCGGCAACGGTTCTGGAGATCATCACATCTTACGACGAAAAAGATTCCACTTCGATGAAGCGCGAGGATACACAGTTTACCAAGGCGCTGGTGGAAGATGTCAAAGGATTAAAGATCGGTATCCCGAGGGATTATTTCGGTGAAGGTCTGGATCCGGAAGTGGCAGCAGCGGTAAAGAAAGCAGCAGAAGATCTGAAAGCGGCCGGAGCGATCGTGGAAGAGTTTGACCTGAGCCTGGTGAAATACGCGATCCCGACCTATTATACGATCGCGGATGCAGAGGCATCGTCCAACCTGGAGCGATTTGACGGTATCAAATACGGCTATCGTACCGGGGATTACAAGGATCTGCACGATATGTACAAAAAGACCCGTTCCGAAGGTTTCGGACCGGAGGTGAAGCGCCGTATTATGCTGGGCTCCTTTGTACTTTCTTCCGGATATTACGATGCGTATTATCTGAAAGCATTGAAGGTAAAGGCGCTCATCAAGAAAGCATTTGACGAAGCCTTTGCGAAATACGATGTGATCCTGGGGCCGGTCGCACCGACGACGGCACCGAAGCTGGGCGAGAGCCTGTCGGATCCGATGAAGATGTACCTGGGTGATATCTATACGATCTCGGTGAATCTGGCGGGATTGCCGGGCATCAGCTTACCGTGCGGAAAGGATGCAAACGGTCTTCCCATCGGCTTGCAGCTGATCGGGGACTGCTTTAAGGAAGATGTGCTGATCCGTACCGCGTATACATACGAAAAAATCCGGGGCGCTTTTTGACGGGATTTTTCAGAAATAAAGAATGCAGGGAACACAGGGATTTAGTAAAAGACAGGAGGAAAAAAAGATGGAAGAGATCAAGAAATATTTAAAGGATTGCTGCGAAGGACTGGACGATACCATGGTAGTCAGCCGCAAGACACTGCTTCTGGAAGTGTTGGTTGGTTTTCTGAGCGGTATCATTTTGGGTATCCTGCTGGCACCGCCGAAGTATCGCAAAGTAGGCTGCGATAACGGAAACAACTGTGTCGGAAAGTACCAGACCGATAATTACGGCGAAGGCGGCTGCGGATGCGGCTGCAACTGTGATTGCGACGAAGAAAAGAAAGACGAAGAATAAGAAAGAGATTTCCCGATGAGATTTTTCGGGAAATGCAGTAAGGAGAAATACAAGATGTCCAGAGAGTATGAAACAGTCATCGGACTGGAAGTGCATGTAGAACTGGCGACGAAAACCAAGATTTTTTGCGGCTGCTCCACTAAGTTCGGCGGAGAAGTCAATTCCCATACCTGTCCGGTATGTACGGGTATGCCGGGATCTTTGCCGGTACTCAATAAGCAGGTGGTGGAATATGCGATCGCCGTAGGTCTGGCGACCAATTGCGAGATCACCAGACATGGCAAATTTGACCGGAAGAATTATTTCTATCCGGACAACCCGCAGAACTATCAGATCTCGCAGCTCTATCTGCCGATCTGCCGCAACGGTTCCGTAGAGATCGAAACCGAAAAGGGCGGCAAAAAGAAAGTCGGTATCCACGAGATCCATATGGAAGAGGATGCGGGCAAGCTGATCCACGATGACTGGGGCGAAGTATCGCTGGTGGATTACAACCGTTCCGGTGTGCCGCTGATCGAGATCGTATCCGAGCCGGATATGCGCAGTGCCGAAGAAGTGATCGCTTACCTGGAGAAGCTGCGTATGTTCATCCAGTACCTGGGGGCATCGGATTGCAAATTGCAGGAAGGCTCGATGCGTGCGGATGTAAACCTGTCGGTACGCCCGGTGGGCAGCACCGAGTTCGGTACCCGTACCGAGATGAAGAACTTAAACTCCTTTACCTCGATCACACATGCGATCGAAAACGAGCGTGAGCGTCAGATCGACATCATCGAAGCCGGTGGTGAGGTGGTACAGGAAACCCGCCGTTTTGATGACAACAAGGGCGAGTCCTATGCGATGCGCAGCAAGGAAGACGCGCAGGATTACCGTTACTTCCCGGATCCGGACCTGATCCCGCTGGATGTATCGCAGGAATGGATTGATGCGATCCGCGCGAAGCAGCCGGAGTTCCGTCCGGAAAAGATGGCGCGTTATAAAGAGGAATACGGTATTCCCGAATACGATATCGGGATCATCACCGAGAGCAAGCATATGGCGGATCTGTTTGAGGAAGCAACCAAGCTTTCCGGACAGCCGAAGAAGGTTTCCAACTGGCTGATGGTGGAAACACTCCGACTCCTGAAAGAAAAGAACATGGATCCGGAAGACATCCGTTATTCGCCGGCGCATCTGGCAGCGCTGATCGGTCTGGTAGATCAGAAGGTCATCAACTCCAGTGTGGCGAAGGAAGTCTTCGAGGTGATGTTTGAGCAGGACATTGATCCGGTACAGTATGTCGACGAAAAGGGCCTGAAGCAGGAGAACGACGCCGGTGCGATCAAGGCCATCTGCGAGCAGGTGATCGCGGACAATCCGCAGTCGGTGGCCGACTACAAGGCCGGCAAAGACAAGGCCATCGGGTTCCTGGTGGGCCAGACCATGAAGGCCGCAAAGGGCAAGGCAGATCCCGGCACCGTCAACCAGCTGCTGAAGGAACTGCTGCAGTAAAACCATTAATACTACGGGTACGCATTGCGTGCCCGTTTTTTCGACATATCCCAACGGGAGCCGGACAGTAAAGACAGTTTTCTCGCTGTGCCTTCGCAAGAAGTTTGCTCAACCGGCGCATCCCCTCCAAACCGACTCGCCCTTGCAAACTTGCTTGCTCGTGCCT
>CAMJAP010000017.1 GCA_946403625.1 uncultured Lachnospiraceae bacterium
AAAGCAACTTATAGTAGCACAAAAGCAACCGACAACGGTTTGACAGTTTACAAAGTGTGCGTATAATAGAACTATAAGATGTTTAATGTTCATAGTGTTAAGGAGGGAGTCTACTATGGATCAGAATTTTTACGGACAGAACACGCAGAATGGTAACGGCTGGCAGTATCAGAACGGAACCCAGCAGTACCAGAATGCAACACAGCAGGCATATGCGCAGCAGGCACAGAGCCAGCCGGCATACGGACCGAATTACGGTCAGCAGTATCAGACCGGGGCACAGGCAGGTTACGGTCAGCAGTATGGCGGACAGCAGGCCGGTTATGGCCAGCAGTACCAGAATGGGGCGCAGGCACAGTATGCTGCAGCAAATCAGGCATTTGCCAACAATGCATTTGAAAATCAGGGCTATATGAACGGCGGCAATACCAACAATGCTTTTGATGACGGCGGCGTTGTACAGGGACCGACTTCCGGTGTGATGGAGCAGTTATCCCAGGCAATGGCGCAGGAAGTGATCAAAAAAGCATTTCTGTATATGGTGGCTGCATTGGTGGTTACCGCAGTTGCAGCATTTACCGCACAGAGCGGAAATATGCTGAAATGGGTCGTCAGCGGTGTTAATTTCTACATCTTACTGGTGGCAGAACTGGTAGTAGCATTGGTATCGAATGTAATGATCAAAAAAGGAAATGCAGTATTAACCGCAATCCTGTTTACCGTTTATTCGTATTTGACCGGTTTGACGCTCGGCGTGGTTATGTTAGCTTACACCGGAACATCGGTAGCATCCGTATTTGTGATCACTGCAGTAACCTTTGGTATTATGGGAGTATACGGTCTGGTAACCGATGCGGATCTGTCTTCCGTAGGAAGCCTTTGCATGATGGGATTGATCGGTATCATCCTTGCAACGATCGTAAATATCTTCCTGGGCAATGAAACACTGGATATGATCATTTCCTGGATCGGTATCGCGATCTTTGTAGGACTGACCGCTTATGATACCCAGAAGATCAAGAAGAATGCAAGATATGATCAGGGCGATCGCGTTGCAGTTGTAGCTCTGGCAGGTGCATTTGAACTGTATCTGGATTTCATCAACCTGTTCCTGAGACTGCTCAGAGTAATGGGTAAGAGAAGATAATCAAACAACGATAAAGAGTATTAAGAATCCCCCGCTGGCAAAACGCCGGCGGGGGATTTTTGGTGGGTTGATCTTTTGAATAAGGATTGGTTATTTCTGTGCTTTGGATGCCTTCTTTTTGGCTGGTGTTGTCTGCGGATGAAGCAGGTCTTCCAAAGTCTTTCCGTTAAAGAACTCATGTACCATAGTATCAAATTCGGACCACATCGGCAGGGTCTGACAACGATCTTTGCGCGAACATTCGTAGTCCGGATCGGCCAGGCAGGCCACCGGGCAGAGAGTACCTTCCATCAGTTCCAAAACTTCTCCGATGGAATAGTCTTTCGGCGGACGGACCAGTTTATAACCACCGCCTTTTCCGCTGGCACCGGATAAGAGTTTGTGTTTCACCAGGTCTTTGACAATGATCTCCAGGTATTTCTTGGAAATCTCCTGACGCTCAGCAATGTCTTTGAGCGGGATATAGTTGCCGTCGTTGTTCTCTGCCAGATCGATGAGTACCCGCAGAGCATATCTTCCTCTTGTAGAAATCATATCACGCTACCTCCTAAACCTAGTATATCGTATGGTAAATAGGTTTTTCAAGAAAATTTCAAAAAAACACAAAAGCCTATTGACATAGTAGGCGAATAATGATATAGTTACATCATCGAAACAAACAAGATACCTGAATGACAGGATCGGAAAGGAGAGAAGGACGATGGCTCGTATTGCTAACAGACGAATGTATAACATGTGTTGTTGTCGAATGCGATACTCCCGGGCATATGAGATGACTGGGGCTGTGGCTGTCTGCCTGCACGCCTGATCTTGGATCGATCCGTATAGAAGGATATGTCATTTTGCCCGGGAGCTTACCAAAGCCCCGTTTTTTTATGGGAAAGAACAGAAACAAACAATTAAAACAAACACAAAAAGAGGAGAGTATAAAAATGAGCGATTACAGATTTGAAACTTTACAGTTACATGTTGGACAGGAAGAGCCGGATCCGGCCAGCGATGCAAGAGCGGTTCCCATTTACCAGACCACTTCCTATGTATTCCGCAACAGCAAGCACGCAGCAGACCGTTTCGGCTTGGCAGATGCCGGAAATATCTACGGCAGACTGACCAACTCCACCCAGGATGTGTTGGAGAAGAGAGTGGCAGCACTCGAAGGCGGTGTGGCAGCACTCGCGGTTGCATCCGGAGCAGCAGCTATCGCTTATACCATCGAAGCACTGGCAGCAAACGGAGGCCATATCGTAGCACAGAAGACGATCTACGGCGGCAGCTACAACCTGCTGGCTCATACGCTGACACAGTACGGCATCACCACCACATTTGTAGATGCACACAATCTGGCAGAGGTGGAAGGTGCGATCCGGGACAACACCAGAGCGGTATATCTGGAGACCCTGGGCAATCCGAACAGTGATATTCCCGATATCGATGCGATCGCAGAGATCGCTCACAAGCACGGCCTGCCGGTAGTGGTAGATAATACCTTCGGTACTCCGTTCCTGATCCGTCCGTTAGAACACGGCGCAGATATCGTGGTACATTCCGCAACCAAGTTCCTGGGCGGCCACGGAACCACTCTGGGCGGTATCGTCGTTGACGGCGGCAAGTTTGACTGGAAGGCAAGTGGCAAGTATCCGAACATTGCAGCAGCAAACCCGAGCTATCACGGTGTATCCTTTGCCGATGTGGCAGGTCCGGCAGCTTTCGTTACCTATATCCGTGCGATCCTGCTGCGTGACACCGGTGCAAGCATTTCTCCGTTTAACGCATTCCTGCTCCTGCAGGGTATCGAGACACTGTCTCTGAGACTGGAGCGCCACGCAGAGAATACCAAGAAGGTAGTGGAATACTTAAGCAAGCATCCGCTGGTAGCAAAAGTAAACCATCCGTCTTTGCCGGATCATCCGGATCACGAGCTGTACAAGAAGTACTTCCCGAACGGTGGTGCATCGATCTTTACCTTTGATATCAAGGGTGGTCAGGACGAAGCATGGAAGTTCATCGATAACTTAAAGATCTTCTCGCTGCTGGCAAATGTGGCAGATGTAAAGAGTCTGGTGATCCATCCGGCATCGACCACACACTCCCAGCTCTCCGAGGAAGAACTGCTGGATCAGGGCATCAACAAGAGCACGATCCGTCTGTCCATCGGTACCGAGCATATCGATGACATTATTGCAGATCTGGAAAATGGTTTTGCAGCTTTGAAGTAAGAAGAGTATAATAGGAAATGTTCCTCCGGTATTCAGGGGATCGGAGGGACCGTATCTCAAACAATAAGAAAGAAGGACAAGGACATGGCAAATATTTACAAGGGTACATTGGGATTGATCGGTAACACTCCGTTGGTAGAAGTGGTGAATATTGAAAAGGATCTGGGACTGGAAGCAACGGTTCTCGTAAAACTGGAATATTTCAATCCGGCAGGAAGCGTTAAGGATCGTATCGCAAAAGCGATGATCGAAGATGCGGAAGAAAAAGGACTGTTGAAGGAAGGCTCCGTGATCATTGAGCCGACCAGCGGTAATACCGGTATCGGTCTGGCATCCATTGCTGCAGCAAAAGGATATCGTATCATTTTGACCATGCCCGAGACCATGAGCGTGGAGCGCAGAAACATCCTGAAGGCATACGGTGCGGAACTGGTTCTGACCGAAGGGGCAAAGGGAATGAAGGGCGCCATCGCAAAGGCAGAAGAGTTGTCCAAGGAGATCCCGAACAGCTTTATCCCGGGACAGTTTGTGAACCCGGCAAACCCGGCGGTACATCGTGCAACTACCGGTCCGGAGATCTGGAAGGATACCGACGGTAAGGTAGATATCTTTATCGCAGGTGTAGGAACCGGCGGTACGGTAACCGGTACCGGTGAGTATCTGAAAGAGCAGAACCCGAATGTAAAGGTGGTAGCCCTGGAGCCGGCAGACAGCCCGGTACTTTCCGAAGGTAAGGCAGGCAGCCACAAGATCCAGGGTATCGGTGCAGGCTTTGTGCCCGATGTACTGAACACCAAGGTATACGATGAGATCTTTAAGGCTCCGAACGATAAGGCTTTTGAGACTGCAAAATATCTGGCAAAGAAGGAAGGTATCTCTGTAGGCATCTCCTCCGGTGCAGCACTCTACGGTGCCATCGAACTGGCTAAGAAGCCGGAGAACAAGGGCAAGGTGATCGTAGCCCTGCTTCCGGACAGCGGTGACCGTTACTATTCCACAGCATTATTTACCGAGTAAAATTCCCATAGAATCGAACTCCCGAAACGCCGGCTCATTCGCCGGCGTTTTTGTATACAAATAATCCCTGACTTGATACGATAGCGGTTAAAGTCTATAATGGATGCATAGGCAGAAAGGTTTACCTGCAACGAGGAGAGGAAAACAGATGCGTATTCTGGTGGTAGAAGATGAAGTGTCCCTGGCAAAGCTGGTGGCGGACCGGCTGGTCAGGGATCACTATACGGTAGACATTTCTAATGACGGAGAAGAAGGCTTAGATAATGCCTTGTCCGGCATGTATGATCTGATCATTCTGGATATTATGCTGCCGAAACGAAACGGTATTGAGATATTAAAAGAAGTCCGCAAGGTGAACCGCGAAGTTAAGGTGATCATGTTGACGGCTAAAGCGGAATTGGAAGACCGGCTGCTCGGGTTTGGCAGCGGGGCCAATGATTATGTACCGAAACCGTTTCATATCGATGAACTGGCGGCGAGAGTCAATGCACAGTTAAATATCGGAAAAGCGGTGGATAATGTGCTGGAATACGGTGACATCCGGCTGGATTACAAAGCTTCCAAACTGGTTTGCACCAGGACGCAGGAAGATGTGGGGATCAACCGAAAGGAATTTCAATTGCTGGAATATCTGATGAAAAATGCCGATCAGATTCTGTCCAGGGATATGATCTACGACCGTGTGTGGGGAATGGATTCGGATGCGGTTTCCAATAATATGGAGGCGTATATGTCCTTTGTGCGGAAGAAACTGAAAGTTCTGGGTTCCGGCGTGACGATCAAGAATATCCGCAACATGGGATACACGCTGGAATATGAAGAGCCGTGAAAACAGACGAGGGTATTTTGGGAAGAGTGGCGATAACGATCGATTACTGACATACGGACAATGCGATGAAAGAACTTCGTAAAAAAACATATCTGACCTTATTTATCATCCTCAGCCTGATTTTGCTTACGGTATTGGTTCTGGTGAATGTGCGCAGTTATATCCGCGAGCGGGAGGATGTGATGATCAATCTGGACATCCTGGAGAATCGCAATGCATTTTTCGGAAACCGGCCGGGGCCCTGGATGAACGGTCCCGGTGGGGAAGGTAAACCGGAAGAGGATCCCGGAAAACAAGATCCGGATTTTCGTATGCCCGAGGAAGGGATGGAAGGACCCAGGTTAAAACCACGGGAATTGGAAAATATGATCATCCCGGAAACGGAACTGTATACGGTAGCCATCAAGGACGGCGCTATTGACGGCATCTTTACCTTCGGAAATACTTCCGAAGACTTCCGTGTTTCGGAGGTGGCGGAAGAGATCCTGAAGCAGGAGACCGGGGATTCGATTTCTATAAAGAATCTGTATTTCAGCAAGTACAGTTATCGTTATCATTATGGGGAATCCATTGTGATCATGAATAACGCGCAGACCTCCGGGAAATTGCGGGCGCTGTTGCTGGAGACACTGTTACTCTTTGTGATCATGGAAGGTGTGATCGTATTGATCACCGGGCAGATCACAAAATGGATCATCAAGCCGGCACAGGAAGCGTTTGATCGTCAGAAGGAATTTATTGCGGATGCATCGCATGAACTAAAGACACCACTGGCCGTGATCATGGCATCGGCAGATGAGATGCAGGCACAGGAATCGGATGAGAAATATCTGGAGAATATCCGCTATGAAGCGGACCGGATGAGCCGGTTGATCGCAGGACTCCTAAATCTCTCCAAACTGGAAAACGGGGAAGATGTATCTGCGCGTAAGGAGGAAGATCTGTCCCGGATTCTGGAGAAGACCTGTATGGCGTATGAGGGTGTTGCGTTTGAGCAGGGAGTAGCGATCGAAACCGAGATCGAAGAAAAGATGACGCTGAACTGCAACAAGGAAGAGATGGAGCAGATGATGGCAACGATCCTGGACAATGCGGTACGACACAGTCATCGGGACACCACGGTTTCGATATCTGCAAAGTACAGCAAGAAGACGGGCGGCATCTGTATCAAAGTGATCAACTCGGGGGATCCCATTCCGGAAGGCGATGAAGAAAAGATCTTTCAAAGATTTTATCGCGCAGATAAGGCAAGAAGCCGCAGTGAAAACCGGTACGGCCTGGGCCTGGCAATTGCCAGAAGGATCGCACGCAATCATCACGGAGATATCAGGGCCTGTTCCAAGGATGGTAAGACCACGTTTCAGATCGATCTGAAAAACTAAATCGAGAACTGTTCACAAAAAAGACACCGAAATGAAAAAAGTTTCGGTGTCTTTTTAATGTTTGTTTAATCTTGCAATGGTATCTTATGTTTACAGAAACGGAAAGGAAGTGGTCAGTATGGGAGAATACAGAGAAGTTTTTCAGAGAAAAGAGATCAAATATCTGCTGAGTAATGAGCAGTATCAGGGAATTTTAGAATTTCTGCAGACGATAGCAAAGGTAGATGCCTACGGATTGTCCAGGATCAATAATATTTATTATGACACACCGGATTATCGGTTGATACGACAGTCCCTCGAAAAGCCACTCTACAAAGAAAAACTAAGATTAAGAACCTATGGGGATACGACCGATGATACCAATGCATTTATCGAGATCAAAAAGAAATACGACGGTATCGTATATAAAAGAAGAATAACAGGAAAGTATAAAGCAATGCACGATTATCTGACCGATGAAAACGGCAGGATCGAGGATTCACAGATCGCAAGAGAGATCGAAGCTTTCCGGGAGTATTACAAAGACTTGCAGCCGGCAATGAGCATCTGCTATGACAGAACTGCAATGGCAGGCATTACGGATAAGGACTTTCGGGTAACCTTTGACAGTCACATTGAATGGAATGCATCGTGCAGGGATTTGAGGGAGTTGGAATCGGGAAGACCACTGTTGCAGGAAGGGCAATACCTGATGGAACTCAAAGTGGCGAATGCCTTTCCGATAGAACTAAGCAGAAAACTCAGTGAACTGCAGATCTTTCCGGCATCGTTTTCCAAATACGGTGCGGGATATACACAAATGATACGCGATGACATCTTGCAAAAAGCAGAGGTAATTACAGATAATGCTTACGGCAGGAACCGAAACAGGAAAGGAGAGATGGCTTATGTTTAACACCTTATTTTCAACGATATTATCCGACGGAAGTTTTACGGGAAGTGAATTTGCAGTTGCAACGATGACGGCATTGTTCTGCGGGCTACTGATCGCCGTAACCTATATGATACGAAATCGTTTTTCCAAGAGTTATATCACCACATTGGCACTGCTTCCGGCAATCGTGGAACTGGTGATCATCCTGGTGAACGGGAACCTCGGAGCCGGTGTGGCGGTGGCGGGAGCATTCAGTCTGGTACGGTTCCGCTCGGCGCCGGGACGCGGACAGGAGATCACAGGCATCTTTCTTGCAATGGCCGTCGGTTTGGCAACCGGGATGGGGTATATCGGAATCGCCATCGTCTTCTCGGTGATCGTATCCACACTCAACCTGATCCTGAACTTTACAAAGTTCGGAGCGGAAGATAAAAGCATTCGCCGACTGCGAATTACAGTTCCGGAAAATCTGGATTACGAAAATCGTTTTGATGAGGTATTCCAAAAATATTTAAGAGACTTTACTTACGATGAAGTTCGCACCGCCAATATGGGAAGCCTGTACAAATTGACGCTCAGTGTGATCCTGAAAGACAATGTATCCTCAAGAGAATTTCTGGATGAGCTGCGCACCTTAAACGGCAATCTGGATATCAGTTTAGGGCGGATGATCGAATCACCGGATGCATTGTAATGAGTAGAATGATCCGATATAATAAAGATTGGAGGAAAGAAATATGAAGAGAAAGATCGTGACAGCAATCCTTTCTACAATATTGGTTTTGACCGCATGTGCCCAAGAGACGACAAATGCGGAGAGCAATACAGAAATGACAGCGGAAGAATCTCCGGTACAGAAAGAGGCGGATGTGACACAGGTGACTTTATCGCCTTTGGCCAGTGAGAATACCGTTGCCGGTTCGGCAGCGTTTGATGAGATCGATGCCGGAACCTTGTTTACTGATCGGGATCAGAAACAGGAAGCGGATCTGTCGGATGCAGAATATATCACGGTGACGGACGGTGCGGACATTTCTATAACCAAAGAAGGTGTCTATGTACTGAGCGGGCAGGCATCGGATGTAACGATCGTGGTGGATGCAGACAGTAAGGATAAAGTGCAGCTGGTACTTAACGGACTGCAGATCACCAATCAGGAGCAGCCGTGTATCTATGTGAAAAGTGTGGATAAGGTATTTGTTACCACAAATGGAGAAAACAGTCTGAGCGTGAACGGAACCTTTACGGCGGACGGGGATACCAATACCGATGCGGTGATCTTTTCCAAGGATGATCTGGTACTGAACGGTACCGGAACACTATCGATCACTTCTTCGGATAACGGCATCACAAGTAAAGACGGGATCAAAGTGACCGGCGGCACCTGGAATATTTCCTGTGAGGGCAGTGCCCTTGAAGCACACGAAGAGATCCTGGTGGCAGACGGAACCATTACGATCGATCGCTGTAACGACGGTCTCCATGCGGAGAATGACGACGACGATACCACAGGGTATGTCTATATCGGCGGCGGTACGATCACAATTACGGCAGCGGACGATGCAATTCATGCAACCACATTAGTCAAAATCGATGCCGGGGAGCTGAATCTGAATGCGAGCGAAGCCATCGAAGGTACCGCAGTGCAGATCAATGGCGGCAACCTTGTGATCGCAGCATCGGATGACGGCATCAATGCAGCACACAAGTCCTCTGCATATTCATCGTTGTTCGAACTGAATGGCGGAACGGTGACGATCGATATGGCAGACGGTGATACGGATGGCGTGGATTCTAACGGGGATATCATCATCAACGGCGGATACATCAGCATTAACGGTAAGATGTCAACCTTTGATTACGACGGCACTGCAACCTACAACGGCGGAACCATCGTAGAGAACGGGGAAGAGACCAATACGATCACCAACCAGTTTGCAAACGGATTCCCGGGCGGAGGCCCCGGCGGATTCGGAGGCTCCGGCGGCCAGGACAGACCGGACGGGGCAGAACTGCCGGACGGCTTCGAGCCACCCGAAGGTTTCGAGATGCCGGAAGGCTTCGAACCGCCCGAAGGTTTCGAAATACCCGAAGGAATGGAACGGCCGGAAGGCTTCCAAATGCCGGAAGGAATGGAACCTCCGGAAGGCTTTGATCCCAACAGGGAATTTGACGGCCAGAACCGCCCGCAACGTCCGGAGAATGGAAATGGCCAGGGCCGACAGGACAGGGACAATCGCGAAAACGGACAGTGATAGTTATAAGCCTTCCCCTCTCTGGGGGGAAGGTGGCCGAAGGCCGGATGAGGGGCATGTCTCGGAGCTAAACTACCTTGCCACTGAGGAGGATAAAGCCTATAATATACATGAGTGGGCGAAGTTGTTTAAAGCGCAGACATGGGAGGAAATCAAGATGTTGGCAGTGGAAAATCAGGCAATTAACGAAGCGGCTAGCACAATCTATGAGATCTCTGAAGACGAGCGTATTCGCCAGCAATGCGAAGCGCGCGAGGACTACCTGCGCCGCCAGAGGGGGACACAGCGTAGGATAGCGGAAAAAGACAGGTTAATTCAAGAGAAAGATAAGCAGATTCAAGAGAAAGACAAACAGATACAGGAGAAAGATAGACAACTTCAGGAAAAAGATTTGGAGTTGGAGCAACTAAAAAAGTATATTCAGAAAATGGAAAACGAGAAGAATATAAATAATAATTAAATAATTTCGAATCACAGAAAAAGGCAGCAAATCATCGGATTTGCTGCCTTTTTTGTTACAGGATCAGGGGGAACATATATTTGTGTTTTTGCTCTGTTTATGGTAAACTAATGGCGGTGTATTTTGCTTGATACAAGCGTGTCAGGGGGACGAAAAAAGCAGAGAACAATGCAGTCGAAGACACATACATGGGGGTAAAACGATGAAAGTTACTTGTGAGTATTGCGGAACGATCTATGACGATACTTTGTCGACCTGCCCGAGCTGCGGGGCGACCAATACCAATGTGCGCCGGAGCGCGCCGGACCAGCCGACCACGATCGAGGATCTGCAGGCCTGGTATGAGGCGCATGGACTGCCGCCTTATGAGACGACACGATTCTTTATCGGCATAGACTACAAGCAGCCGAGAGCTTTTGGTATCTATAAGGATCCGACGAGCGGCAATTTTGTTGTATATAAAAACAAAGACAACGGCAGCCGGGCCATTCGTTATGAAGGTACGGATGAAGCCTATGCCGTCAATGAGCTGTATATGCGCCTTAAGCAGGAGATCATCGAGCAGAAAGGCAGGAATGCAGCGAAGGGGCAACCGGATCGAAGTGCCTCCGGAACACAGAATCAAACGGAAAGCAGTCCGGGGGATGCAAAAGCGACGATCATTCTCCTGATCGTGATCATAGCCGCAGGGTATCTGCTCCTGTCGGCAGGCGGCAAGCTGGTCCGTTGGTTGACCGATTGGGAAGTTGCTTCCGGATATTACGAATACGATGACAACTATTATTATCATATGGATAAATATGATAATAATACCTGGTATGAAATGTCCGATGGGGACAGCTGGGAGCCGGTCGATTATTATGATCTCCCCGATGCACTGCATAACCGGGATGAAGCACAGGACTTTTATTTCCTTCCGAACTGGAATACCGAGACACAGCTGACGGATTTTGAAAGCACCTCCTATTATCAGGAGTATCAGAGCGAGCGTGCTTCCTCCTACGATGATGACAATTCCTGGGATAATGATGATGACTATGATTATGACTGGGATTCCGGAAGCGACAGTTGGGACTCCGGATCCTCGGATTGGGACAGTGACTGGTGATGACAGAAGGCAGACAAAAGGCTTATATTTCCATCGATCTGAAGAGCTTTTATGCCAGCTGTGAGCTTGCTGACCGTGGCTTGAATCCGCTGACTACGAATCTCGTGGTGGCGGATTCTTCGCGTACGGAAAAAACGATCTGCCTTGCGGTATCCCCTTCACTGAAAGCCTATGGGATCCCCGGAAGGGCCAGACTTTTTGAAGTGGTGCAAAAAGTAAAAGAAGTGAATGCCCAGCGATTTCATAAGGCGAAGGCCTTGGGGGTGCTGCAGAAGGATCCCGTGACCGGAGAGCCGCATTTTGCAGACTCTTCGAATGATGCAGGGGAACTTTCTGCGGATCCGTCGTTGGAATTGGCTTATATCATCGCGCCGCCCCGGATGAAACTCTACGAGCAGATCAGTACCAAGATCTTTTCCATCTACCTGCGCTATGTGAGTGAGGAAGATGTGCATGTGTATTCCATCGATGAGTGTTTCATCGATGTGACCGGTTATCTGGATACCTACGGGTTGACCGCGCATGAACTGGCGATGAAAATGATCCGTGATGTGATGAAGGAAACGCAGATCACGGCGACCGCAGGGATCGGAACCAATATGTATCTGGCCAAAGTTGCGATGGATATCGTGGCAAAACATGTCCCGGCGGATCAGGATGGCGTGCGCATCGCAGAACTGGATGAGACGACCTATCGGGAGAAACTCTGGTGCCACCGGCCCTTGCGGGATTTCTGGCGTGTAGGCGGAGGCATTTCCCGCAGGCTGGAACATATGGGCATCTATACTATGGGCGATGTGGCCAGACAGAGTGTGGTGGATGAGAGCGTTTTGTATTCCGCTTTTGGGATCAATGCGGAACTGCTGATCGACCATGCCTGGGGATGGGAACCGACGGAAATCGTCAATATCAAAGAGTATACGCCGGAGACCAATAGTCTGTCTTCCGGACAGGTGCTGACGGAGCCGTACACGGCAGAAGACGCGGCACTGATCGTACGGGAAATGACGGAACTGCTGGTACTGGATCTGGTGAGAAAAGGGCTGGTAACGAAAAAGATCGAACTGACCGTTGTGTACGATGTGACCAGCCTGGTGTATGAGCATAAGGGCGCGGATCACGAGCATTCCACATTTCGGATCTGCGGAAACGGAAAACGATATGAAGGCCGTGTGAATGTGGACCGGTACGGACGGCTGCAGCCTTATCCGGCACATGGCACCGGCAATCTGGATCGTTGGACCAGTTCCACGCACCGCATTACCGAGACAATGATGGATCTGTATGAGCAGATCATCGATAAAGAATTGCTGGTGCGCAAAGTGTATGTGGTCGCCTGCGGACTGATCCCGGAGAAGGAGATCCCGGAAGAGGCACCGTATCAGATGGATCTGTTTACTGACTACGATGCATTAGAAAAGCAGCGGGAAGAGGAAGCGGAGGCGGACCGAAAGGAACGCAGCCTGCAGGAAGCAACGCTGGCGATGCAGGAAAAGTTCGGGAAGAATGCGGTGCTGAAGGGGATGAATCTGAAGAAGGGCGCGATGACGATGAAGCGGAACAAGCAGATCGGCGGCCATTCTTCGGGGGAGTAAATAAGAGGACGTTTGCCCCTCATCCGCCCTTCGGGCACCTTCCCCCCACAAGCAGGGGGAAGGCAAAAATATAGACCGGCGTATTCTACAGGTGAAGAAAGAGGAAAATAGGAGAACACATTATTGAACCCGGAAAACAATGGAAATGCTCGAGCCGTATACGCGGACATCATCGATCTGCCGCATCATCAGTCGGCAACCAGACCGCATATGAGTCTGCATGATCGGGCGGCGCAGTTTTCGCCGTTTGCGGCGCTTGCGGGATACGACGATATGGTGACGGAAGAGGCAAGACAGACGGAGAGTATATCCGTTCTGGAAGACTGGGAGATGGATGTGCTCGGCCGTAAACTGGATCGCATCGCGGAACGGACGGCTATGGGCGAACATCCGGAACTGCAGATCACCTATTTTGTGCCCGATGAGAAGAAAACAGGCGGCGCGTATGTGACCAAAAGAGAAGCCATCAAGCGTATCGATGCGGCCAATCAAAAGATCGTGCTGATGGCGGAGAGCCGGATCGGACATGTCAATCGGACGATCGATTTTGACAAAGTGGCAGATCTGCGCGGGGATTGTATCGCGGATCTGGATATCTGAAAACAGACAGATATAAAAGGGCAAAGAAATGTCCCGGTGAAAAAACAGCAAAAATCTATACAAGGGGAAAACCATGAAGATCAAAAATACCAGAGGAATCAACGAAAAGATTATGTCCTACATCGAAGGGCGTCACGCGAGCAGTTTTATTGCTACGGCGATCCTGTTGCCGATCAGTACGCGCAGTGTGGTCTTTAGTGATGAAAAGACGGTGCTCGGAGTAGCGGACGAATTTTTGAAAAATGCCCAAAACGACGGTGTGGAATATACCAGGGACGAAGCAATCATGGCGGCCATGCTGCTGGGACTGGTTCGTAAACATAATGTGCAGGGCGGGCAGTTCCCGGAAGCGTTGTATGACGAGATCACCCGCAACAGCCGGATTTTACATAAGGACAGCTATGCGGACGATCCCTACCGGAAGAAGATCGCGATTCGCAGCGAGAGCGTCGGAAAACTGAAACTTGCCGAACAGACCTATTATCCCTATGAGATGATTTGCTACAACGCATCCACCTGCTCGGATTTCGGTGTGATGATCCCTTCGCTGGCCGCGTTTGACTGCGAATATCATTTCCCCTGCATTATGGAGGGGGAGAAGCAACGCTATGCCGTATCGCCGTATGAGATCGAAACCACAAGGGAAGCGGCAGAAGCGGCCAAGGGGCATGTGCTGGTGCTCGGGCTGAAGATGGGCTATTTTACCTATCTGGCACATTTGAAAGATACGGTAGAAAAAGTTACGGTGATCGAGCAGGATGCGGATCTGATCGAACTGTTCCGCAAAGCGATCCTTCCGCAGTTTGACCATCCGGAAAAGGTGGAAGTGATCGAAGCGGATCCCTTTGCCTATATGGAGACCGTGGATGAGGCTTCGTTTGACTATTGTTTTGCCGATTTATGGATGAATCCGACACATGCCGAACCGTATTTTCGGATCAAAAATATCTGCAGACGCTTTTCGATGACTAAGATGCGTTATTGGATCGAAGAAAATATGATCGGAACCGGTATGGGACTGGTATTCGTCGTGATCCTGGAGGCGTTCTATGAGATGATCGGAATCCAGGCGCCGGTTACGGATGGCCTGTCGGGAACCGGTAATCTGCAGCTGGAAATGATGCGAAAAGCACTTGCCCATGAGGAGATCACCCGACCGGATCATGTGGACTGGTATATGGATCCGGAGAATATCCTGAAACTGTTGGAGAAGGCCGGGGATTAGGTATTGTTTTCGTTGTGAAACGGCGAAAAAAATGATATGATAGGTATGTTGTGAGTCTTTATTTATAAAGGAGGTTCCGTATGAAACAATTTATTAAAGGCGCCAATCCGTATATGCCGCTCTGGGAGCACGTACCCGACGGAGAACCGCGCGTTTTTGATCATAATGGAGAGAAGCGTGTCTATGTATACGGTTCTCACGACATCGAAAAAGAGCAGTATTGCGGACGCGATTATGTGGTGTGGTCCGCACCGGTGGATGATCTGACCAATTGGACCTACCATGGTGTAGCGTATGTGACCCATTACGACTCCATCCTGTATGCACCGGATGTGGTAAAACGCGGCGATACTTATTATATGTATGCAGCAGAGCGTAAGGGCAGTCTGGTCGTAGTAGCCAGTGCCAAGACCCCGTGGGGACCGTTCGAAAATCCGGTAGAAACCAAACTGGGCTTTGACCCGGGTATTCTGGTGGATGACGATAACAAAGTCTATGCTTATTGGGGCGGCTGTGCGGCACCCTGCTATATTGCTGAGCTGGAAGACGATATGGCAACGATCAAGGAAGGCACCCTGGTGGAAAATCCGCTGGGTCACTCCACATGTCCGTGGAATCCGGTGGATGACGGACATATCAATCTGATCGATGCGTTCTTTGAGGCATCCAGCCCGCGCAAAGTGATGGGCAAATATGTTTATATCTATTCCAAACGTTACGAGAAACCGGTACCGGAGCTGGGGGTATTTACCCCGAACAACGGTTTCCTGTCTTATCGATTCAGCGATACTCCGTTCGGACCGTTCCATGACGGCGGAGATTTTTCCTTTAACGGCGGCGAGATCTTAAAAGATTCCGAAGGTCACGGAACCATGACCTATCAGTGGGGCAATAACCATGGCTCTATTATGGAAGTCAACGGCAAATGGTATGTATTCTATCATCGTCAGACCGGCGTAAACGAGTATTCCAGACAGGCGATGATCGAACCGATCGATGTGGCAATGGGAACGGACGGAAAACTGTATATCGGCGATATCAAGTATCTGGACGGTGAGCCGGTATCCTCCAAGCCGGTGGAAATGACCTCACAGGGCGCGCATGTAAACGGACTGGATGCTTATTCCTGGATTTCCGCAGGGTATGCTTGCCATATCTACGGCAGCAAAAAACGTGCGTATGTAAGACCGGGCTATGAGCAGATCGATGAGATTTCTACGCCGGTTGTGGATATTACGGACGGAACCACCGTCGGATTCCGTTATCTGCAGTTTGGAAATAATACGCCCAAGACCGTTACCGTGGTTTTGGAAGAGGCAAAGAAAGGCAAAGTGCTGGTGCGCATCGATTCCTATCGCGGACGTGTGATCGCGGAAGCGACTTTCCATGGCAATAAGGCGGAAGTGACAACGGATGTGCAGTGTGGTGTACTCGGTAAGCATGCCGTGTATTTTGAGTTCCGATCGGAAGATAAGGAAACGACCTTTGCCTTTGACCGGTTCACTTTTGACCGATAAGACCAGAGGCAGACAGTTCTATGGATACACTGACCGATTATGTGCTCTGGATGTCGGATTTTACCATTGCGGAAACCGGTTTTCGTGATGTCGATGCCCTGATTTTGTGTAATCTGGCATATTATAACTTTTCGGAACTCTTTGAAGGGGCGGAAGGCCCGGTATATGTGAGAGATGCACAGAAAATGTTGGATTCCGGCAATGTGCAGGTAGAGATTGCGATCAACGATAACAAATATACCGACTTGTTGCAGGCAATCGTACATTCCAGAAGATTCGGAAACCTGCGGATGAGCGACTATATCGATATCAAGCGGGCAGATCCGCCGGTGCAGTATGCGGTGGAGACATTTCATGATGACAACGGATTATCGTTTATCGCCTTCCGCGGTACGGATGATTCGCTGGCCGGCTGGTACGAGGACTTTATAGCCAGTTTCTCCAAAACGGAAGCGCAGGAGATGGCAAAGGAATATGTTACCCGGATGATCGAAAAGGATCCGGAAAGGCAATGGATGGTCGGCGGACATTCCAAAGGCGGAAATCTGGCAATCTATGCCGGATGTACCATGGATCCGGAACTGTTTGCAAAGATTGACCGGATCTATGATCTGGACGGCCCGGGACTGTCCAAGGAAGTGATGGGGGATGCGCCGATCGATACCGTGTTGGCCAAAACCATCTGTATCCTTCCGGAGTTTTCCGTGGTCGGAAAGCTCTTTGATATGAAAGTACCGAATACCCGGATCATTAAGTCTTTCGGAAAAGGCGTATTTCAGCACGCACCGATCTCCTGGGGGGTGGACCACGGGAAGATCGCAGCGGCGGAAAAACACAGTCCCATCAGCACCTGGTTTAATGAGTTTGTAGAGAACTGGATCGAATGCTCCGATATCGAGCAGCGACGGATCTTTTTTGATGATCTTTTTGAAGCGGTAAGCGGCGGCGGCTCCACGACACTGTCCGAACTGGCCGGCGAAGGTCTGGAAGGGTTTAAGCGGATCCAGTCGAGGTTGAAGAATTCGAACGAAGTGACCAAAAAGATCATGTACGAATTTACAAAACAGGCCTTTTTCGCAAGTATCTTTAAAGGACAGAACAAGCCGGAGATCGAAACGGCGAAAACAAAATAAAACAGGATATAAAGGATTCTTAGGAGGAAAAAACTGTGAATAGCAAGTATTTGGCAATGATGATGGCAGGAACGCTGCTGCTCGGAGGATGTACGCAAGCTGCGCCGACGACGCAGAATGCGGAACCGACAGCAGCAACGGAAGCACCGACGGAAGCGGAGCCGACGGAAAGCGCGGAACCGACCGAAGCACCGGAAGCAACGGCAACACCCACACCGGAGGAGGAAGAGCAGATCACGATCGCGAGTGTCTTTGCGGAACATGGAATGAAAGCCGGAACCGGCGTGACCGCACATGATCTCAAGAACAAGCTGATGACCGAGTTGATCGTAACGCATTTTAACAGCCTTACCTGCGGTAATGAAATGAAACCGGATTATGTCCTGAACCAAAAAAAGAGTCAGGAAGAAGGGCATGTTGTGGTGGAATACGGCAAGGATACGCAGGCAATCCTGGATTTTGCCAAGGAAAACGATATGTCTATGCGTGGCCATACACTGGTATGGTACAGCCAGACCCCGGAATGGCTCTTCCACGAGAATTTTGATACCAAAGAGCCGCTGGTAGACCGTGAGGAAATGCTGACCCGTATGGAGGATATGATCCGCGGAAACTTTGAACAGCTGACGGATCTGGGCTATATCGATATGTTCTATGCATACGATGTGATCAACGAAGGCTGGATGGAGGACGGTACGCCGCGTCAGTGCCATTGGTCCGAGATCATCGGAGAGGATTATTTCTGGTATGCCTTCTATTTTGCGGACAAATATGCTCCGGAGAGCATCGATCTGTACTACAACGATTATAATGAGCAGTTTAAAGCGGATACACTGGTAGAATTTGTGGATACCCTCAAGGATGAGGACGGCAGATCCCTGATCGACGGCATCGGTCTGCAGGCGCATCTGTATACCACGGATGATCTGGATGAGTACTTTGCGGCAATGGATACCATGGCCGAGACCGGACTTAAGATGCAGCTGACCGAATTGGATGTCTGCCTCGGAAAGTACCAGTTCCCGGATGAAAAGAACGAAGACACCTTAAAGGAGCAGGGGCAGTTTTATTACAACCTGATCAACGGCATTTTCGAGCGTGTGGATGACGGACGCGTCAATATGGATGCTCTGACCGTTTGGGGAACCACAGACAGCGCTTCCTGGAGAAGGGAGTACAATCCGCTTCCGTTTGACGGTGCATTCAAACCGAAATATGCATTTTACGGTCTGATTCAGGAGAAAGAAAACGCCGGATTTGATGAGTAAGAAAAAGATAGAAAAATGACGGTAAAAGATGTGCAATTTTTCGTGAGAATGGAGTGCATCCAAAGGTTGACAATCATCAAATCGGCGGTATAAAATACTGTTATATACACTTTTGGATCTGGGGGTATATTGATATGGCATCAATAAACGACATGTTGAAGAAGGCAGCAAATAAGATCTCCGATGAGGTTAACAAAAATAAGTGGGATCATAACAGCATTAATTCTGCGCTGTTTTCCAGCGAGACCGATAATAGCAAATTTCCGCCGAACCCGGCAGCGACCAGACCTGCTATGCAGCAGGGGGGAAGCGTTACCGGGACCGCGGCACCGGTACCGGCGGTAAACACAGGGGCAGCACCGACTCCGCAGCCACAACCGGCACCGACTTCCAATCCGGCTTCCGTAGCAGCAGGAACCGCCAATACTACGGCGGCACCGGTTCAGCCGCAGGGATATACCAAACCGGTATTTCGTTCCCGTTTTGCGGGGCCGGTAAAGCAGAATACTACTGCAGCGGCAACACCGACGATCGATCCGTCGCAGAAGATCAGCAATATCGGAGCAGAGACTCCGGTTGCAACACAGGCACAGGCTCCGGTACAGAGTACGCCGGTGGCACAGCAGAGCGCGCCGGTACAGACGACGCCGGTCGTTCAGCAGACGGTTCCGGTACAGAACGGGCCGGTCATCCAGCAGGCAACTCCGGTTCAGGCACAGCCGGTACCGCAGAATGTTCCGTTCCAGCAGGTTCCGGCACAAAATCCGATCCTGCAGCAGGCACAGCCGGTGCAACCGGTACAGCCCGTGATCCCGGAAAACGGATATTGTTATTATGTACAGATCAAGCATACCAAATCCTATCCGGCACCCAAGAGCATCGTTATGATGCGTTCCTGCGACCATGAATATGTATGGACGGATCAGCAGAGCGAGACGGCAAAGCCGGCCTATCCGATCTGTCCGAATTGCGGGAAGGCGATCAGCCATACGGCAACAGAGATGGATGATTGATGCGAGAGTAACAAAGAAGAATATCTGAAGTAGATCAAAAAAGCACCCGGATCGAGAGATCCGGGTGTTTTATTTATGATGGATTCGTAAGAGGAAATCTTATTCTTTGCCGGTCAGCATATCGTAGGTGACACCGTACTTTTTGGCAATGTCTTCCGCATAGGAACGGCCTTCCGGCGGAGCTACGACCACGCGGAAAGAGCGTTCTCCGTTTTTGGAGGAAACGATCAGGGAGGCGGCTTTGCCATGCCCCGGGGCGGTGTTTTTATTCAGTTCCGGGATCTCATACGCCAGTTTGTGCATATGGGTGTTATAGATCACGCGGCAGTTCTTTTCCAGCAGCGCCAAAACAGCATCTCTGGCGATAAAGTAGCCTTCCTCAAAAGAGGTGGTGGAAAAGGTTTCGTTTAGCAACAGCAGGCTGTTTTCGGTAGCCGCGCTGTAGATATCCTTAAAACGGCGGCATTCTTCACCCAGACGTCCCAGATCCATGGTTTTGTCTTCATCGGCAGGGTAATGGGTATAGATGCAGTCCACCGGGGAGAATTCAAAATGCTTCCCGGGTACCGAGATGCCGCCCTGAGCCAATGCATAGAGCAGTCCGATCGCCTGCGTGATGGTTGTCTTTCCGCCGCGGTTGGCACCGGTGAGCAGAAAGAGCGTCTGTTCCTCGGTGAATTTCAGATCGTTTGGTACGATAGTGTCGGGCGTTTCTTCGGACAGAGCGGCCAGTTTCAGGTTGTAGATCCCCCAGGCGTTCATACGGGTATCCTGTGATGATGCATCCAGTACTTCCGGCTTGCAGAAACGATATCCCTTTGCTTTCAAACCTTCCAGATATTCGGCCCAGCGGAGATAGTAGATGAATTCCGGGATCAGATCCGTAATGTTGCCGATGCTTAGGGACACATAACGGGAAAGCACCTGCTCTAAGCGTCTGGTGACATGAGAAAGCATATGGCTGATGTCTTTGTCAAAATATTTGGTCACATAGCGGGTGGAATCTTTCTCCGGGGAAGTGGCCAGGGTAGCGGCTACGGCAGGACCCAACAGGGGCTGACCGAGGGAGGCGGCAAAGAGCGCGACATTGTCTCCCGAGGGGAGAAAATCCAAAGCACTGTTGCTGACCGGGTGAAAACGGTGGCTGCCGTTCCAGTCGTTACCGTCTTTGATCCCTTCCTTGGCTACCAGGGCATCTGCAAAATTTCCGAGAATGCCGGAACTCTTAAATTCTTTATTATTCACGGAGATGATGCCGATACTGCTTGCTTCAAAGTTGGTATTTAAGTTGACACCGATGGTGACGCTCTTTAAGTTGGAAGTATCTGCTTTTAATGCGGCAATATCCTTCTTTAATTCCTCGAAAGAGGAGGTATCGTAAACGGCCGTGATATAGTCCTTTAAGCCCAAGAGGCCGGCGGATTTCACATCATAATCATTCAAGCATTCGCGGATGTTTTCGAGACATTTGATATAATCATCCAGCTCGCTGAGACGATGGAGCAGTTCCCACAGGCCGGCTTTGATATCATGGTCCTTTTTAAAACTGCCGTAATCATTCAAAAACTGAACCTGATCCAGCAGTTTCATCATTCGTTCGCGAAATTCCGGAAAATGAAGCAGATCGTCAAAAATATCAATACGAAATTTGGCTACCTGCGGATCGTCCGTCATTGTTCGCATAACGGAAGAGATCATGGTTCGTTCATTGCCTTTGTTCGTGAGTTTTTCGCACAGGGCATCCAAGCCGAGATCGTGCCAGGCGGTATCCGGCATAGTATGATAAGAAATGGTATCGTCATTTGGGAAAAGAATGCTGACAATCCTTTTTTTGGACATAAGACGGTTTCCTTTCTTGTGTAACCACGATTTTGGTACTGATTTTATCCTAGCCCAGAATGGTTATATTTTCAATAAATATTTGAATGAAAACGCTTACATTTTATCTTGCTATTTTGTTCGACAGATGTTATACTCATCCTTATACTGAAATCAGATGTAAGAACGAAACAGGGGAAGAGCGGTGACGATCCCGGAAGGCGGGACAATGTCCATGTTTTTCAGTACGACCATTGCGATCAGAAAGAAAAAGACGAAGAAAAACAGGATCCCCTTGAGATATCCTTTAATATCTGCTCCGGACATTTCCATATGGAGCAGCAGACAGAAGAACAAAAATCCCAATACGAAATAAGCCCAGACAGGGAGCGGCACTTTCCGAAAAACATACAGGATCGCACCTTCGCCGAGCAGACCGGAGATCACGGGAGCACAGGCGGAAAAAGACAGCTGCAGCCAACGCAAAGGTAGCGGCCCGCGCGGAACCATTTCCACATACCCCAGATGTTTGGATTTTTTCTGGTAAAGTACGATCTTTTTGATCTTTGCACCGGTGATAAACGCAAAAAGAGCATGCGATAATTCGTGGTAGCATACTCCGGGAAAAGTAAGTGTGTTGGCAACAAAGAGAAACAGTTTGCCGGAGCGGTCGATCGCATTGAGCAGTCGATTTAAAAGTCGGGTAAACAGCAGATGGATCACAAATCCGGTCAGCGGGATCGCAATGATCACGGCAAGAGAAATCAAGGCACTGTATTTTATCATTTCGGTAGCAGACATAGCAGCCATCTCCTTTGTAGTAGGATGCTTTCATTATAGCGAAGATGCCAAAGGATTACCATACAAAGTCACGATACCATGAAAACAATGGGATAAAGATAGCGGAGGCGTAAGTTGCAATTCGAGGATCATTTCAAAGAACCGACAACAACCGTAAGTATTCCCGGTATGCGGATTTTGGCAGACGGCTCCCGGCAGGAAATGCAGGATACGGTGGTTTGCGAACATCTGCTGGAAGTGAGCGTAAACGGATACACGGCGATGCGTTTGTCATGTACGGCGGACCATTTGAAAGAATTGGTGGTCGGGCGGCTGTTTACGGAAGGTTTGATCAACGGTACCGCGGATGTGGAAAAACTGTTTTTCTGCGGGAAGGGAACCATTGCCGAGGTAACTTTGGCGGAAGGAAAAGATTTTACACCCTATCAGGGGACGGAACCGACCTGCTGTACCGGAAACCGTCAGTTACTCACAGGAAACCGGAAGATGGGGAAATTGCCGGAGACCGAGATCAATCCGGCAGCGGTCTTTGCTTTGGCAGCACATTTTCAGACGGATACCAAACTGCATCGCAGTACGAGCGGAACACACAGCTGCTATCTGTATCTGCCGGATGGTGCTATCGTTTCGTTTGAGGATATCAGCCGACATAACGCTCTGGACAAAGCGGTCGGGCATATGCTGCTGACGGGGGCAGATCCGCAGGCATGTATGTTGTTTACCACGGGACGGGTTCCGGCGGATATGGTGCAAAAGGCGGTTATGGCGCAGGTGCCGGTACTTATCAGTAAATCCGTGCCGACGGAGGAAGCACTGATCCTGGCAAAAGAATACGGCCTGGCGCTGATCTGTAAAGCCTGGCCGGATAGTTATACCGTATACTGAAATCGGGAGAATCGATCCAATGGAAATAGAAGAATGTCTCGAACGGGTTCTGGCGAAAATACAGCCCGCAAAGGAAAACGAAACGGCTGCACTGGATAAGGCCTGCGGGAGGATCCTTTCAGAGGATGTAATTGCAAAGCGTAATGTTCCGGAGTTTCCGAGATCTGCGATGGACGGATATGCCGTGCACAGTGCGGATGTTGCAAACGCTTCCCAAGATGCACCGGTTCGACTAAAAGTAAGCGGCAAACTGTATGCCGGAGATGTGCCGGAAGATAAGGCAGATTACGGAACGGGAACAGCGGTACGGATTATGACCGGAGCCTGTGTGCCGGAAGCCTACGATGCGGTGATCATGCAGGAGCAGACGGATTACGGGGAGGAGCAGGTGGAGATTTACTCCCGGATCAAGGCATATCAAAACTATTGCAAAATCGGAGAAGATATCGCTGCGGGAACGGTGCTTGCTAAGGCGGGGGTCCGGATCCGGGCATCCCACATAGCGCTGTTTGCAAGCCTCGGGATCAAGGAAGTGCCGGTCGTGAAGCCGGCGCGGATCGCGATCCTGTCCACCGGATCGGAACTGATGGATCTGCAGGACGCACCGGTGCCCGGAAAGATTTATAACAGTATCTCATATATGCTGCAGGATGCCATTCGGCAACAGGGGCTGCAGGTGGTTCGCAGAAGTATCTGCCCGGATGAGGGAGACGCTTTGCGGGAACAATTACGCGATGCTTTAGCGCAGGCGGATCTGGTGATCACCACCGGAGGCGTAAGTGTGGGACAGAAAGATATCGTGCCTAAGGTCTTGGAAGAGATGGGGGCAGAGATTCTCTTTCACGGGGCGGATATCCAGCCGGGAACACCGACGATGGGCGCATTTCTTGACGGAAAGATCGTCCTGGCATTGTCTGGAAATCCCTATGCGGCAATGGCCAATTTTGAATTGTATTTCTGGCCGGTCATGGCAAAGCGGATGCGCAGCGACAGCTTTCTGCCGGTGATGAAAACAGCAAAGATGAAGAGCGAATATAATAAGATCAATAAGCACCGTCGTCTGATCCGTGCATTTTATGAGGACGGGGAAGTAAGATTGCCCACCGGCGTTCATGCTTCTTCCGTGATCAGTAATCTGACGGAATGCAATTGTTTTATCGATCTGGAAGCGGGCAGAGCCGTACAGATCGGTGATACGGTGCGTGTACGGATGTTTTACAGTTTTTAGGAACCGATTGCAAATCGTTTGGTTTCAAACAACGATGCAGTGTCTCAGAGGGGGAGAAGCATGGGGCAGAACGAAGACGAAATGCAGGAGAAGCCGGAAGCGGAAAATCTTTCGCGTTCGGATGCTTTATCAAAAACAGAACATGCAAAGGAAACGGATTATTTGAACGGATCCGAAGAGGAGGCCGGGACCTTTGAAATGTCACGACCGGAGAATCCGGAACAGAGTCTGCATGAATACTTCGGAAATGAAGTACGGTTATACGATACCGAAAATTATGTGAATCCGGCCGGCAAAGGTTTGGTTGCGATCGGCAAGGATAACAGCATCAACTGGAAGATCGTGATTCTGATCGCTGTGGCAGTCGTGCTTTTGCTGGTGATCAGCCGTATTTTGTACGGCGGGGTAGCGCAATCGGAACTGGATTTTTTTTATCCGGTAGGAACGGATTACAGCAGGATTGAAGCAGACCTGGTCAAAAGCGGAATTACCTACAGAAGCGGAAGGGTTTCCGGAGATAAATGTATTGTGGTCAGCCAGAGGGTTCGGCATAATCTGTTGGGCGAGACCGGTATGCAGATGATCTATGTGTTTGACCGTTACGGTAAAGTGGAGACCGAACGGATCGTTGCCCAATACAGCAACTATGAGTTTAACGAGTCGCAGATCATGCGGTTTTACCGAAACAGCACGGCGACCTTAAAGAGGACCTTCGGAAAGCCGAGATACAGTGATGTGATCGCACCCAATGATGATGATCCGATCCTGCAGAGACTCAAAGATGCGCTGCAGGGAAATGCGGAAGATCCGATGTATTTATCTATTTGGAAAACGGTAGACGGGGAAATATCCGTGTGCCGGTATATGAATCAGATCGTTGTGACGATCGGACCCGAAGAAGTATATTTGTCCTATCTGGAAGAAAATCATAAATTGTGAGTTGAAGAGATTATGACGTTGAAGTATTCCGTAGCGATCCTGGCCGGCGGGAAATCCACCCGCATGGGACAGGACAAAGCGTTGCTGAAACTGAATAACGAACGATTTATTGACCGGCTGGCGAAGGAGTTTTTGCCTTGCGGTGAGGTGTTTTTGTCGACCGCGCATCCCGGGGATTATGCGGATGTGGGACTGCGTGTGGTGGCGGATGAGCACAAAGAGATCGGCCCTATCGAAGGCATTCGGCAGGCACTGATTTTTTCCAAACGCGATTATGTTTTTGTCTGCGCGGCGGATATGCCGTTTTTAAAGAAAGAGATGGCGGATTATCTGGCAGAGTTTATTTCGTCGGATTATGATGCCTATGTCTTTACCGATGAAAAGCGCATGCATCCTTTGTGCGCCATCTATCATAAGTCCGTACTGCCCGTGATCGAAGAATTGATCGCGAAGGGAAAATACCGGCTGGCAGAGATCCTGTATGCCGTACGGACCAAATTTGTCAGTCTGGAATACAGCTGTTTTGATACCAAAACCGTGCGGAATATCAATACACGGGAGGAATATCGCGCCATCGGAGAACCGGTGGTGTTCTGTGTCAGCGGTGTTAAAAACAGCGGCAAAACCTATCTGATCGAGAAGCTGATCAATGAGTTCATCCGTGACGGTCGGTCGGTTGGTGTGATCAAACATGACGGACACGATTTTGTGTGTGATATCGAAGGAACGGATTCGTATCGTTTCTATCAGGCGGGGGCGGATAAAGTTGCTGTTTATTCGCAACAACACGCATTTGTGCATATGCGCGGGGAATGCCCCATCGAAGAACTGATCGAAAGGATGCCGGATACGGATGTCATTATCATCGAAGGGCTGAAGGAATCCGCCTATCCCAAAGTGGAAGTGGTGCGAAAGGAGATTTCCGAACGCCCGGTCTGTGATCCGAATACTTTGATCTGCATTGCCACCGATGTAAAACTCCCCGAAGAAATCACCTGCCCGGTTTGCGGGATCGATGATGTAAGCGGGGTTTTTGATTGCATAAAACAAACATTGTTCAACGCATAAACGGAATTTGAAAAGTATAATTGAGGTGCATATGAAACTCATCAAAACCGAAGAAGCGGTAGGGCACGTGCTCTGCCAAGACATCACGCAGATCATACCGGGAAAGGTAAAAGGACCGGTATTCAAAAAAGGACATATCGTCGAAGAAAAAGATATACCGGTGCTCCTGTCCGTAGGGAAGGAACATCTTTATGTCTGGGAGAAGCGGGAAGGCATTCTGCATGAGGACGAAGCCGCTGCGATCCTTCGGGATATCTGTATGGGTGAAAATATGTCGGCAAGCGAACCGTCGGAAGGAAAGATCGAGATCCGGTCCGAGGTTAGCGGTCTGCTTAAGATCGATCGCGAAAAACTGTTTGCCGTCAATGCTTTGGGAGAAATGATGATCGCTACGATCCACGGCGATTTTCCGGTAAAGGCAGGAGAAAAACTGGCCGGTACCAGAGTGATCCCGCTGGTGATCGAATCAGAGAAGATGCAAAAAGCAAAAGAGGCAGCGGGAGAGACTCCGATCTTAAAGATCCTGCCGTTTCGGCATGTTCAGGTAGGGATCATCACGACCGGCAGTGAAGTGTTTAAGGGCAGGATCGAAGATGCTTTCGGGCCGGTGTTAAAAAAGAAACTGGCAGAGTACGATACGGAAGTGATCGGGCAGAAGATCTTAGATGATGATCAGGAAGCCATCGTTTCGGCAATTCATGAATACATTGCACAGGGAGCGGATCTGGTGATCTGTACCGGAGGAATGAGCGTGGATCCGGATGATAAGACACCGGGTGCGATCAAAGCAAGCGGTGCAAGGATCGTATCCTACGGAGCACCGGTCTTACCGGGAGCCATGTTTTTGCTGGCTTATGATGAGCGGACGGAAAAGAAAGTTCCGGTATTAGGACTGCCGGGCTGCGTGATGTATGCAAGGCGAACGATCTTTGATCTGGTACTGCCGAGAATACTGGCGGACGATGAGATCACCGCGGCAGATCTGGCGAGATACGGCGAAGGCGGTTTGTGCTTAAACTGTGAGACGTGTACCTTCCCGAAATGCGGTTTCGGAAAGTGCTGAGTAAAGGAGCGGAGAATATGGCAGAGTTTACCCATCTGGATGAAAACGGAAATGCCGTGATGGTGGATGTGACGGAAAAAGAGATCACGGAACGTATTGCTGTGGCGGAAGGAAAAATACTGGTTGGTGAAGAAGTATTTGCAGCGATCAAAGAAGGCGGTGTTGCCAAAGGGGATGTGCTGGCATGTGCCAGGGTGGCCGGAATTATGGCGGCTAAGAAGACGCCGGAACTGATCCCGCTATGTCATCCGCTCATGCTGACCAAAGTGTCCGTGGAGTTTACGATGGCGGAGGAAGAATATGCCATTTACTGCCGGTGCACGACGAAACTGGCCGGAAAGACCGGTGTGGAAATGGAAGCCCTGACCGGTGTGTCGGTTGCGCTGCTGACGATCTATGATATGTGCAAAGCGATCAATAAACGGATGGAGATCAGTGACATTCATCTGCTGGAAAAATCCGGCGGAAAAAGCGGGCACTTTCAGAGATCGATTTCAGTTTGAGTTATCTGAGATTTATGCGTTGAACCCGATACAGAAGAGAAAGGATGGGACATTTACCGAAAATGTCCGTAAGGGTTCAAAAAATGAGAAAGTTTATGAAGTTTAATACGGTATCTGTGATGACGGCATCTGTGGCGATGCTTGGAATGCTGGGAGGATGCGGAGCTGCTCCGGAAACGATTACGACAACACAGACACAGGAAGTGCAGGAGGCTCCGGCGGTAACGGAAAACGCGGATGTGACAACACCGACGACAGAAGTGACACCGGTAGAAACCGGCGATACCGCAGAATATGTCGGCGAAGGAGAGATCATCGTTTTTGCGGCGGCCTCTATGACCGAGACGCTATCGGAACTGAAGGATGTTTATGAAGCAGAGCATCCGGAAGTGACGATCACATACAACTTTGATTCTTCCGGTACTTTGAAAACACAGATTCAGGAAGGGGCGGATTGTGACCTGTTCATTTCGGCAGGGCAGAAACAGATGAATCAGCTGGACAGTAATGCATCGGCGGAAGTCAATATCGAAGGCCTGGATTTTGTGGATGCAGACAGCCGTATCAATATCCTGGAGAACAAAGTAACATTGTGCGTGCCGGAGGAGAATCCGAAGAACATTCAGACCTTTGATGATCTGGCAGAAGCATTGAAAGGCGGAGATATCCTTTTCAGCATGGGCAATGCCGATGTGCCGGTAGGACAGTACACACAGAAGATCCTGGCGTATTACGAACTGGACGAAGAAGAACTGGCAAACAGCGGGCTCATCACTTACGGTTCCAATGTGAAGGAAGTCACAACCCAGGTTTCGGAAGGTTCCGTGGATGCCGGCGTGATCTATTGCACCGATGCCTACAGCGCAGGCCTTACGATCATGGACTATGCGACGAAGGATATGTGCGGTCAGATCATTTATCCGGCAGCGGTGCTGAAGACGGCAAACAACGCAGAGGCAGCACAGTATTTTCTGGATTACCTGACCACGGACGAAGCGATGCGCGTCTTCGAAGAAGTCGGATTCAGTGCAGTAAAGTAGTATAAGCCTTCCCCCCTCCGGGGGGAAGGTGCCCGAAGGGCGGATGAGGGGAAGATATGGATTGGTTCCCATTATGGAATTCCATAAGAATTGCGGCAATTGCCTGTGTGTTGGTTTTCTTTACCGGCATCGCCGCAGCATATTACGCAGCAAAACTACCGAGAGTATGCAAGGGCATTCTGGATGTGATCCTGACCCTGCCCATGGTGCTACCGCCGACAGTGTGCGGATATTTTCTGCTGCTGGTGTTCGGCGTGAAACGACCGCTCGGACAATTCTTATTACAATACGGTATCAAATTTGTCATGACATGGTACGGCGGAGTACTGGCCGCAGCAGTGGTCGCATTCCCGCTTATGTACCGCACGGCAAGAGGAGCATTTGAAAGCTTTGACGAAAATCTTTCCCACGCGGGAAAAACGCTGGGATTATCCAATACATTTATTTTCTGGCGCATCCGTATGCCGGCATGCAAACAGGGGATCCTGGCCGGCACGGTATTGGCCTTTGCCAGAGCACTGGGGGAATACGGAGCAACCAGTATGCTGATCGGCTATACCCCGGGACGCACCGCAACCATTTCCACAACCGTCTATCAGTTGTGGCGCACCAACGACAACCGCGGAGCGTTCATCTGGGTAATGGTAAACCTCGCTATCAGTACGGTGGTACTGCTGATCGTCAATCTGCTGGAAAAGAAAAATAAGCGATGACGGTCAGACAGGGGGACGGTTCTTTTGTCTGACCGGATTCCCCTTGGCTTCCCCTCAAGGGGTTCCGATGGAAGGCAGGATACTGACATACTCTAATTTGATGGTGAGCAAATATGACATTAGATGTAAAGATAAAGAAAAAACTGGGCGACTTTACGCTGGATGTGGCGTTTACGACGAGGGATCAGGTGCTGGGATTGCTTGGGGCGTCCGGGTGCGGGAAGAGTATGGCATTAAAGTGCATTGCCGGCGTGGAGCGGCCGGATGAGGGGCGGATCGTACTGGACGATGTGGTATTGTTTGACAGTGCGAAAGGGATCCATCTGCCGCCGCAAAAGCGCAGCATAGGATATCTGTTTCAGGATTATGCCCTGTTTCCGAATATGACGGTGTTGCAAAACATTCAGTGCGGTACGAAAGAGAAAGAAAAGGCGCGATCGTATCTGAAACGGTTCGATCTGGAAGATGTGAGCGGGCTGTATCCGGCGCAATTGTCCGGCGGGCAGAAGCAGCGGACGGCACTGGCCAGAATGCTTGCAGCGGAGCCGAAGGTGATCCTTTTGGATGAGCCATTTTCCGCGCTGGATAATTTTTTGAAGAGCCGTATGGAACGGGAAGTGATGAATGTGACGGATCACTTTGACGGTCCGGTGGTCTTTGTTTCGCACGACCGGAATGAAGCTTATCGATTGACGGATACGATCGCCGTGATGGAGAACGGGCGCATTGTGGATCTGTCCGAAAAACATGAATTGTTTCAGGCGCCCAAGACCCTGGCGGCCACACTTTTGACCGGATGTAAAAATGTGACCAGGGTAGAGCGAATGGCAGACGGTACATATCTGGCGCTGGATTGGGGGATACGCTTGCAGGAGCCGAAGGAAGGAAACAAAGACTATGCTTATGCCGGCTTTCGGGCGCATTACGCTGAAGTGATGGATGTAGCCGAAGAGGGAGAACTTAATGTGATCGAGTGCGAGATCTATCGGGTGATTGAAGATACCTTTTCCTTTGTGGTACAATGCTATCCGTTGGGCGTTGAGGAAAGGACGGAGTACTCGATGCTCACGTTTGAGACCGGAAAAGCGGAATGGAAAGAACTCCGGGAGCAATATCAAGATCATTTGAGATTGCGGATTCCGGAGGAAGCCGTGATCTGGATGGAACGATGATCGGGAAGGTGTGAACTATGAAAAAAGAAGAAAAAACAAATGTGATGCGTGTGCTGGACGGTAAGAAGATTGCTTATGAAAGCCACGCCTATGAGCCGGACGCAACCATGTCCGGAGCGGAGATCGCGGGAATATTAGGCGAAGATCCGAAGAAGGTATTTAAGACACTGGTGACCCAGGGAAAATCCGGCGCGTATTTTGTTTTTGTGGTGCCGGTCGAAGCGGAACTGGATCTGAAAAAGGCAGCAAAAGCCTGCGGCGAAAAAGCAGTCGCCATGATCAAGCAAAAGGAACTGTTGCCGCTGACCGGATATGTTCATGGCGGTTGTTCGCCCATCGGTATGAAAAAAGCGTTTCCGACCTTTGTGCATGAAACGGCAAAGGATTATGAGAAGATGTTTGTGAGTGCGGGGAAGGTTGGCTTTCAGATCGAACTGGCTCCTGCAGATCTGCTCAAAGTTGCCAATTGCAAAACGGCAGACCTGGTTTCGGAAGCAGAGAATGCGTAAATTGAAAAAACAACAGGTACAGAACTTGAAAGATGCTTACGGAAGGACAATTGATTATCTGCGGATCTCGGTAACGGACAAATGTAATCTCCGCTGCAAATACTGTATGCCGGAGGGGGGCGTACCGAGTGTTTCTCATCAGGAGATACTCACGTTAGAGGAGATCGCACGCGTGGTAGAAGTGATGGCCGGGATGGGACTGAAAAAAGTGCGCCTGACCGGAGGCGAACCGCTGGTGCGCAAGAACATCACGGAACTGGTGAGGCAGATCCGCCGGATGCCCGGGATTGAACAGCTGGCACTGACGACCAATGCGGTACGGCTGGCAGAGATGTTGCCCGAACTGGAAGCGGCAGGACTGAATCGTGTGAATATCAGTATCGATACCCTGGACCGGGAACGTTATGAGCGGATCACCGGGAAGGATGCACTGGAACAGGTGCTGGCAGGAATCGATGCGGCCTATGAAAAAGGGATGCAGGTGAAACTCAACTGTGTACCCGTACGGGAATGCAATCCGCAGGATCCGCTGCAGCTGGCACTTTTGGCAAAAGAGCGAAAGATGGATGTACGCTTTATCGAACTGATGCCGATCGGGCAGGGCAGATATTATACCGGTATCGGATCCGGAGAATTGTTGCAGCAGTTTGCAGAGCATTTTGGACAGGGGACGTCGATCCCGTATGATGGCGAAGGCCCGGCGCAGTATTATGCGTTTCCGGGATTTGCCGGACGCATCGGATTTATCTCGCCGATCTCGCACAAGTTCTGCGCGGATTGCAACCGGCTGCGACTGACGGCGGAGGGACGGCTGAAACTGTGTCTGTACTACAAGGACGGAACGGATCTGCGGGAGAAACTGCGGAACGGAGCAACGGAGGCGGAACTGCAGGCAGCGATAAACGAGGCCTTGCAGCAGAAACCGAAGGAGCATGCGTTTGGCGGAACCGACAGTGGACAGACGGAACAAAAACGGATGAACCAGATCGGTGGATAGAGAAGGGAAGGAACAGCTATGGGAATCGTAAAAGCGGTATGTATCAGCGAGCAAAAAGGAACGGCCAAGCAGAATATCGGCAAATGCAAACTGATCGAAAACTGGGGACTGGAAAAAGATGCGCATGCCGGCTACTGGCACCGTCAGGTGAGTTTGCTCAGCTATGAGGCGGTGGAAGCCTTCAAAGCAAGAGGGGCAAAGGTGGAAGACGGCGCATTCGGTGAAAACCTGCTGGTGGAAGGCTATGATTTTAAAACTTTGCCCATCGGGACGATCTTTAAATGCGGTGATGTGGTGCTGGAACTGACACAGATCGGCAAGAAGTGTCATACGGAATGTGAGATCCACAAAATGGTGGGCGACTGCATTATGCCACGGGAAGGCGTGTTTGCTATCGTTCTGCGGGGCGGCGAGATCAGCGTAGGCGATGAACTGACCGTGGCGGAAAAGAACGGATATTCTGCAGCGGTGATCACGGCAAGTGACAAAGGCAGTCAGGGCGAACGAGAGGATAAGAGCGGACCGGCGGTGGCGGCGACGCTAAAGGGATACGGTTATGATGTGAAAAGTATTTCCGTGATCCCGGATGATGAAGAGACGATCTACCGGGAATTGCTAAAACTGGTGGATGAAGAGCAGGTGGATTTGGTTTTTACCACCGGCGGAACGGGATTTTCCCCGAGAGACAATACCCCGGAGGCAACGCTGCGGGCTGCGACAAAGAATGTACCGGGCATTGCGGAGGCCATCCGTTATAATAGTCTGCAGATCACGAGCCGGGCTATGCTTTCGAGAGCGGTATCCGTGATGCGCGGGCAGTCCCTGATCATCAACCTGCCCGGCAGTCCCAAAGCGGTAAAAGAGTGCCTGGATTATGTACTGCCGGTCCTGGGACATGGTATGGGGATCTTGACCGGGCGCGAAGGGGAATGCGGGAGAAGATAGGATGAGTACGCTGAAGGATGTTATGCTGATACTGAAAATCCGGCCCGGGATGATCATGGGACGCCCGGGGGGATTTAATCTGCGGGAGATCGGAATCTATATTAACGGTTTCATTCATGGGTGCGCCCAGGAAGGCTTTGAGAAAACATTTCATAATTGGTTTGGGCAATTTGTGGACCAAAAACTGAATGTGGAACCGGAAGGTTTCGAATGGTGGTTTGATAGCATCTATTCCAAAACAGACAGTGAAGAAGAGGCACAAAAGATGTTTTATTCTCTTTATGAAGAGTTTTATACACTTTACGGTGCCAGAAGACTCACAGACAGTTTTGTGGAAAGGCCCATCTGGAAACTGAGCGGGAAATATGAAGATTTTTGCTGGACAATTCCGGATGTGGAACTGAAACTGGGATATGAAATGGAGTTACAAAAAGAGATTACACAAGAGCATGCACTGTATTCAAAAATTGAAAAACTGGAGACGGTTGCATACTCCGAAAGAGCGGACGATGTTATTTTCTCTGACGGACACAATTGTTTTCTTGTTCATTTGACATGGGGAAAGTCTGACGCGATATATCCGAAATATGAAGAGATTGACAGTCTGAAAGCTGAAGAATTTCTGGAAAAATACTATCTGGAAAGATAAGCGATCACCATAAATCACCCGGCTTTCGCACGTATCTGAAACATCAGATCCAAAATAAAAGGATCGCGAAGTTACGGAACGGGATGATGGAACAGGAAGAGTATAAACAGCGTCCGAACGGAGCAGACGGGAAATTTAACGGTTAGTTGTATAAAACTACAAATTTGTAAACGCTTTCACAAAATATCTTGTGTTATATTTCACAACATGATAGAATAAGCATTAGTTAGTCCGAAGGGCCGTGTTTTGGGCAAAAACACCGATTCCGAGGACATTCTGATGCTTATTTTTTATGGGAAATCCGATATCCGAACGGGTTTCCGAACGAGATTCGGGAAAGTGAGGTCTGTTCATGCATTCTCAGACAGTGATCTACAAAAACGAGATGAATGAAAAAACAATGAAGTTCCTTGAGCGCTTCGTTAAAAGAGTGAAAGGAAATCCGCCGGGAGTGTGCCCTATTGCCGTGCAATTATCGTTCCTGCAGAGCGCCAGGAGCCAGACTTGCGGCAAATGTGTACCCTGCCGTGACGGTTTGGAGCAGGTAGAAAATATGATGCGCGCCATCGTGGACGGCAAGGCAGATCAGCAGATCCTCGACGATATGGTGGAACTGTGCCATATGATCGAGGATACGGCGGATTGCGCCATCGGTTATGAAGCAGCGCGAATCGTATTGGAAAGCGTGGAACTTTTCAAAGACGAATATATGAGTCATATCAATGATCACCGTTGCCAGGATGAAGTGGGACAGAAGATTCCCTGCGTCTCCTATTGCCCGGCGCATGTGGATATTCCGAACTATATCGCGCTGATCGGGGAGCATCGTTATGCGGATGCCATCAACTGCATCCGTCTGGACAATCCGTTCCCGACGGCATGTGCATTTATCTGTGAGCATCCCTGCGAGGAAAAGTGCCGCAGAGATTTTCTGGACAGCCCGGTCAATATCCGCGGACTGAAGAAATTTGCCGTGGATCAGATCTCGGCTGACCAGGTAAAAGTTCCGGAGTGTAATGTAACCACCGGTAAGAAAGTGGCTGTGGTCGGCGGCGGCCCCAGCGGACTAACGGCGGCTTACTATCTGTCGCTGATGGGACATAAGGTAGTTGTGTTTGAAGAAAAGGATCATCTGGGCGGTATGCTGCGTTACGGCATTCCGAATTATCGTCTGCCCAAGGATCGGCTGGATCAGGACATCAATGCGATCCTTTCGACCGGCAATATCGAAGTAAAATACAATGTGGAGATCCCGAAAGATATTACCATGGAGCAGCTGAGTGCCGAGTATGATGCAATCTACATCGGTATCGGCGCACAGGCCGGCAAGCGGGTGGATGTTCCGGGAGCGAATGCCAACGGCGTGTATTCCGCCGTGGATATCTTAGGCCGTATCGGCAGAGGGGATATTCCGGATTTCTCCGGCAAGCGCGTGGTCGTGATCGGCGGCGGTAATGTGGCCATGGATGCATGCCGCAGTGCGATCCGTTGCAAAGCGGATGAAGTGACGGTCGTTTATCGACGCAGACAGATCGATATGACGGCTCTGCCGACGGAGATCCAGGGCGCGATCGAAGAAGGCGTGGAACTGCTCACCCTCAATGCGCCGCGTTCGATCAAAGTGGATGAAAACAACAATGTGGTGGGCTTTGAAATGCAGCCGCAGATCATCTCCACCTATCGTGCCGGCAAACCGTCGGTTACCGATGCGAAGGAAGAAATGCGCGTGATCCCCTGCGATGTGGTATTGCTTGCGATCGGACAGGATATTATCTGCGCACCGTTTATGGATTATGATGTAAATCCGAAGCGCAAGACTTTTGAGACCACGCCGACGGCGAGACTGAAGTCCTATGAAAAGATCTTTGCGGGCGGAGATTGTGTCTTCGGACCGGCGACCGTGATCAAGGCCATCGGTGCCGGCAAAGTGGCAGCGATCAATATCGATGAATACCTCGGTTATCATCACAAGATCCTCGGCGCGATCGATTATCCGCAGCCGAAGGAAAACGACCGTACGCATATCGGGCGTGTACATTTGACGGATCGTTCCGCCAGAGAGCGTAAGAAGAATTTCGAGCCGGTAGAGAATGGCATGACCTACGATGAGGCGATGCAGGAATGCCGGAAATGTTTGAGATGTGACCACTTTGGCTGTGGTGTAGTGGAAGGAGGCCGGGTATGATCGTAAATATCACAATCGACGGAAATCAGGCGGCACTGGATGACAGACTGACCATCCTGGAAGCGGCGAAATTTATGGATATCAACATCCCGACACTCTGCTATCTGAAGGATGTCAATGAGATCGGCGCATGCAAGATGTGCGTGGTGGAAGTGGAAGGCAATGCGCATCTGGTGACATCATGCAATACCAGGATCAAAGACGGTATGGTAGTCAACACCCATTCCGAACGGGTGATCAAGAGCCGCAAGCAGGTGCTCAATCTGATCCTGGCGAACCATGACGTGCGCTGTTTCTCATGTGCAAAATCCGGTGCATGCCGTCTGCAGGACCTGTCCAACGAATACGAGATCACCACATCCCGTTATGAAGGCGATGCAGCAAAGATTCCGGCCAAGAAGGAAAATCCGTTCCTGACCTATTATCCGGAATTGTGCATCAACTGCCAGCGCTGCGTAAGCACCTGTAATAAGGTGGCCGGCAACGGTGTGCTGCACAACGGCAAATTGGGAACGCGTACCCTGATCGAGGCACCTTTCGGACCGGATTGGAAGGAGACCGCCTGCGAATCTTGCGGTAACTGCGCGGAAGCTTGTCCGACCGGTGCACTCATCGCAAAGAACAAAAAGAAATACCAGCCGGGACGGGTGAAGAAAGTACTGACCACCTGTCCGCACTGCGCAACCGGCTGTCAGTATTATCTGGTGGTAAAAGACAATACCATCGTGGATGTGGAACCGGCAAACGGTCCGTCCAACAAGGGCATGCTGTGCGTAAAAGGACGGTTCGGCTCTTTTAATTTCGTGCATCATCCGGAGCGCTTAAAACACCCGCTGATCAAAAACAAAGAGACCGGCGAGTTTGAACAGGCATCATGGAATGAGGCCATGGATCTGATCGCACAGAAGATGCTGAATATCAAAAAGGAATACGGTCCGGATTCGCTGGCGGGCTTTGCTTGTTCCCGTTCTCCGAACGAGGACATCTATATGCTGCAGAAGATGGTGCGTTGTGCCTTCGGCTCCAACAATGTGGACAACTGCGCACGCGTCTGCCATTCGGCTTCCGTGCACGGTCTGGCGATGACTTTGGGATCCGGTGCAATGACCAATCCCATCGGGGACATTACCAATGATGTGGATGTCATTATGCTGGTCGGCTCCAACCCGGAGGAAGCACATCCGGTGGTCGGTATGCAGATCCGTCAGGCAGTGGCAAGGGGCACACGACTGATCGTGGTGGATCCGCGTGATATCGGTCTGTCCAAGCAGGCGGATATTCATCTGAAATTAAAGCCGGGTACCAATGTGGCATTTGCCAACGGTATGATGAATGTCTTTATCAACGAAGGACTGGTGGATGAGGAATTTATCAAAGAGCGTACCGAAGGCTTTGAAGAACTGAAAAAGATCGTGATGGAATACACACCGGAAAAGGTGGGGGAGATCTGTCATATTGATCCGGACCACCTGCGGGAAGCAGCGCTGATGTATGCAAAGGCAAAGAAAGCGCCCATCATCTACTGCCTGGGTGTGACCGAACATTCCACCGGTACCGAAGGCGTTATGTCCATGTCTAATATGGCCATGATGGTAGGCAAACTCGGACGGAGTGGCTGCGGTGTGAACCCGCTGCGCGGTCAGAATAATGTACAGGGCGCATGTGATATGGGTGCGATGCCGGGACATTTCCCGGGATACCAGAAAATCACCGATGCACCGGTGATGGAAAAGTTTGAAAAAGCATGGGGCGTTGAACTCAATAAGAAACCGGGGGTATTTGCAACGGATGTCTTCGGCGCGGCGATCCGAAAAGAGATCCGCGGATTGTTCATCTTCGGTGAGGATCCCATCGTGACGGATGCCGATCAGAACCATGTGCGCAAGGCACTGGAGAGCCTGGACTTTTTGGTGGTGGACGATCTGTTTATGACCGAGACTGCACAGCTGGCGGATGTGGTACTGCCGGGAACGAGTTATGCGGAAAAGGAAGGTACCTTCTCCAATACCGAACGCCGTGTACAGCGTGTCCGCAAGGCCGTAACCCTGGAAGGCGAGATGCGTCTGGATACCGATATCTTTATCGACCTGATGAACCGTATGGGATACAAGCAGCCGAGACTGACGTCGGAAGAGATCATGGACGAGATCGCATCGCTGACGCCGAGCTTCGGCGGCATCAGTCACCGCAGATTAGACCGGGAAGGCGGATTGCAATGGCCGTGTCTGGATAAGAATCATCCGGGTACACCGATCATGCATGTCGGCAAGTTTGCAAGAGGACTGGGCTGGTTCTACCCGGCAGAGTATGTGCCGAGCGCAGAACTTCCGGATGAGGAATATCCGTTCATCCTGATGACCGGCCGTATCCTGTATCATTACAATACCCGTGCGATGACCGGCAAGACCCCGGGCCTGATGGAGCGCGAGGGACATTCCTACATCGAGATCAATACCGAAGACGCGGCCAGACTGGGCATCGAAAACGGCGAGTTGATCCGTGCGACATCACGAAGAGGTACGATCAAAACGACGGCACGTGTGGGCGATAAGGTATCCCCGCGGGAGACCTGGATGCCATTCCATTTCC
Organism: uncultured Lachnospiraceae bacterium; assembly: GCA_946403625.1. Lineage (GTDB taxonomy): Bacteria > Bacillota > Clostridia > Lachnospirales > Lachnospiraceae > NK4A136. The sequence goes on from CAMJAP010000017.1 coordinate 38,744, forward strand.
CGGACGGCAATGCGAATGTGCTGACCAATGCGGCGCTGGATAAATACGCGCGTATTCCGGAATATAAGGTATGTGCGATCCGGATCGAAAAGATCACGGATACGGAATAAATGTCAACAAACAGGGCATAAGGGAATCCGATTGCCCTGTTTTTGCATTATTTGCATTTGGCAGAGCAGGCATGATATAATAATAGGCAGTTTTTTATCTTTGGGGATTCAAAAGGGAGTTGCAACATGGCAGAGAAAAAACGGTATACGATCGGGGTATTTGTCAGCGGGATCACGGATTATTTTACGGCCAATCTGTGCCGCGGCGTGATGCGCAGTGCGGAAGAACTGGATATGAATGTGGTGGTCTTTCCGGGAAAATACCTGTATCGTGATTTTTCCGATATTCCGGAATGCCGGTACGAATATCAGTATTCGACCGTGTTTTCGCATGTGGATAAAGAGAATATTGACGGTCTGATCATAGCGGCAGGCAGCATCGGCTGTATGACCACGGAAGACAAACTGATGCAGTTCCTGGAGCAGTACCGGGAGATTCCCAGTGTGCTGGTCGCATCCAACTATGACGGATATGCCTGCATCAGCTACGATAATAAAAATGCCGTGACCGAAGGCATGGAATATATGATCACCAAAGCCGGATGCAAGTGTGTCTGCATTCTCGACGGCCCGGAAGGAAATACCGATGTGCAGGAACGAAGAGCGGCCTATCTGGAGGTGCTTAGAAAGCACAATATTCCGTACCGCTCAACGATGAGTGCCCAGGGCGATCTGGGAGATTCGCTGACCTCCAGGCAGGCGGCAAAGGCATTGATCCTGGACAATCCCCGTATGGACGGTCTGTTCTGCATTAACGATGCCATGGCATTTGCGGCATATGACGTGATGAACGAGATGGGGATCAAGCCGGGCATCGATATCAAGATCATGGGATACGATAACGAGCCGCGCAGTCTGACGACCGATCCGCCTTTGGCAACGGTTGCTGCGGATGCGGTACTGCTGGGAAGCCGTGCGGCTGGTGCTTTGGTGAAGCGGATCGAAGGCGGAGCACTCGGTAATCTGATATTGCCGTCCCGCTTTATCCTGCGCGAATCCCTGGGCGAACCGGAGCGGATCACGGTGCACAATACAGTGGGAGACCGTGCAAGCCTGTGGTCGGATTTTGAACATATTTTTTATCGCTATGTCAATATCAACGGGATCGCAAAATCCCAGGATGCCTATCACAAATTTGAGGAACTGATGGATGCGGTACTGTCTTCCATCGAAGGTCATCTGCTGTTGTCACTTTCGAAGCAAAAGATCTTGAAATGCCTGGACGAACTGTTCCGAACCGATGCTATGATCCATATGGATCTGGAAGAGTTGATGTATTATATTGATCAGCAGAGCAAGCGGGCATTGGAACTGCGCTCGCACGATCCGGAAGATGAGGCGCAGCTGCGGGAATTGCTGACGGAGATCTATAAGCGGCTGGTACTGGCGGTGGACAAGCGCTACAGCCTGATGGAACACGAGCAGGATCTGAAGAAATACAAGATGCGCGACTTTGTCCGTGCAACGCTGAATTTCCGCTGTGCATCGGAGAGTTCCTATCTGGCAATCCTGAACTGTATGGAATGGATGGGCGTGCAAAATGCCTGCCTGTATCTGTATGAGAATACGATCATTCATCGCGACGGCGAAGAATTTCCGAAGCAGGAATACTATGCGGTGAAGGCATATTGCGAAAAGGGAACGGCACATCTGGTTCCGCAGGAGTATCAGAAACTGCCGAAAAAACTGCTCTTTAAAAATGCGGCCTTCGGCGATACGCGCTGGTTTTCAGTATTGCTGCCGCTGTATTTCGGAGAAGAAAACTACGGCTTTGTCTTCTGTGATCTGTCAGAAGGCATGTTTGAAGAAGGCGAGTTTGCGGCAGGACAGCTGGGCGCGGCGGCGCATATGCTGCATATACTGAATATCAATGAGACCATCCGTAAACAGCTGGAGTCCCATCTGGAAGTGACGAAGAAGGAAAATTCGGAGCTGGATCAGCTGTCCAAATCGGATGAACTGACCGGATTGCTCAATCGCAGAGGATTTATGGAATCGGCCGGAGAACTGGTATCCCGTTGCCGGAAAGAAAAATCCAACTGTCTGATCGCCTATATCGATATGGACAATCTGAAGTCTGTGAATGACCGGTTCGGACATGATGACGGTGATTTTGCGCTGCAGGCCATTGCGAACCTTTTGCAGGAGGTTATGCCGGAAGGGGCGGTGATCGGCCGGATCGGAGGAGATGAGTTTGCTTGCGCGGCAGTGATGGATCAGATCCGTAATGAGCGCTTTCCGGGGATGCTGCAGGAGGCCTTTGACCGGTTTAACCAAAGCAGCGATAAGCCGTATCTGGTATCGGCTTCGGTAGGCGTCTATCCGATGGAACCGCAGGAAACCACTCCGCTGGAAGAAGCGCTGAATTCCGCGGATGAAAAACTCTATATTGCGAAACAGCATAAAGAGACCAGAATATTGAAAGAAAGTCATTAAGAAGGTAAGACGGAAAGTGATGAACGGTGTAATGAAAAAACTCCTGGGCGGATGGCTGCTCGGGAGTGTTCTGTTATCGGGAATGCCGGTGGCTGCAGAGGATCTGCCGACGGGAGAAGCAAGCGCGGAGATCCTCGCAGACGGCTCTTCGGAGGCGGTAGCGGCGGAAGAAGTTTCCGATCCGCAGACGGAAGAACTGAAAATGATCCTGTCGGGACTGACCTGGAACAACTGGCGCATAGCCTATCAGGAAGGCGTGACGGAGCAGCAGATCACGGTGCCTTATATCAATAAAGCGGGGCAGGTAGCCTACGGCCTGATAAAACTGTATCTGCCGGCGGATACATCCAAGCCGGTACCCTTAGTGTATGTTCCGCATTATGAGGCGGGGGAATATTCGCTGGAAGCGGTCAATTATCTGCGGCATGGCTGGGCGGTGGCATCGCCGATGGATCTGTACGGAACCATCAACACCACGCTTCTGGAGGATGATCTGGTACTGAATAACGCGGCCTTATATATCTTGCGTCATCTTCCGCAGATCGATCCGCAACGGATCGCCCTGGCCGGAAGCAGCGCCGGCGGTTATACGGCGTTGATGATCGATGCGTTGCAACTGGGCAATTGCGCGGTGGTTGCCAATTATGCCATGGTCAATCCGTATTATACCTTTACGCAGCATTTTCCGCAGATTGACCGTTTTAACCGCAAATACACCGCGGTAACGGAATCCGGCGAGACCACAATGATCTTCCCGACCGGCGGTGCGGTCACGGCTTGTTTTCAGGGAACGCAGGGAATCTTTCCGGGCGTAAAAGAGTATGCACGATGGGAAGAACTTTCTCCCATCGGACTGATCAGTGATCTGAGTTCGCCGGTTTTGGAAAACCATTATACTTCGGATCTGCTGATACCGGTGGACGAAGTGTGCAGGGCCGGCAGTTACGCAAGCGGCGGCGGAAGCGTTCCGGCAGGTTTTTCGACGCATATGAGCAATCGCTATCCCGGAACATTGGGAAACTCGTTTACCGAACTGTTGCCGGCCGCTGCGACCAACATCAGTCGTATCGTGATCGAGACCCCGTACGATGAGGTGACGCTGCCCTATGATCCGCAGGCGTTCTTTAATGTAAATATCCTGGATGACGGGCCCGTGGAATCCTATTCCGGTCATTATGCACATGCGGATTATGTATTTAAGGACGACGGGGTATATTTATCGGATATGTTTGCCAGAGGACTGGGCGGAACCGAGATCCTGACGGCGGACAAAGCAGTGCTGTTGCTGCACCGTTATATGGGCGTTAGTCCGCAGCTGCCGGTGCATTACGGTGTGGACGAGACGGTCTACGGATCCTTAACGGTCTACCGAAACGAGATCACGGAGGAATTGCTGCGTTATGCGGGCAATCATTCCTATGCGGAACTGGAAGCGGTAATGCAGACGGCGATGCAAATGTATCCGGAAGATACGCTCCTCGGACAGGCCTGGTCGGAACTGGGAACGGTGATCGCAACGCAGCTTTTGGCACAATAATTATGTAACCTTCGTATGTAAAGAAAAAATACTTGACAGCGGTGAAGGATTTGCTATAATAGCGATTGTTATGGAAAAGATCGTGGAACAGGGCATATTGTTCGATTTTTACGGACCGCTGTTAACAAAGCATCAGCAGGAGATCTGCAGCGCGGCTTTGTACGAGGATCTGTCGTTGGCGGAGATCGCGGAACAGTACGGGATCACCAGACAGGGCGTACACGATCTGCTGAAACGTTGTGATCATATCCTGCGGGATTATGAAGAAAAGCTCGGACTGGTCGAACAGTACCGCGTGCAGAACGAGGGACTGGCACGGATCCGAACGATATTACAGGGAGCGGTTTCCGAAAGCGGTGTTTTGCAGATGGATCCGGACAAGACGACGGAACTGATGCGGCAACTGGAACAGCTCACCGGTACATTGGAAGAGTAACCCATACATTCATCAGAATGAGTAAAGGATTGATCTATGGCATTTGAAAGCCTGAGTGACAAATTACAGGATATATTTAAGGGACTTCGCGGTAAGGGAAAGATCACGGAAGCCGATCTGAAGATCGCCATGAAAGAAGTGAAGATGGCGCTTTTGGAAGCCGACGTTAACTTCCGCGTGGTTAAGCAGTTCGTAAAATCCGTTGAGGAACGCGCAATCGGTGAAGAAGTGATCAACGGTCTGAATCCCGGACAGATGGTCATCAAGATCGTAAACGAAGAGATGACCGCCCTGATGGGATCGGAGACGACCGAACTGAAGATGCAGCCGGGACAGGCCAAGACCGTGATCATGATGTGCGGTCTGCAGGGTGCCGGTAAAACGACGACGACCGCAAAGATCGCCGGAAAGTTAAAGCAGAAGGGTAAGAAACCGCTGTTGGTTGCCTGCGATATCTATCGTCCCGCGGCCATCGAGCAGTTGCAGATCAACGGTAAGAAACAGGAAGTGGAAGTGTTCTCCATGGGAACCGACCACAAACCGGTAGAGATCGCGAAAGAAGCGTTGGCTTATGCCGAAAAGAACGGACACAATGTGATCATTCTGGATACGGCAGGCCGTTTGCATATTGATGAAGATATGATGCAGGA
>CAMJAP010000018.1 GCA_946403625.1 uncultured Lachnospiraceae bacterium
TTTTGCCGTAAAAAAGCAAAAAGAGTACCCATTTCGGGCACTCCTTTGTGTCAACCTGATTTATTATAAAGCATAGGCGCCCATCCGTCAATCAGGTTAGGCGCATGTAATAATTCACAAAAAATACTTGCCATCATCACAAATTTCTATGGAAAAATGATAGTGTTTCTGCTATAATACAGAAGTGTTTTGTAATATGCCGGCAAGGGCATACGCAGTCACCACATACGATTCGGATTTCTGTACAGCATCTTTCAGACAGAGGGCACTCTATTATGAAGAAAAAGATCGCAGTTTTTACAACCGGCTGGTGCGGCGAGATACTCTCACAATTTCTCACCGGAATGCAAAAAACGCTTGCGGACAAGCAGGTCGACCTGTTTCTGTTCACTTGTTACCCCACTTATGTCGATACTGCCGCCAACAAACGCGGCGAAATGAATATCTTTACGCTTCCGGATCTGCACGATTTTGATGGGACCGTCATCTTCGCCAGCGGTCTGAATTTCCAGGACAAGATCGATAATATCATCAAGCGCAGCAAAGAAGCCGGTATCCCGGTGATCCTGCAGGGCACTCACTCCGAGGGCATCAGCTATGTGGGATCCGACAATTACCAGGCTACACTGGATATGACCAAACATCTGCAGACCGTCCACGATGTGCACAGCATCATCTTCTTCGCCGGCACAGTGGATTCGCAGGATTCCGAACTGCGTCTGAAGGCCGTCAGAGACTATCTGGCCGAAAGCGGTTTCTCCAACGACCTCAAGGAAGTCTGCTATACCAAATGGGAAAATGCCGCCGTCACCCGAAGGATCGATGCGATGTGCGCCAACAACGAACCCATGCCGGATGTCTTTATCTGCGCCAATGACGGGTTGGCCATGGAGTGCACCATGTCCCTGAACCGAAACGGCTATGATGTTCCGAACGATGTCATGGTAACCGGATTTGACTTTATCGATGACAGTCAGATCTTTTCACCGTCCATCGCTTCCGTGGATCAGTGTTTCACGGAAATGGGCAGTGCTGCCGGCAAGCTGTGGCTGGAATTGTGCGACGGTGTGGAACCCGGACATTCCGAGATCGTTCCGTGTAAGTTTATCCCCGGTGAGAGCTGCAACTGCTATGAATTCCGTAACAGTGACAATATCCGCCGGCGTGTCGGTCGTGAAGCTTTCTCCAAGCGAGCGATGACCACCTATTTCAACCGGAAACTGAACCTGATCGACTCGACGATCCTGTCCTGTCTGACCTATCAGGATTTTAAACGCAATCTGCACCGTCTGCTGACGGAAAACCATGACTACGAAGGCGATTCCTTCCATGTTCTTTTGGAGCCAAATTTCGGTCTGTCCATTTACGATCCGAACATCCGGCTGAATACAGACTGCTACAGCCGCAATATGGAAGTGCTCTACTCTACCGAGGACGGCGTTGCCTATGAAAACGAATTGTTCCCGTCCAGAGATCTGATCCCCGGCTACAATCCGGAAGACCGCAACCACCTCTATATCTTCCTGCCGCTGCACGAAGCCGATGAGGCGTACGGGTATATCGTGTTCCGTGATTGTATGGAAAAGGTGGAAAACCATTTCCTGCAGACCTACCAAAGCCGTATGGGACTGGTATTTGACAAGTTCCGCCATGCGCTGAGCCTGGACCTGATCAACAAACGACTGCTGGATCTGATGCGCCGCGACCCGCTTACCAATGTGAGCAACCGTATGGCGTATGAAGATAAGGAAAAATATCTGCAATCGCAGATCAACTCCACTACCGATGTGGAATTTGCGATCGCGATGTTTGATGTGAACAATCTGAAACTGATCAACGATACCTACGGACATGATGCCGGCGACGGTTATCTGATCCGCGCCTGCCACCTGATCTGCAAGATCTTTAAACACAGTCCTGTCTATCGTGTAGGTGGTGACGAGTTTATCGCCGTTCTGACCGGTGGTGACTACGAAGAACAGGAGCAGCTCTTAAAGGATCTGCACAATCATATGAGTCCGTACACCAAGGAACTGCCGCTTCCTTCCGACTATGTTTCCATCGCCTGCGGTATCTCTTCCTTTAATCCCGCAACCGACCTTTCCGTACAGGATGTGGTCAAGCGGGCCGACGAAGATATGTACCAGGCCAAAGCTAAGATGAAAGGGGAAGCCCCGAGATAACATACGAAAACAGCCTGCACACACCGTGCAGGCTGTTTTTTAATCCCACCAATAACTTCCGCAGAAACTGTCGATATGCCCTGCCGTGACCTCCACCTCAAAGACTCCGGTCAGCGGCATTCCCTGATTTGCATATGTATCGCCATTCATATTCAAAGCGTTCCAGATCCATTCGATCGGCATATTTCCGTCCTCATATCCACCGAAGTATTCCGTCTCGCAATCCTCCGAAAAGGCTGTCTCATAATCCACCACCAGATCAGTCTGCCCGTATTCATTGCCTTCGGCATCCGTCAGCAGCACATCTTCGATCACAACGGTCTTGCCATAATTATGAAATCTCTCCGGTCCGGAACTCGTAAAACTATATCGTCCGCTCAATCCTTCGTAGGCGATTTCTTCCGCCATCGTCCATTCATCGCCCAGTACTGCCGGATCATAAAGACGCGGATACGCTGCCACAAAGCAGAAACCGTCCATCATCATTCCCACCACAGCATCCGGCTCCGGCGTCACACTGTCCGGTGAGAGCAGAAATCTGCACTCATCATCGAGGAGGATCATATCGGACTTCAGATCATATCCGGTCGATGACACATTGCGGATCTCCACCAGATAGCAGAAGCACTCCTGTTCATATTCATCCAGCTCATCCAGGATCGCATCTGCCGCAATACCGGTCCGTGCTGCAAATGCTCTCAGATCCTCCGCATTGGGCAGGTAGTATTTCCCCTCCATATCATCCTGATATCCACAGTGGATGCTGTCCATATAGATATCACCATCCGTGTACAGATAGGTTTTCTCGATCCCGCTCAGCTTCAGATCATTTTCAAAGCAATCCGCCAACTCTCTGGCGCTCCGGTCTTTCGGGAGTTCTTCCCAGTCCCCGTGAGCGATACACTTTACCATCTCCCCGGTATCCGCATCGTAATAATACAGGGTACGCTGTCCCATATCACAGGCCACACTCTGCCGGTCAAACTCCGCATCCGGATCGATCGCTTCGCCCAGGAGATAGATGTTCTTTACCATCTCGGATTCGATATGGTTCTTCGGTGCCGTATTCTCCCGGATCAGCATCAGTTTGTCCTGCAGTTCCATCCCCTGCCTCGAATATGGGCTGTATCCGAACTGCGAAAAATCAAAGCCGTAAACATCCCCGTTCGTATCAATAAAATAGCCGCTGTCCGCATAACCCTCCGCACCGTTTGTGTAACGATAGATCAGCAGGATCTCATTCTCCGGGATATTTACTTCGATCTCCGGCTCCTCTTTTCCGTTCTCGCCACCGGCCGGCTCCTCTACTGCAGTCGGCTCCGGCACACGCCCGCGCTCCGATCCCGTCTCTTCCGTTCCGCAAGCTGCCAAAACGCCTGTGCAAAGAAACGGCAATATATATTTTACTATGTTCTTTTTCATAATCTGACCGTCCTCCCGTTTTCTATATCAAGTATGTGATCTGTCCTCGTATATAGATACGGCTCGCGCATCCTGTTTTTATGGATGATCTGAAATTTTTGATATATTACAATTTTCGAAATGTTTGCGGATCCGCAACGGACTGTTACACAGAATTTATTTCTTCCGGTAATGCGGCAGTTTGGTCATAGCAATGAACGCGATCACCACACCAACCGCGCAGACCACCGTACCGGTCAGCAGCATGCTGGCGATTCCGAAACGATCCAGGATCACACCGCTGATCAGTCCGGAGAAAACGCCGCCCATCGTGATCGCACTGGTGATAAATGCCTGGCCTTTTACCTGATCCGCTTCGTCCATGGTCCGGCTCACATAATAGGCCGCCGCCGGGATAAATACCGCGTAGGCAAACAGCTGGAAGGACTGGCTGATGTACATCTGCGCCATATTGGTGGCAAACACCAGGATCAGTATCTTCACAAAGAAAGCCGCGCCGGAGAACACCAGCAGTTTCTGCGGCGTGAACTTCTTTAACACGATAGCGATCAATGCCATCACCGGCAATTCCAGGATCGCCTGCAGGAAATTGGCATAGCCCAGCTGCGCCTCACCGCCGCCGAGATGACGGATGATCTGGATCATAAAATCATTGATCATATTGTGTGCGAAATAAAAACAGATCGTTCCGACCAAAAACAGCATATAGGCCGGATACTTTTGGATAAACGAAACCAGACCGCCGCCCTTTGTATCCGAAGATACCTCGGCTTTTGGCTCTTCCGCAACCACCGGTTCCTCCCCGCCTTCCGGCTTCTTAAAGAAAAAGATGAGCAGTGCCGAAAGTACCATGGTCACGATATTGACCGTAAGCAACAGCCCTTCCCCATACTGCTCTACTGCTTTGCCGATGATCGCAGATGTGATCGCAAAACTGGCCGATCCCAAACCTCTGGCCAGACCGTACATAATATCCGCGCCGGCTTTTTGGTATTCAAAACACAGCGCCGTCATCACCGGCTGATACGCAAACTGTATCATATAGATCAGTGCGTAGATGATAAATACCGCCGCCTTGATCTCGTGAACAAACATAAGCAGCAGGGATCCGATGCCGATGACCGCCACGCAGATCAAAATAAACCGGCGGTTGGTCAACCAGCCCGGTTTATCAATGATATCCGCCACCACCGGCTGCACGATCGCCGAAACGACATTGGCAACCGCCAGCACTACGCCGACTTCCGCGTTGGAAAAGCCCTGCGCCAGCAGATACAGCGCGGCGCAGGCGTGAATGGTACAGAATGCCGCAAAATAGGTTGCGTTTAACAGTATGTACCGAAGTGTCCAAAATTGTTTCTTTTTCATGTTTGTCCTTATGTTGTATTATTCGTTGTCGCCTCAGATCTCTTTGCCGAACTTCTCCGCAAAGGCAACATAGTTCGGGCTGTCCTCCGGTCCGTAGATGGCAAAGCAGATGTTGCTAAAGCATGCGCCGTATCCCTCATCGATCAGGATGGAACGGAAGTATTCGGAAACCTCGGTCGGATCGTTTCCGAAGGCACCGCAGCCCCACGCGCCCAGGATCAGGTTCTGATATCCCTTCTGCATCGCGATGTGCAGCATGATACGGATGCGTCGTTTCATCGTCTCTTCGATAGCTCCCGGATCGATCTCCGCCGCCTCTTTCTTTCGATTCGGCGCCGGAACCGTCAATACAGAAACCATGAAATGATTGGCGATCGCGCATCCCTCTTCGTTACGGAATACACATACATTCGGAGACAGCAGCATATAGTCCGATGCCATGGGCTTGGTGCCTGATTTGTTAAATCGATACATCGGCTCCGCTGTTTTGGAGGTCAGTGACATATACAGGGTACTGTTTCTGCACAGCGATTCTTCCTGTGCCGGAGCACCTTCCAGGAAACCGCCGCCCGGATGTACCGCATTGGCAAAGTTCATAACAAACGGCTTCTCATACAGATGTGCTGCCTGCAGCGAATCTTCCGTGGTAACCGTGATACGGCACATATTCTCTTTCCGGTAATCAGCGATGCCTTTGGCCACGAAATACACGCCGGCCTCCGGGGTATAGATCTCCGTAGCGGAAAAATCGCATACCGGCAAAGAGATCGTCTTGCCGTTTACCGTATAGCAGCCTTCCTTGCAGATCTTGATGGTCTGTGCTGCGATCTCTTTATTCTTTTCCTTCAGTTCCGGATCCTTGTACCAGGGCACCGGATTCTTTTTCACCACCGGAACACCCGCCAACAGGTTCTTGCACCGTTCCGTCTGCGCCCACTCCTCGCACTCCAGGGCACGCACCGCCGTCAGCGGATGGCTGTTGTTTGCCATATACATAAATTCCAGCGTCTTATCCCAGCCGTTATTGTTGATGATCTCGCGGTATTCCTGCGCCTGCTTCATAAACTCTTCTTTGTTCGGCTCCATCGGAATGCGATTGTCATAGCCCGCAAAATACATACAAACAGTCGACATCTTGTCTGCCGTTCCATCGCACAATACTGCCGCACGGTCTGCCGAAAACTCGCTGCAGCGCATCCAGTAGTAAAACGCCACCTGCATCGGGATCGTAAGTATCGATCCAAACGGAAGGAATGCACTTGCCGCAGAAGACGCCCCGCTCAGAACGATCCGTCCCATCGTGGAATACAGCTGATGATGGCATGCGATATGCCCGCACTCGTGCGCCAGCACCGTCGGCAGCAATTCTTCCGGCAGTTTATTGATCAGACCGGAGGTCATCACGATAAACGGTTTTTCATCGCCGGCAGTCAGCGCATTCGGATTGTCATTCAGTTCCAGATACAGATCCGGCACTTCGATCCCCAGTTTTTCGCAGATTGGCGGCAGCATCTCATAATACTGCGGGAACTGCTTCTCCGAGATCCTGATATGGCTCGACAGGTTTACGATCCGATACTGGCGTTCGCTGAATATCTTCATAAACCCTTTTACCAACTGCTTAAATCCCGGAATCGATTTCAGCGCATTCAGCGCCGCCTTATCCGACTCGTGAACATATGCTCTGTGATCAAATGCCATTTTCTTTCTCCTTTCCTATCGCAAAAACCACGAGAACACCTCGTGGTTTAAAACTTTATACCAACACCGCAGGCCGATAATCCGCAATTACCAGTTCCTCATTGTAATCCGGCGCATATTTTTCGGCCGCATCACAAATCGCCTTGATATGAGCCTCATCTTCAACAAGATCCTCGGCAATCTCCACATAATCCTGCCCCTTACGAAGCTTGCGGCAGACCTGTCGAATCAATCGGTTTTCTTCGCCTTCTTCCCTGCCTTCTTCTCTACCTTCTTCCCTGAACATCTCCATTGTTTCGGCTTCATTATACTCTGTCAGCAACATGTCGTTCCCCTTCTGCTTGCCCCATCAATCCCGTCTCATTTATACCAAAACATTCTCTTGAGGCAACGCCTGCATAAACGCATCCACGCTCTGTACCTTTGCCGCCAATTTATGAAGGCGACTCAATTCCTGATCGTTATGAATCTCACCAAGCCTCTCAGGCAAAACAGCCGGAATGGGTCCAAGATCTTCCAACAATTCAAGAATATCTTCAACCCTTCTTTGCCTCATCCCCGCCATTCGTTCTTCATCCAGCAAATCACCATATGTCATATAGGCCTCCTTCGCTTCCGGACTTATATCAACACCTCAGACCTGAGTTGCGCAATTACCTGCTCCTCATTGTAATCCGGCGCATATTTTTCGGCAACATCGCAAATCGCCTTGATATGTGTCTCGTCTTCAACAAGATCCTCGGCAATTTCCACATAATCCTGCCCCTTACGAAGCTTACGGCAGACCTGTCGGATCAATCTGTTTTCTTCGCCTTCTTCCCTGCCTTCTTCTCTACCTTCTTCCCTGAACATCTCCATTGTTTCGGCTTCATTATACTCTGTCAAGCACATATCTTTCACCTCCGCCTGATGCCCCACTAAATATTCCTTGATTTCAAAATCGTCCGGCATATCCTGAATTGTTTTGTCTACCGCTTCCGACAATTCCATCGTTTTCTGATTTTTCCTGGTTTCTTCCACAAACCACGAATATTCTTCCAGCGGCTTACAATTTTTCAACAGTCCCGTATTTTCACCGGAAGTAATCTTATATAAATGAACTGTAACTTCTACATCTGATTCCTTCGCGCAGCTCCCCTCCGGAAAAGAATCACTCAGTTTCAATTCCTGATCCGTTATCTCCCGGGTCCCATTATAAAAGGTGACCAATTTCGGAACCGGCAATATCATCCGTTTTGCGCCGTATAGATTCTGCTTCGTACGCTTAATATACTTCTCATAATGCCTGGCAAGATAAATCAGTTGCCGTACCGGCATATTGGGATTATAGGTACTCTGCTGTTCATAAAGGTTTAGTTCAAAATTGATCAGGAATGACACATCATTCTTCATCCCCATGTAGATGACATCTTCCATTGTCGTAATATCCACATCATCCGGATCCGTATAATCCGTCCCGTTGACTGCATTATACAGCGACAATGTCCATCTCTTGTTCTCTGCTCTGCCGAAAATAAAGCAAAACAATCTGTCTTTGTTGTTGCGGGTAATCTGTTCCATCCGCGCTCTCCTTTCATTATACAATCGCGTCACATAGGTTACAAGTACAATTCTCGGAAAAATCGGATGAAATATCCTGATGTGTTCTCCAGAAATGCGAGATATAAACTATCACACTTTTACAGAGATGTAAAGAAGTTTTTTGAAAAACCAATATCTTGTGTCAGCCCATCATTTTTTATCAATAATTATGCCATTCACCACGATCCTTTCCTCATTCTCGTCATATTCTAATGGCATAGTAGCCGAAAAGACAGCGCAACGAATTCTCATTTCCAGAGTCTTCTCTTTATTCGTAAGTGCTGTCACTATCAATCTCTGTCGAAACTTTCTCCTTCTATAATCCAGATACTGCTGTCGATAGATCTCTGTTCCGGGCACACCGCTTTTATATAGCCATATCGCATAACGGCGCGCCCTTAACCAATATACCAATGTTGCCAAAAGCAGCCATTCTGTCCCCAGCAAGAAGAAAAACTGCTCCAGCGGCTCCATAATCGCAAATGGATCAGCATATCTTCCTGCTATAAGGACAGCCCCGCCAATCAAGATCGTCACGCCGGCAACTATGTATATATACACATTGTAAAATCGCATAAAGCGTTGCCAATGCCGATAATGCGTTTTATAGATATCTTCACTCATTGTCCTCTCCCACATCTGCTCCCTGACCGGAATCCTCATTGATCGGAACGATCTCTTTCACGATCGGTTCGCTAACATAAACGCACAAATCACACGCAACCTTCACTGCCTGTTCCGGTGTAGCTCCCATATACATTGCTCCACGCGCAAAATCATCGCCTGCTCCGATGGCATAATAGTCATTCACGCGAAAAACGAAAAATCCGTTCGTAGAATAACACTGCCCCTTGGACGCAAGGATATATCTGTTCTCGATCTCGTCATCCCCGCAAAAATCTTTCTTCCAGCGCTTGAACTCGATCAGAAAATCTAAAATGCCATCCTCATTCATTTCTTTAATCATGTGGCTTTTCATATATCGCTGGAATAAGCTGATTTCCTCACTCTTTCCGACACCACCTACCACAAGATCCTTAAACCGGAACAGCTTCGTATGCTTTTTCTCAGCGCTGTTCATCTTACTCCAGCCGCGGACACAGATGCTGTCCGCTGCTACTTCGATCCTGTCATCATAAACTCTTGCTGCAACTACGCTCATAATCGCCCTTCCTTTCTGTCGTCTTTTTTATATCATCAAATTATTTTCTCTCTTGCAATCGCATATTAATATTTTCATTAGTCAATCTATATATCGCCCGTAGAAATCCTGCTCTTATCTCGTTGTTCTGGATTCAAGCTTTCTGGTTCTTCGCATCCAATATTTTAATCTTTTTGATCCTGTCTATTCGATATATTGTAGGAAAACTATCTTCTATTACATCAAAATCTTTCCGAACCTCTTTATCCTCAATAAATGCTGTAAGATAAAAATAATATTCCGAAAACAGGATCGCTACCGGCTGCAGTTTTCGTTTTACAACTTTTCGATCTTTCAAGCGTAGATAATCCACTTCAATATACCGATGGCATAATAGTCATTCACGCAAAAAACGAAAAATCCGTTCGTAGAATAACACTGCCCCTTGGACGCAAGGATATATCTGTTCTCGATCTCGTCATCCCCGCAAAAATCTTTCTTCCAGCGCTTGAACTCGATCAGAAAATCTAAAATGCCATCCTCATTCATTTCTTTAATCATGTGGCTTTTCATATATCGCTGGAATAAGCTGATTTCCTCACTCTTTCCGACACCACCTACCACAAGATCCTTAAACCGGAACAGCTTCGTATGCTTTTTCTCAGCGCTGTTCATCTTACTCCAGCCGCGGACACAGATGCTGTCCGCTGCTACTTCGATCCTGTCATCATAAACTCTTGCTGCAACTACGCTCATAATCGTACCTTCCTTTCTGTCTGCTGTTTATATCATCAAATCATTTTCTCTCTTTCTTGCAATCCCATCCATTTTTTTCGTTAGCCAATCTATGTATTGCCTGTTGGAATCCTGTTCTTATCTCGTTGTTCGAGATTCGATCTTTCCGGTTCTTCGCATCATATGCAAGATAGCCCAAATAAATCAATAAAGTTAATACATCGTTTTTATCTAAAATATTATATCTTTAAATTATTCCATTAGTATCCATCTCAGCCTCCTTCCATGAATTAAGAATACAAAAAAAGAGCGACACATATTGTCGCTCTAAAAAAATTCAGTATCCACTATGGGATATTTAAATTTATTCGTGTTTTCAAAAAATTAACCATTGTGCTGTTTTAATACATTTTAGTTTCTTACACTCAACCTATTTTCTTTAATGGATCGCCTTTCTATTTACATTACCTATAATATGATCTCCTGTTTCCCGATTTCTTTAAAATTTCCATTTTCAAAAACAATAGCCATTCCGCTTTCCGGATCGTATTTATAATTGCACATTATTGCAACGATTTGATTGTTTTCATCTCTCGGAACAAACAGATACTTAGGAGCAACATACTTGAAAATATTTTCTATTGACTCGACGCCAATATCCTCTTTGTTATTTGACAAACAATATGCCTTAACCTTTTCTAGGGATTTATCGATCACATCAGACATTTCAGAAAACTTCTGAATAGCCTGTTTTTGTGATTCAAGCACCTTTTCATTGCTATAGCAGTCAAATGTAATATCAAGATCGAATTTTCTCCCCCACATCATCAATTTTATTTTATTCATCAAAGTCACCTCCATCATTCGATGCATCTCGTTTCCTGCATTCGGAAACTCCGCCAAGATGTCCAAAATAGTCATTTATTTTCGTCGGAATAAGGTCACATGTTTTCATATCATTTTTCTCATGCCACGTATAACCGTTCTCTTTTCTCCATTGAGCCACATCTCGAGCTGTCCAATCAGTTCTTCCGTCGCGTGCCTCCTTGTTCCACAGTTCTGCGCATTTTTCATCACATTGTTTGAAATTCTCAGCTCGATTTTCCGTCATGTTATCTATTTCAACGGTTGCTTCTGATACATCCGAAAAGTCCGGCACAGCATCCTTATATGCGATTCCATCTAGACCGTACTTTTCCAATATTTCCTTTATCTCCGGATCATTTGGAATAAATTTTGATTCTCCACGCTCACCTTCCCATTCACCTCGATCACTATCCTCTTTCGGCGTTTGCTTTAACCTTTCATCATATGTACTAAAATATTCATTTTCTTCTATGTCCGAATCAAAAAAACTATCCCAGTACTTTTGTGAATCTCGAAAGGTCATTCCACCTTCTGGCTTTATGACCTTGAACTCATCTTCCTTCTCGGGTACGCCAAGTTCCATTGGATGCATTTCCTGGTATCCATTAACTTCGCTCATTAAAATACCCTCCTTTCTTTTATGAAAATCTCGGTAAACCTATTAAACAAATCTCGATATTCAATATCACGTATTGCTTTTTCATTTATCAGCAGTGAAAGCAATAAATTTACCTGCTGATTCGAGTATCCTTTTACAGAGGGATTCAATTCTTCTACAACAGCGCGAGACCATTCCTTAATATCAGCATAACGACGTGATTTATCCATTGCCTTCTCAGCATCAAAGAAATCGAAGACCAATTGTCTCAACTTCTGTATTGATTCCTTATCATTTGAACCAATATATTCCAAAAAATCACATTTAATAGCCGTATCCATGTTGGATTTGATAACTTCTTCTCTAAGAGCCTGGATATCTACCCTGTCACCCTTCCGGTATATTTCCTTGCGCATTATACATTCTAATAACGATTGCTTGACCACAGCTCTTTTTTCACGTACATCATGTTTTGTATGATTTGTTATCCTCTGAACACTCATATCAGGTTCGTACTTGTCAATCATGCAAAGAACTGGCTCCAACCAATCACTCTGAGTGATGGCAGCAACTCCTCTTTCAATACGCGACAATTCATTGATCTGATTGTCAGATAATCCTGCCGACTTACCAACTAATAGTCTGTCTGAATAATCTGGTAAGCGCATGATTATTTTGGTATTAGTATTTCTAATAACTGACATATCAAGTAGCCCAGGTGATTGATCAGTTATTATAAAACCTTCACCATAAGTACGCATTTCAGCTATCGAATTAGATAGCATTTCCACAGATTTACCAAGCAGATTTGATCCTTCACCAGATTGCTCTGTGGATGTTCTCCTAAGCAAATTATGTGCCTCTTCCAAAACGGTAATATGCTTTAAATTTGAATTCAAATCTTTTTTTGTTGCCCGCTGATCCATTCTGTGCTCTTGAAGTTTTAACACCAAAAGCCCCATCAGTAATGATTTTGTCTCAGAAGAGCCTACCCTGCTCAGGTCAACAATAACATTCCTATCAAACAGTTCTTCATCTGCCAGATCATCATTGGTTAAAATCAGACCATTTATCCCATTCGTAAGAGATTTCAATCTTGTTACTAGGGATCCTGTATAATCTCCTTTATTGTCGTCAGAATAATCACTTTCTTTTAAAACAAGTTTCACCTGCTTTGTTACATCTGCAAAAGAAGGGAACAAGTCAGTAGAGTACATATTCTCCGATGTTTCCAAATCCCATCCGGAAGCAATATAAGCTCTCTCAACGGAATCCTTAAGTATTGCCGGCATAGCAGCATACATAGGCCAACATACATTAAATATTTCCACTATGCGATCCATGTGTTCCAACACATGGACACTCTTCGGAAATCTAAACGGATTAATCCTTAGTAATTCAACATCCTCTATTAGCGGATTAGTACCATAAACAACCACATTTTCCTTTTTACCCAAAACATCCTTATATTCTCCCTTTGCAGGTTCAATAACTAGATAATGGGCATTTTGTTTTTCTAACGAATCTAACAATTTGTATATTGTATTTGATTTTCCAGAACCCGTTGAACCAGTAATAAAGGTATGCTTCGTCAATTCCTCTTTTGATAGATTTATTTTAGTGGAAGCAATCTTTTGGTGCATATGGTATCCAACACCTATTTCCAAATCTTCAGTAATATCCAATAAAGAATGAGGTTCTCTTCCAAACTGCACTCCCTCCAAGGTTGGTAGTCCTTGAATTGATTTTTGCGGAAATGAAATCACATATCCTATATCATCTGTTGAAATATATGATGTCGGTGTCACCATCATTCCGTTATCATTGTTATCAGATACTGTTACAAATAAAGGATGGCAAAAATGTGATAAATACTTCCTTATCTCTTTAAACTCAGATGTATCCTGGCCATCCTTATCTGACCATTCTTGCACTATTGATGGCTCAATATATGAATCTTTACCCTGTGTCAAACCTTTGAGATAATTAGCAACATTTATGCTTGTTGCAGAATTCTTTGCCATAACATACGATGAAAACTTCCATAAACCTGTAGACTGACTCTGAGTAACTCTCTTCATCGTCTCTTCGAGCTTTTGAAGTAAATTCAGAACCATATATGATTTATATGTATAGCTTGTATTCTCGGAAGCATTTATAGAAATACTACTGCTGGTTCCTTCCGTTTCTGTTTTTCCGTTAGAAACAGTTTTGGAATTTCCCCAACTATATCCATAACCAACATGACCGCCAACTCCCCAACCCTTTTGTTGGCTCTTATTCAAAGTCGGTGCCAAGGATCCCGCTGCCGAACCAAGCTTCGCTCCTATGGCTGCTCCTGCCGGTCCGCCTATAAATCCTCCTGCGAGTCCCCCCAAAACAGAACCCACTCCAGAAGCAATGTCTGCAGCATTTACAGACATTCCCTTACTCTTGCTTCTGTTAATATTTCCATTTATGCCAACATTTACAGAGTGGGTCTTAAACACTGACTCACTAATGCTTTTCGTACTTGCTATTGAGTGCATTTCTCCAGTAGTTTTTGTTTTACCTTCACCCACCTGAAACTGATACGTAGCAAATGGTGCAATAGCTGTTGCTATTTCTTCATATCCAGACAATATATCGCGTAAATTCTCTTGTGACATTGATTCAGCAAGAAAAACAACAGAGTACTCCTCATCCGGACTCTCAGGCACAATTCCCTCTAACAGTTTATCAATTCCTTGCGTCAAATAATCCTCTGAATACTCTGAAGGAGTATTTGAAAGCACCGCCACTGATTCTCTGTCACCGAAAGAAAAGCAGTCAGGAATCATTTCATTACCTTCATCATCTTCCGTTTCAAAACTCAGTTTTTCTATCTTACTTCCTGGAAAATTGCCTTTCAAAACACCTTCTAAAAGGTCTAGATTATCTGCACTCTGTTCATTACGACCGGCACCTTCATTTTTTATAACAAAATACATCTCTGCTTTATCGACACACCGTGTTACGACCATAGCAAGAGTATGATCACCATCAGCAAACGCACTTAAAACATTTTTAAAGCAATCTCCGGGCTTTTCTTCTTTGTTGAATACCCATCGATTAACCTTTACCGCCCTAATATTGCTCTTATATGATATGGTACCTTCCTTGTTATATTTTTCATCAAAATACCATACCCCATAATCACTATTGAGACGAGAAATATAGGCTTTATCAAGCGTATATGCAATTTTGCCCAGGTTATCTAATAAATCCTTCTCATTAGGTATCATAAAAACCACCGTCCTTATTGTCCAGTATTACTGACCTTCCATATCACTATGCCAATAATCACCGCAACGATCGCCACTGCCGCCACTATTCCCACTATCATTTTTACATTATTACTTGGCTTTTTACTTCGAGTATACTCACTAACCTCTGCAAGATAGAGAAGGTAATCCTGATTAAAGCTTTCCGCAGCGGCTGCACAAACAACCTGATCCAAATACGAGTCATCCCACGCTTCCTTTGAACGCTTTTTGTTATATGATGTGCCAACAAAAGCATTCTTAATCCTTGGATCAGCACATATTTCTCGTATCTCCGAGGTGGAAACACTACCGTCGGCAACATCTAATGCTATCTTTGTCCGTTGAACTTCTCCATCGCTTATATACTTCTCAATATTGCTCATTACTGTACCTCCCTCCAGATAATGTCATTAAGCTCTTTCTCGCAAACCCTTAGTGCTTCTGCTACATCAAATACTCTTTGTCCAAGTTCCATCATGGCGTCCCTATTTTCGATAAGTGCCTTCATATTTAGAGAGTATGTTTCAAGGTTGGTGCCAAAATTACTCTTAATCTGCATTAGTATAGTTTCTAAGGAATCCCTATAATCTTTTCGATAGTTCTTTCCGAGCTTTTCTACTATCCCCAGAAGGATTTCTTTAACAGCTCTCATAAAGCCAGACTTATCAAGATAATCTTTCTCAAAAATCCATATACCCTCGGTATATTTATGTTCTTCATAAATATCCCCTAGATCCTTAACTTTTTCCGGATCTGGAACCTTCGGAGCCGGCACATCAAGGAAGAATCTTTTAGCAGCATCACTGATTTCGCCATTCTCCATTATCTTGGCTTTGACTTTTTCCAAGAAATCGTCTCTTTCTCCTGCTAATATAGTCTGCCTGTTTTTCAAGAAATCGGTTGTATATGCTCCAATGACCGTATTGGACTTTGTTCTTATTTTGTCATTATCACTTTTCTTAAATTTGACTTTGCCATGTCCAAAAAACCATCCTTTCAGTTCTTCGTCCATGTAATTCTGCACATTTCCAACAATGGTCTCTTGCAAGGTTGCTTCGTCTAATTTTAAGCGTTTTAATATTTCTTCTGGTAAAGCGGCATTTTCCGGTACGGCCTTATTATTGTACTCTTCCTCAATAGCACTATTAATTGTTGCCCTTAATTCATCAATATTTTTTTGAATTCTATTTATATCTTCTTGATTGCTTTCCTTCAAAGAATTCGCACGGTTACTCAGCTTTGAGAGAGCCTTATTCACGCTGTCTATTATTGCATAGGCCTTAACTGCTGAAGCATATTTTTCCCCATACTGAAGAATTTCCCTTTCAAGTGCATAAATACCACTGCAAATCTCCAAGACTTTCGCATCATCTTGTGCTTTTCTTGCACTATCAAGGGCTTCCTCGCACTGTGAATGCATTTTTTCAGTAGCAAATTCCGACGTTGCACAACGATTCTGTCTATATACATATCCGGCAAATTCGTCCTGCATAGAATCCAAGCCGCGCTTGAAAACTGATTCCTCTTTTGGCGACGCAACGCCATTTTTCTTTGCTTTTGCTGCATATGCCATTTTGGCAGACGTAAAGAACAACTTCTTATCCGAAAGCTTTATTGAAAAATCAAGGACATGCTTATCCCCCTCTCCCTTCCTCATATATTTGATTTCTTCGCACTGCAAGTCTTCTCTTTCATCCGAATCAATACTATCAGACCAATTGATTACAAATAAAGATCGCCCCAAGTCAATGCTTGTTTTGCTATCCTTTGACTCGGCCTCCTTCAAATACTTCAGTAAAGCATTGTTTCCTGTTCCCTCCGTTTTATTAGGAGCAGCTACAAAAATCAGAATAGACTGTGTCTGCTCAGAAAGCGCATTCAAAAGAACCTCCTGATGCTCAATATAATTTGAATCCGTCCCAGGAGTATCATAGATTGTAAATTGAACAGCATCACTATCTAACGGAATAGGGAAGATAATCTCAATATCATGAGATACAGCATCCATATCATTTAGAAAAGCCAATACGGTAGATATTTGCTCATGTCTCGACTTATTTTCATCTTTTAAGCCATTAAGAAGATCCTGAATCTGAGCACGCTCATCATTTTCATGTGGGCCTTCCTTGAATTCCAGTGTTTTTTTCTTCTCATCCCATTCCAGTACCGTCTTTACATTATCAATATCAAAGATAATTTTGACAGATTCACCCTCCTTAGGGCTGCTGATTTGAAACATCTTTGCAGTTTCAGATGTAATCTTTTCTGGAAGAATACGATATCCAAGCATAGCGTTGATCAGGGCAGATTTGCCAGCGCTATACACTCCTGTAAAGCATAAGCTAACCTTATTATCACTCATGCTTTCGATTTTTTCCTTTATATTTTTGGCTTCTTCATCAATCTGTGCTGCATAACTCTCGGCACTGCGTTTCACAGATTCCCGCGAAATGCTTTTAATATCAAAAAGCTTGCTTCTGTGTGCCTCTAATATCCCAACCGCCTGCTCACCAAATTTCGCCACTTCCTTAAAAGTCTGATTCATATCCGGAAGTTCTGCCAATAGAGTTGTAGTGATCTTACATTGTGTCTCCGGATCTGTATTGTAATACTCAATCATTTGCTCAAGATCCTCGTAATCTATTTTTGTTGTAATGACCTGCATTTCAAGGGTTTTCACTGAATCAAATGCCCTAGCAATATCTCTGAAAAATTCATTTCCGTGATCCTGCAAGACAAATAAACCTTTTTTATCCATATAACGCTTAAGTCTTCCCCCACGAATGGCCTGTTCTTTGCTGTTTTCAAATCTCCGGAATTCCACCTCTTTCTTTGCCGGGTGATATTTCATCTGTAAATACGCCTTTGCCATGTCCAAATCCTCCTTCATAAATATTCAATTGGTTTTATATTATTTCCCTGGCTTCGAAGCCACATATCAATGCCATCCCCAAAGACCTCGGCTTTGATAATATATTCGTTTCCTTTTTGTTGTAGTATCTCTGCCGTAGGCAGACGATCAAGAACTGCATCAACATCCAATCCGCTATAAACAAACTTAATCCGCCTTAGTTTGCCACCATACATAAATTGCACGCGCTTACGGAACTCGCCCTCCTGAAAGCGATTTTTATAGGGTGTATAGAACTGTTCTTCCAAGGTCTTGAATTTTCGAATTCTGTCTATTCGATAAATTGTTGGGAAACTGTCTTCGATCACATCAAAATCTTTACGGACTTCTTTATCTTCGATAAAAGCCGTAAGATAAAAATAATATTCAGAAAAAAGAATTGCTACCGGCTGCAGCTTTCGTTTTACAACCTTCCGATCCTTGAGGCGCAAATAATCCACTTCTATATATCGATGCTCTTTAATTGCGATTCCGAGATCCCATAACTGATTCAAGAAATCCGATTTGTGCCTTGGTTCGATATAATGAAACTCTTCATTCAGAATCAGATCCAAAACCAGCGCTTTGCTTTCGCTTGGGGTGCATGTGTTCACCAGTTTCTGTAAGATTCCGTGCATTCTCTTTTTGGAAAATGCTCTGCTTTCCAGCAGGATCTTGCAAACCGCAAGAATCTCGCTTCTGCTGAGAGCATTAGACTTTTTAGTTTCCAAACGATATCCTTTTAAAGGCCGGTCATATACAATTTCCATTTGTTCGCCGGTTGAAACAAATCGTTCTTCCAGAAAATGTCGCACTGATTCGATGTCTCGGTCGATACTTCTTTCATTCACGCCGAATCGACTCGTCAAGTCTGCCTTACGGATTATTTCGCCAGCCGACAACCTGGCATATATTTCCAAACAGCGATCGATTTTTCCTGTATTTTCATTCTCGGCCATCCTTAACCCCACTTTTCCCTGGCAATTGTGTTTTCCAACACTGCCCACTATATCCGTATAGAAGGACACTATTTACGGAAAATACCATTTGAAAAGCCATCATAATAAGTGTATAAAAGGTGTATAAAACCGCCAAAGTAATGGCAGCATATTATCATAAAATAAGAATTCAAAAAGAGCGCCGTACCAAATATAATTTACTTTACATTTACATTATAATCATTATTTTGGTATATATAAAAAATATTATAAATAGTCTATCAAATAAAATAAATATGTGCAATCTGTACAATTATTCAAATATATCTAATGAGATTTGTGCACATTTTTACCATCAGTATCACGTGTCACTATAGCAGAAATTTACAATATCATCTTCATCTCTTTATTCCCTTGCGCTTAGTCTTTGAATTCATTTAAATTCTATTTTTGTTAGCGGTATCCGTATTACCGTTCCTTATAAGAACATTGTAAAAAAACAGAACGACATATTTTGTCATTCTGTTTGAAGTTTTTGATTTTTCACTTTTAGATCAAAAAATCCGGAGTCAAGACTCCGGATTTTTAATCATAATATACATTTTCTTTAAAAACCATCATTTTAATGGTTTTTCAGACCATTTTTACCATCATTTTGATGGTTTTCTATTTTTTCAGTTCCCCTTCCAATCTCTCCATACCTTCGATCACTTTATCGCAGAAGGCATCAAATTCCGGATCTTCTTCGTAGCGGTCCGGATGCGACAGTACATAATCCAATGCGATGCGTACGCCTTTATGGAACGGGATATTGGTGGTCATCTGCGGAACCAGTCGTTTCAATTTGCTGTTATCAAATACGACGGAGACCGATTTATCACCGAGCAGACTGCCGGCAAAATCGTAACCGTAAGATGCGCCCACTTTGCTCAGGAAATCACTTGCGACATGGCATGCTTTGAGTTCCACGCCCAGAGCATCCGCGATGGTCCGATAGATCTGATCCCAAGTAAGCGTTTCGTCTCCGGTGATCTGGAATGCTTCGCCGATGGCATGGCGATTGCCCATCAGTCCGGTGTAGCCGATCGCAAAGTCACTGTTGAAGGTCAGAGTCCACAGGGAAGATCCGTCCCCCTGAATGATCACCGGCTTGCCCTGCTGCATCCGGCGGATCACCTGATAAAAGCCTTTATCGCCGTGTACACCTAACGGAATGTTTCGCTCGTCATAGGTATGTGACGGTCTTACGATGGTAACAGGGAATCCTTCTTCACGATATTTTTTCATTAAGAATTCTTCGCAGGCGATCTTGTTTCTCGAATACTCCCAATACGGATTGGCGAGTGTCGTTCCTTCCGTGATCACATAGCCTGCGGCCGGCTTATTATATGCCGATGCGGAACTGATAAAGATGTACTGATCTGTCTTTCCACGGAACAAGCGGTAATCACGCTCTACCGCATTCACATCAAATGCGATAAAATCACTTACCACATCAAACTTCATTCCATCCAGTTTCTGCAAAACATCCGCCTCATTATGAATGTCTGCTGTGATCTGATGAATATTTTCCGGCACCTCATCCTTACGATTTCCGCGGTTCAGCAGATACACTTCCCACTGCGGATCCTGCGCAAGTCGTTTGATGATTCCCATACTGATGGTGCCGGTTCCCCCGATAAATAATGCCTTCATTTCTCTGTCCCCCTTTCAGATTTTGAATTCTTATTTTTTATCTTTCCACTCCAGGTCCCCCGTGAAGCGTTTAATATACTTGCTAATGCGATACCTCTCCATCCCCTGCGTACGCTCACCGTATTCGATCGCGTCCACCGGACAGTTTTCTATGCATGCCATACAATGCGCACAGTTTTGTTTCCATGCAGGTTTGTTATACAGCATCACAATATTATTGAGCGGACACATGCGCTCGCACTTTCCGCAGCCGACGCATTTATTTGTTGCATGGAACGGCCTTGCCGTATGCATATATTTTGTCCATACCGGATGAAAAGGAAGTGTGACCAACAATTCCAACAAGAAGATATGCTTTGCGCGCAGACGTCTTCGGTTTCGGATCCGCTCCACAACATCCGGGATCCGCTCATACGAAGACTGTATGCGCGCTTTATTTTCTTCCGCAGACAACATCGGATATCGTTCGCTCAGCAGATAATTTCTGGGCATCTTGAATTCCGCGTGTCCCATATATACTTTTTCTTTTTTCTTCACCAGACGTTTTGCCAGCGCTCCGCCGATCCCGGCATAACCGCCGCTGGTAAAGACAAAATACACTTTGCGATTACCCGTAAGTTTTACCTGCTCCAGATATTCTGCAAGAAACTTCGGCATTTCGCACACATAGATCGGGGAACAGATCACAAACGGCTTGCGTGAACGGATCGGTGTCATATCGCCCGTTCGTATCCGCTCCAGCAGATTCACGCACTGATCGTCCAGGCGGTCAGCAATCTGTTTTGCAATAAATTCCGTATTCCCCGTTGCTGAATAGTACAGTACCATAGAAACCCCTTCTCGAAAAACATTGTATCCCTACTCTTCCGAAAACAGTTCCGCTTTGACGAGCACCAGTTCATCTACTTCGTTGCGCAGTACCACCAGGCGCTCGCCGGGCTGTATCTCATAATCTTTTCGAGCACCCTTCGGCAAAGTGATCCGCCCCTGCTCGTCCACTTTTACAATACCGTAAACCTGCTCTTCCGCAATCTCGTTTTCCGAACGGTCAAAGTTATCCATTCCCGCCTCCATCAAACTATTCGTATGCGTTCACATATTCATCGGTCATATGCCAGAGTCTCGAAGTATCATAGCTGCCGGACAAGTGTACCCAATTGCCGTCAGAGATTTCGATATACCAGGCCTTTTCTCCCATATCGTACTCCATCCAGCCGTAATCACCGTAGTCGGACGATATCCCTTCATACCAGTACTGCCACTGACCGTCGTAAAAATAAAACCAGCAATCCGATGTACTGTCGTACCAGTCCGTGCCATCCAAAACACAGGTCCTGCCGATCTCTTTTACATAGATCTCATTCGTCTCCGAGTATACGGATTTTCCCGGATCGACCGGATCCTGCTCGTAACGCTGCATCAATCCCGGCCCAAGGATCATTAATAAAATCGCACCAAATACCTGAAGTGCTATGATGACGCCCACGAGAACAAGGATTCTTTTCAATGTCCGGCTCAATCCACCGGTACTTCCCCCGGAATATCCTCCATAGGCTGCTTCCGGTTCCTGCTTGTCCGTGATATCCACCTGGAACTGCGCACCGCATTTATCACATGTCGGCAGCGCACCTTCCTGCCATTGATACACCATACGATTTCCGCAATAATCACATTTCAGCATCGTCGTACCGCCGGCCATGATCATATTGTTGTAATGGCGACCGTTCTCGTCATAATAGCCTTCTTCAAAATGCCGGCCGTCTCCCGCCGTCCAACTCTGCGGATAATAATCATAGTCGTGTGATGAACAATGGAAATGGCTGACTGTGCCATGCTCCACATCGTTCCATCCGTACGGCTGCGAAGTACGCGTTCGTCTTACCGGCGTATAACTGCTCCGATGATTGCTCCGCGAAGAAAACAGCGAGGAGCCACGCGATGACGAATAGGACGAGCTGTGGTGGCTCGACGAATGGCTGGAATGACTGCGGCTGCTGCTGCTCGAACGATGTGAGGAACTGTGCGAGCTGTGGCTGCGGCTACTGCTGCTGCTGTGATGTGAACTGCTGTGTCTGCTGGGTGGCATTTATTTTTCCCCCTTAACAAATAATCCTTGTTGACGGAAACATCCGGTAATGTTTTCTACCAGATCGTTCTTCCGCCGTCCAATACTACAGTTGCGCCGGTCATATAGGTTGCTGCGTCCGAGATCATATACAGGATGGTGCAGACATATTCATCCGGGCGGCTCATACGGCCAAGCGGGATCAGCTTGCTGATCTTTTCCTGAAACTCCGGATCCTGTCCGTTTTCCAGGCTGGCCGGACACAGAGTATTTACGCGGATGCCTTTTTCCGCCCAATAAACAGCCAGATACTTGGTCAGACCGATCAGGCCATGTTTTACCACACTGTACGATACCGGTTTTACGATCTGCTCTTCTTCCGGCAATCCTTCCTTGCGATAGATACGCTGGTCCGGCGAGATCAGACCGTAATCCGAAGAAATGTTGAGCACCACACCGCTCTTTTGTTTTTCCATCACTTCTCCGAATACCTGCGCACAGAGCATTGCACCGGTCAGACCTACCGCAATGTCCTGATCCCACATATCCACCGGGAAATTGTGGAAACGGATGGCGCCCAGGTTTTGGGAACCGCCCTCCACCTTCGGGTTGTTTGCCGCGTTATTGATCAGCACATCGATGTGTCCGTATTTTTCCATCAGGATGTCGCGTACCTTTTCCAGTGCGCCGCGGTCCGTGATATCGGTCACAAAAGTTTCCACCGTGATATCATCGCCGTACTCTTCTTTCAATCCGTTGGATACGCGATCCATTCCTGCCTGCACGATATCCAAAAGCACCGGGATACCGCCGCCTTCCACGATGGCTTCCGCATGCTTCATACCGATCAGGCCGCCGCCACCGGTCACGATACATACCTTACCGGTGATCTCAAAACGACTTGTATAAATCTTCTTTGCCATTACAAAACTTCCTCCGCTGTTTTTATCGATCTTAATATTCTTCGTGCGATCTCATCCGATCTCACTTAATGCCACTTCTCTCTTTTCCGCATCCGCTTTCTTGATCGCCATTGCCATACGCAGGGTATCGATACCGTTCTGCAATCCGATCTTCACCTCGCGGCCGTTGCGTATCGCTGCAAGAAAATCTTCCAGTTCCTGTATGAACATTCCGTTTCTGGCAAACTCCGGAAACTCTCCGGACTTGATCCGCTCATCGCCCAGCCAGATCGCATACTCGGTACTGTTTAAGTCTGCCTCCAGCCGTCCGCCGTCACCGACGATCTTGAAACGATGTACCGGCGGGTACTGCAAAAAGTCCGTATGGGTATAGATAGGAAAACTCTTCTCCCCTTCGCCGCAACGGAATACGGCCGATGCGCTTTCCTCCACATCGATCTCCAGACCGCTCTGCTTCTGCAGCACTGCAGTTACGCTCTGCGGCACACCAAAGATCCACTGCAGGATATCCAGATCGTGCATCTGCAGATTCAGCACCGGACCGCCGCCCATCACACTCTGCGCCATATAGGTGCCGCGGTAATCCTCATAACGATGCATCGTAGTCAGTCGCTCGGAAAACTCCGCTTCTACATAAACGATCTTTCCCAGCATACCGCTTTCCACGGTTTCCTTCATCACTTCCACGCACGGATGGTAACGGTTCTGAAAGCCCATAAATACGGACAGTTTCTTTTCCGCAACCAGTGCCTTCAGCTCTTCCACACCTTCCATATCCGATGCCAGCGGTTTTTCGATCAGCAGATGACATCCTGCCTTGGCCGCCTGCAGCGCACACTCCATATGCTTCGATGTGATATTGGTGATAAACGCGATCTCCGGTTTTTGCGCCAGCGCTTCTTCCAAACTCGTATAGGATGTGATTCCGTATTCCTGCTCCAGATCCACGCCTTCCCGGATCTGCAGTTTGTCGGTAAAGGTGGTCTTGGCACCGCGCACACGATAGGCCAGCAGTTCTGCCTCATCCCCCAGTACCTGTCGGATATTGCGCACATGCCGCTGTCCGATGCTGCCCAGACCGATCATCAAAATCTTCATAAATTCTTCTCCCCTGTATCAAACGATTCCTGCTTCGTCCAGCGGTTTGTAATTGGCCCGCAGGTAGCGCAGCAGTTCCGTCTCGCGATTCTCCATATAAAACTCCAGATATTCCAGATCCTTCTTGGCATCGATGTCGACCGATTCCTCCAGGATATAGGAGATCACCTTGTTACCGTGCATCAGATGATTGTTCATAATAAACTCGGTACGCAGCAGATCCACATAGCCGTCCGGAACAAACACCGGTGAGAAATCCTGACGCGGATTGTTCGCTTCATCAATGGTCATGCCGTCTACAAAGCTGCGATAATATCCGTCTTCACGCACACAGAACATCTTGTACGGCGGAAACACCTGCGGATGAGCGGAACGCAGGCTCGTTGCCTCCGGATCCGCCAGCATTTTTTCTGCTGCCGCATTCACGATATCCATCTCACGCAGCGGTGATGTGGGACGCAGATGCATAAAGAATTCCGGCAGCTTGCCTTCGTTTTCCGCAAGCCAGCCGATCGCATGCTCCATAAATTCGATATCCGGTGAAGTATCCGTTGCAAACTCCGCCGGACGCAGAAACGGTGTCTCGGCTCCGTAATAGTTTGCAATCTTGGCATAATCCGCCGAATCCGTCGAAACCAGCACTCTGGAAACCTGCGGACACAGCGCTCCCGCTGCTGCCGCATACGCGATCAGGGGATACCCTTTCACGCAGCGGATATTCTTATTCTTTACGCCCTTGCTCCCCGCTCTCGCCGGAATAATAGCGTAGATCTCACCCTTTTGGATCATTTCTGTTGATGGCATGATAAGCCTCCTTAAATATCAATAACTACCCTTTATTTTACTGTTTTTTGGGGGGATTTTCAATAAAAAAACGGCAGCTGTGAGCTACCGCCAAGTCAGACAGGGGGACGGTTCTTTTGTCTGACCAATCAACATCTACTTCACCCTCAAGCTGTCTCCGGTCAGACAACAAGAACCGTCCCCCTGTCTGACCCTTATGCCTTTCCGTGTTCTTTTGCCAATATCCAGCCGCGTTCGGTTTTCTCCGTGATGGGGCCGTCGGCTTCCGCGTCACTGCTGCCGAGGTAGACCATCCCGGCGTCCGTGATGGCTTTTTGCATCTGGGCTTCGATATAGCCGCGCTGCAGATGCGTCTCGTCGAAGCGGCGATACCGGCCGTCTTCCTCCTGCACATAGACCACCAGGTCGTATTCGTTAATCTGCTCTTCTTCCTGCCAGGTATTTTCCCAGATGAAGCTGCACTCCCCGCGATCTTCCGCGATCACGGTATTCCCGATCACATCCCGGTATTTGTGCACGGTATTGAAATCCAGGATCAGCAGCCCTTCCGGATCCAGATAGTTGTTCACCAGCCTAAAGACCTGCGTCAGTTCTTCTTCGTTTAAGATATAATTGATGCTGTCGCAGACACAGATCACCGCCCGTACGGTACCATACAGTTCAAACTCCCGCATATCCTGACACAGGTAGAGGATGTCGTGACCGCTCTCCACCTTTTTCGCGTTTGCCACATCCAGCATCTCCGGGGAGAGGTCCACACCGATCATATCGTAGCCGGCTTCCGCCAGCAGTTCCGTCAGGGTTCCGGTGCCGCACCCCAGATCTAGGATCAGCCCGTCGTGGATCCCGTTCTCATGTAAAATACGGATGATGCGCTCCGCCCAATCCCGGTAGGGCACATCATCCATCAGCATATCATAGACTTCTGCAAAATCCGTATAACTATCCATCTTCTTATCCGACAATCGCCATTAAGCCAAGAGCACTCGCCACACCCATGATCACGCCGGCCAAAGCCACACCGCAGATCACGGCCAGTATACTCTTCTTAAAATCCATCTCCAGCAGGCTGGCTGCCAGGGTTCCCGTCCACGCACCGGTTCCGGGCAGCGGGATACCGACAAACAAAAACAGGGCAAAGTACAATCCGCGGCCTGCTTTTTCCTGCAGTTTCAAACCGCCCTTGCGGCCTTTTTCCAGACAGAAGGTAAAGAATCCTCCGATCACCTTCTTATCCTTTCCCCATTCCAACACCTTTCTGGCAAAGAAATAAATGATCGGGACCGGGAGCATATTGCCGATTGCGATGATGCAATAGGCCAATACCAGATTGAACTCCGGATTCATCTTGCTGAAAATGTGTGCGATCGGCACTGCACCTCGCAGCTCGATCAGCGGTACCATAGATACGATAAAAATGCTCAGATACTGTGTTACGATATTTCCGCCAAAAGTCTGTACTAAAAAGTCTTTCATCCGAGCAGTTCCTCCAATGCATCGATCAGTATTTTTGCCTCTTCGTCCGTACCTACGGAAATACGCAGGTAGTTATCGATCCTGGGCAGTTTGAAATAACGCACAAAGATCTGCTTGCTTCTTAAATACAGAAAGATCTCTTCCGCCGACTTGTCCTTGTGTGTCGCAAAGACGAAATTGCTCTTGGAATCCGGGAAGGAAAATCCGAGGCGCTTCAGTTCCGTCTTCATCCACTCGCGGGTCTTGATCACCTTTGCCAGGGTATCCTTAAAATACGCATCGTCCAGCACTGCTTCACGTCCGAGCAGCAGGGACGGCATATTCATTGTGTAGGAGTTCACGGAGAACTTCACATCGTTCAGATACTTGATCAGCTTCGGATTACCGATGGCAAAGCCCACACGCAGTCCGGCCAGTGCACGGGACTTGGAATAGGTGCGGATCACCAGCAGGTTCTCGTATTTATCCACCAGCGGCAGTGCGCTTTCTCCGCCGAAATCCACATAGGCTTCATCCACCATCACCACGCTGTCGGGATTCGCCTGGATGATCTCTTCCACCAGAGACAACGGCTCCTCCACACCGGTCGGTGCATTCGGATTTGGGAAGATGATACCGCCGTTTTCCTTTTTGTAATCCGCTGCAACCATACGGAAGTTTTCATCCAGCGGCTGGGTCTCATACGGGATACCGTACACATCCGCCCATACCGGATAGAAGGAATAGGTCACATCCGGGAACAGGATCTTCTTACCGCTGTGGAAAAAGGTCAGAAATGCCATCGCGATGACATCGTCCGAGCCCACGCCCACAAACACCTGCTCCGGCGATACTTTGTAATACTCTGCCAAGGTATCGGTCAGGATCCGTGCATCCGCCTGCGGATACAAACGCAGGTCCTGGTACGGCATTTCTTTCAGCATCTTCTGTACGCCCGGTGCCGGCGGATACGGGCACTCATTGGTATTGAGCTTTACCATCTTATCAAACTTCGGCTGCTCCCCCGGCGTATACGGAACTACTTTTCGTACATTATCTTCCCAACTCATAGTTCTTTCCCCTCTTCATTATTATTTTATTCGTTCTTTTCGGAAGCCTTTGCTTTTGCTTCCTCTTCCGCCTTCTTCTTGGCGTATTCTCTTACAAAATCCGGTGTGAAATCGTATCCCGGCTTTCGTTCCAGTTTCGGAAACTCTTTTGCGTACTCCGTCTCATACTCAAAGATGTAACTCTCATAACCGTTGATGATCAGAGTATCGCGGTATCGTTTGAGTCTTGTGTACTCCCTGGAATAATTGGGATGCACATGCCCGTGCAGATAATACTTCGGGCGATACTCATCCAGCACTCTTGCCAATGCGCGGAATCCCTGATGCGGACGGTCTTTCCCGTCGCCGATGTTTTCCGCCGGCGCGTGGCTCACCAGGATATCGATCCCGCCGTGCACCTGGATGTTAAAAAACATTCTCCGCACACGGGCATCCATCTCATGCTGTTCGTACTGGAACATTCCGGGACGGTAGCGCAGACTGCCGCCCAGCCCCAGGATGCGGACACCCTCATAAACAATGATACGGTCGTCCAGACATTCACAGCCCAGCGGCGGCTTTTTTTCATATTTTTCATCATGATTGCCATGCACATAATACACCGGTGCATGCGTAAATGTGGCCAAAAACGAAAGATAGGCAGGGTCCAGATCTCCGATCGATATGATCAGATCGATCCCTTCCAGTTTCTCGGGCTGATAGTAATCCCAGAGAGATTTCGATTCTTTGTCCCCGATCGTCAGGATGCGCATCTTCTATTCTGCTGCCCCCTTAGTGCCTTGTATTTTAAATATGTTCCGGATCCTTTACGCCCTGTAATTTCACCAGCTGTACGGCCTCTTCCTTCAGTTCCGAGATGTCCGGAATGTAGCCTTCGATGTTTTCCGCGAGCCAGTCGATCTGCACGGCTTCCTTGGCCGACAGTTCCTGTCCGTCTTCGCATTTCAGATTTCCGTCCTGATCGTACACCGGTCCGGTAAACGGATTGATGTTCATCTCACGGATACCGGAGCGAAGGTTACGCAGCAGACGTATCGGTCCGGCCGGCAGGTTTCTGGAATAGATCACGTCGATCGCTCCCGAGGACATACCCCAGAAGTAATTGAGTGCCTGATCTCCGAAGACCGTCTCGTCATTCTTGTAACCGCCCTTTAAGATGGAGCGGATGATCTCTTCATACAGCTTGCCCCAGTGACGCACCGGCATCGCCAGATTGACATGCGTATTTTCCTTATAATTCATCTCGTACAGACCGAATTCACGGTTGCCGCTCATGGTCGCGTTCATATCACGTCCGGAGATCAGCGTTACATTTTTCTTTTCCATCTCCGCCATCGCGTCGTGATCCTTGAGCATCGACCAGTCCAGATAGACTTTTGCTTCGGGATTGGTCATCTGTACGCCCATGGCAAAGGCGTTGATCTCGGCCGTCGTACCATGGATCGGATAATCCGAGATATAACCGATATTTCCGTTCGTCTTCATCGCGCCTGCGATCGCCCCGATAATGAACTTGGCCTCATACATACGCAAGTAATAGGAACGGATCGTCTTGTGCCCCATATTCATCGAGCAGTTTAAGATCGTTACTTCCGGATGCTTCAGCGCAGAACGCAATGCCGGCGCCATCAACTTGGGCGAGGTCGCAAAGATGATACGGTTTCCGGCATCCACAGCCGCGTCAAACACTTCATCGGCCGCATCCGCTTCCACCCGGTCAAAGGTCGATACCGAGATCCGGTCGCCAAAGGTATCTTCCACATAGCTGCGCCCCAGTTCATGCCCGTAGGTCCATGCCGACTGCTCGGCACTCTTGTCGTGGATAAAGGCGATCTTCGTTGTGGAAGATCCGCCCGGCAGACGGCTCATCAGCGATGCCTTCTGTGACTCCGGTGTCGGATTGAGCACCAGCGTCATCTCATCGCCGTTATCATAGTTGACGAGCTCCGTCCACAGCAGCGCGATATCCTTGCGGATCTCGTTCTGGCTGCGCGTGATCGCATCTTCATAATCGTAGATGCTCAGATATACACAAGCGGCATCCCCGGCCGTGATACTCAGTTTCGTACCGGCTTTTGCCACAAACTCTTTTTCAAAGAAAGTAAAGAATGCACGGAAATCCAGTTCCTGATCTTTCGTCCATTTTTCCGCGCCTTCGTAGGTCAGATTGAGCAGCCGCTTAAAGTTGCCCTCTCTGGACATATACAGGTAGTTGACCCCCGTGACCTCGTAGAAATCCATAAACTCATAGTAGATCTTGTTTTCCACGCTGTCATTGCGCTTGGGGATCATACGCGTTACATGGGCTTCGATACTTACGGCATCCATAAATTTCGAAACCGAAACGCGCTTATTTCCTTCCATAACATAGAAGCGGTTATGGAACTCATACGCGATGATCGGGTCCCGCAGCCCGTCTTCCTCCAGATCGTCATAGAGCTGCGCCCATTTTCTTGCAAACTCGGAATTCATTTCCAGGATTGGCATAAAATTCCGCGCAAATGCCGTGGTCCGTCCCGCGCTGTAGGTTCCCACGATGGATTTGATTGGGATCTGCACCAGTCCCAGCGGAACCTGCGCCTCGATCTCCACATGGGAGACGATATCATCCAATACCGGCAGATAAGGATACCAGCCTTTGGCTACGCAGTACTTGTACTCCTTATCCCCCATCCTTAATGCTTTTGAATACTCTGCAAACGACATAACTTTTTCCCTCTCCCCCCGCTTTGTCTTACGGGTCTGTCTTCTCATTCTCCATATACAGGTTCATTTTAAACCTGCCACCATCCATTGACAATGCGGAAATTGCTTAAACATTTTCGGAGAATGTCGGGATATAATTGTTATTATGCACAAATATTAGCTGCACTTTTTGATAATATCTTATAAAAAACGAAGCCGATCACCAGATAAACCAGGCTCAAATACGGATGACCGACCAGCTCCTGCGCCCTTTTCGGCAAAAATCCCAGCCAAAAGATCACCGCATTGGCCGCCGCGTGAAAGAGATACGGTGCGGAAACACACTCTTCCCCCACCCGCAGCCACGCCAGCAGCAGGCCCATCAAAAAGGCATAGCCGCCCTGCAGGAGATTGCCGTGGAAAAATCCGAAGAATACCGCCGTGAGCACCACCGACACAACCGGCGCAAATACCCGGGAGATCCGGTTATACAAAAGCCAGCGAAAGATCAGTTCTTCCATTAACGGCGACGCAACAACAAACAACAGCGTCCCCACCACAAGCGGCGTCTGCGAATCGTAGCCGGCTTTTCCCATCATTTCCGCCAGCTGCTCCTCATTCACAAAATAAGGCGCTAGCGCCATCACCAGCTGATTGATCAGAATATTCAGTCCAAGCGAAAAGAAGGCACCCAGTCCGGCGATCTGCAGACTGCGGATCGTCCTTCGGCTCTTACTTAAGGAAGTTTTCGGTTTCCAGGGGAAGGGTTCCCAGTTCCGATAAAAGAAATACAGCGCAACCACGGTTCCGGCATTGATCAGCACTCTGGCCCACAATTGGATCATCTGCAGATTGGCTTCCGCCCACGCCATCGTCCGCGGATCTTTGCTCTGCTTCAGCAGATCCACGATACTGACGCCCAAGAGGCTGATCACCTGGTTCAGCAAAAACCATACCGCAAAGGGTGCCAGCATATAGACGGCTTTCAGAAAGGAATTGTCCGGTACCGGTTTGATCCGCACCGGCTCACTGTTTCCCGGCTTTTTCCCGCCCAGCAGCAGTTCTTCCAGTTCCTCCACGCTGCCGGCGATCGCGTCCGCACCGGCCTTCGCCAGCTCGCCCTTCTCCGCATAGCCATAGGACACTCCGATGCCGTCCACGCCTTCGCTCCGGGCACCTTCGATATCAAACTTCCGGTCCCCGACCATCGCCGTCTGTTCCCGCCGCTGCGCATCCGGCATTTTCTTACCATATCTGCCGTACAGCTGCTCCAGCGTTTCTTTTACAATCTCTTCCTTTTTGCTGCGGCGGCCATCCGGCTCACTGCCGACGATCACATCAAAGTATTTATACATCCCGAAATGCTTCAGGATCTTTTCCACAAATTCCTGCGGTTTCGAGGATGCCACCGCAAGTCTGGCCCCCTGCTGCCGGCAATGCGCCAGCATCCGGTCCACGCCCGGATAGGGAATGTTTTCTTTCCAGCCCACCTTAGCAAAGCGCTCGCGATAGTCCGTTACGGCCTGCTCGGTCTGCGCATCATCCATATGGTAAAACTCGCGAAAACTGTCTCGTAACGGCGGCCCGATAAACGGTGTCAGCTTGTCGATCTCCGGCGCCTCGATCCCCGCTTTTTGCAGTGCATGCTGCACCGACTTGCAGATCCCTTCCTTCGGATCTGTCAATGTTCCGTCCAGATCAAACAAGATAAACCGATACATTCTTCCCACCCTCAACCGTCTTCGCTTACTCTCTTCTACGCTTTCTTGACATTGTGCCATAAAAAAGCCATATTCGCAAGCCTGTATATAGGATCGCGGTTTTCGTGAGGCAAAAAAAGAACGGGATGCCCTTCGGCGATCTCGTTACAGTTTTTTAGTTCTATTCGTATTTTCAACCGGCATCCTTCCCAACTCTCTCAAAAGGTCAGAACGGTCTTTGCTCCGTCGGCGTCAGCAGCAGTGCCGTTCCCCGCTTAAAGTGATTCTCCATATATTCGGAAACTACTTCCACCAGCCACTCATCCAGCTTGCCTCTTTTTGCCAGGTCTTTTAAGATCTGCAGTGCCTGTCCCAGATCGATCGACTTTTTGTAAGGCCGGTCTTCCGCAGTCAGGGAATCAAAGATATCGCATACCGTAAGGATTCTGGTAAGCAGGTTCAGATCCGGTGCCGTCAGGCCGTTCGGATATCCGCTTCCGTCCAGATACTCATGATGATTTGCCGCGATCTCCTTTACCTTATTATACTTTTCCGTAAACTTGATCTTATCCAGGATCTGTGCCGTATAGACCACATGCTTTTGCACTTCCCGGCGCTCTTCTTCCGTCAGCGTACCTTTGACGATATGCAATGCCTTGCTCTCGTTTTCATCCAGGTACGGATGACGCTCTCCGATCGGATCCACATAAACACGCCCGGCCATCTCGTCGATCCGGTCCAGATCCGTCTTGGTCAGCATTTCCGCAATGTTCATCCGGTGCAGATCCCGGCAGAAATTGGTCAGTTTGATATCTTCCAATTCGTAGGATGCTTCATCGAAACGCCCTTCCAGCATATCGATCTTGAGCATCAGACGGATCCACTCCAGCTTGCTGTAGAGTTTCTCATACTCCAGTTCCGTCAGTCGGGATGCCTTATCCAAAATACCGCGATGGATGACGATCTTGCCGATGTCATGCAGCATCGCCGCCATACGCAGCTGCTCCTTATCATTCTCGGTGATATAGCAATCGCTGACCCCACGGGTGTATAATGCGTTGATCTGCTCGCAGATCTCCATGCAATACTTTGCCACATGTCTGGTGTGGTTTGCATTGTAGGGTGTCTTGGCATCGATCGCGGTCGTCATACATTCGACAAACGAACCCAACAGTTCCTCCAGGTCCTGGATCAGATTCATATTGGTCAGATTGCTGGCCATCTGCGAAGTCAGGGAAACCACCACCCGCTCGCACTCTCTGGTAAACGGGATCACATTTCCCGCCTCATCCCGGCAGTTGTACAGCATCATAACGCCGAGGATCGCTTTGTTGTTGATCGAAATGGGCGCCATCAAAACCGATTGGGTACGATAATGGTTTCTGGCATCCGATTCCCGGATAAAATAAACATCAAACTCCTTCGCCGAGTAGATGTCCTCAATATTCAACAGATCCCCATGGTGATAGGTATAGGTGAACAGATTGGTCTCTTTGTCTTCTGCGATCTGCATATCCGCCTGCACGACCGACCGTCTGGTCTCGGAATCCAAAACATAGTTCACATCCAGCAGATGCACCAGTCTCTTGGTCTCGTCATCGACCATATACAAAGTGCCGCCATCCGCGTTGGTATATTTCAGGCACGACTCTAAGACCATGTCAAACAGGCTGACATAGCGCTTTTCCGTAGCCATTTTGTAGACGATCTTCAGCAGATCATCTTCGCGTTCGGTAGGCAGCATCTTGCAAAATCTCCCCGAAGGATTACATAATCATACAGTGTAAATTATAGCATTTTCCCTTCGGAAAATCTATCGGTTTGGTGACAGAATCCTATTAAATCGCGAAGCCGGCACGCCCCCGTTTCCCCCTGCCGAAAGCGCCCGTTCTACACCGCGATCACCTGATCCAGCGCAAACGAATAGATCAGTTTTTCCTTTACCGGGATGCCCCGGATCTGCCCCAATGC
The DNA here is from genome assembly GCA_946403625.1 of uncultured Lachnospiraceae bacterium. Classification (GTDB taxonomy): domain Bacteria; phylum Bacillota; class Clostridia; order Lachnospirales; family Lachnospiraceae; genus NK4A136. The sequence goes on from CAMJAP010000018.1 coordinate 34,175, forward strand.
CCGTGCATAGAGTTCCAGCTGGGTACGGTAGCGCGCGATCAGTTCGTCTCCCGCCTGTACCCGGTCCGTCTTGTAATCCAACAGCACCAGCCCGTCGTCTTCCTCCAGATACACGTCGATCACACCCTGTACGATGATCTGCTCCGTTTCCGGAAAGTTCTCGTCCAGTTCTTTGGCCGGCACGCCCATAAAGAACGGCTGCTCCCGGAACAAACGCCCCGCCTTTGCCGCCTGCGACATTCGCCCGGCGATGTCCTGCTGCAAAAACCGCTCCATCGCATCCAGCCGGATCAGCGCATCGTATTCTTTGGAAAGCCGTCCGGACTGCCGTATCTTCTCCCGGCTCTGTTCCAGCCAGCCCCGCACCTGCGCCGCCTCCGGCAATGTCTCGTACGGAAGCAGTTCCAGGAAACGGTGGTAGGCGCTGCCTCGGCTGGTGCCGCTGCTTTCCTCCGCCTCCGCATCCTTTGCAAACGCCGGAATATAGGCTTCCCTGCGTTCGGTTTCAAAGACCTTTTTGGCTTCCTCTTCATCATAAGCCGCATGCTTTAGTTCCGAAACCGAGGTCTTGGTATACAGTCCCTTCAGCTCCGGATGGCTGTAGACCCGCTCCGCCTCTCTGCGCAGTTCCTCCCGCAGGCTTTCGTTCACCGGCAGTCGGCCGCTGCGCAGCAACTGTTCATCCACGGTCGCCTCCGCCGCTTCCTTTACGATCTGCGCCTTCAGATCTTCCGGATGTACAATGCGCTCTGTTTTGATCAGCTCGCCCTCCGCCGAGAGCGCCATTCGGATCAGTTCCATTGCATTGGCCGCTTTGCGGATGGAAAAGGTATCCGGCAGTTCTTCCGTCTCCCCTTCCTGTACTTCCCGCACATCCGTAAGGATCAGTTTCTCCTTCGCCCGGGTCAGCGCCACATACAAAATACGCATCTCTTCCGCCAGCGCATCTTCTCTGGATTTTTGCGCCAGTACACTGCGCTTGATCCCTTTGGTTTTGCAGCGCCGCTTCGGGTCGATACTGTCCAGCCCGATCCCCAGATCCGAATCCAGCAGCATCGCATTGGCCGCATCCTGCATATTGAACTTTTTGTACAGTCCCATGCAGATGCACACCGGAAACTCCAGGCCCTTACTCTTGTGAATGGTCATCATACGGACCACATCCGCCGACTCATCCAAAAGGCCCGCTTCGCCAAAGTCCACTTCCCGGCTCTTCAACTGATTGATGTAGCGCACAAAATGGAACAGCCCCTGATAGCTGCCGTTCTCATAATCCGAAGCCCGCTCCAGCAGCAGTTCCAGATTGGCCCGCCGCTGCACACCGCCCGGTAATGCCGTAACATAATCCAGATAACCGCTCTCCGCCAGCAGTTCTCCCAGCAGATCCCGCACTTTACGATATTTGGCAAAGGCACGGTAACGCATCAGCCAGTCGAAGAAGCGTCCGATCTTTTCCGCTACCGTCGGATCCGCATCTTCCCGGTCTTGGTAGATCCGGAGCAGATGGTACAGACTGCCCTTCTTCTGCCCAGCCCGCAGATCCGCGATCTCTTCTTCCGTCAGCAGTTTCAAAAATGCCGTTAAAGTCGCATACAGCGGGATATCCTGCTGCGGATTGTCCAGTACCTGCAACGCCGAAAGCGCCATACGCACTTCCAGTGTCTCAAAATATCCGGCCTGGGTGCCGCAGTGCAGCGGGATCTCATACTCCCCGCAGACCTGCCGCATCGCTTTCTCATAATCCTTGGTCGAACGCACCAGGATCACGATATCGCTGTAACAGATGGGCCGCAATGCTTCGGCATCCCGATCCCATACCAAAAAGCCTTCCCGGTGCAGGCGATGGATGCGATCCGCCACCAGCCGGCACTCCCACTCCCGCTTGGTCGGCTTATGCTCGCCTTCGGTCTCAATCTCTTCCTCTTCCGGATCTTCCGCCGTTTCCCTGGGATCCAATACCAAGAGTTCCGCCTGATAACGCCCACTCGTATCGACCGGATACTTTGCGCCCACATACAATGCCGCGCGGTCGTCATAATCCATCCCCGCCGTATCCTTGCGCATGATCTGCCGGAAGATGATGTTGACAAAATCGATCACCTCACTGCGGCTTCGAAAGTTCTGGTTCAGGTCGATCCGGCGGTCCACTCCGGTATCGCCGAAACGATCGTATTTTTCCAAAAAGATCTCCGGGCGCGCCAGACGGAAACGGTAAATGCTCTGCTTCACATCTCCCACCATAAAGTAATCGTCTTCCCTGGCGATGCTTTTCAGGACATATTCCTGCACATAGTTGCTGTCCTGGTACTCATCCACGCAGATGTATTCAAAATAGTCCCGGTATTCCTGCGCCGCACGGCTCGGCACCACTTCGCCATCCTTTTCCTCCAACAGGATCTGCAGGGCAAAATGCTCCATATCCGTAAAATCCAGCACATTCTTTTCCCGCTTGCACGCCGAGAACCGCTCGATGAACGCCAAGGTCAACCGGCATAATGCCAGGGTATTGATCGCGATCTCCTGTTGCGCCGCCGCATACTGCTCCGCGCTCATCCCATACTGTTCCTGCAATTTCTGCAGCAGTTCCTTGGCCTGATCGATGCACTGCTTGGCCTGCGCCCGCATCTCCGGATCCTCTTCCTTTCCTTTCTTGGAAGAAAGCCGTGGGATCTCCAATGCTGCCAAGATCTGTCTGCGCTGCTCATACTCCGACGCCCCCGCCAGCCGTCCCGCAAACAACTGATAGTCCCCGGCGGCACCCAGATAGGCTTCCGGCCCCCCGGGGGTATGGCACAGATCCAGCGCCTGCTTCGCCAATACGGCGATCTTTGCGATCATCTCATCCGCACTCCGGGTCAGTCTCGCAAACCACGCCGTATCCTTTGCCTCTGCCAGTTCCGTGATCTGCGCTTCCTCCATCGCCGCGCGGATCCATTTTTCCGGCTGCGGATGACTCATAGAAAAATCAAACAGCCGCTGCATCATTTCGCGTACGGCGTTCTCCCGGCCATTCGGACAGTAACTTTCCATCAGATGCGTAAAATCTTCCCGCCCCTCGGCATACTCTTCTTCCAGCAGCGCTTCCATCGTATCCTGCATCATCAGCGTGCGCTCCCCGGTATCCAGGATACGGAAGCCGGGATCCAGCGCGATGTCCGCAAAGTTATTTCTTACCACAAACAGACAGAAACTGTCGATCGTGGTGATCTGTGCATTATGAAGCAGCGCCGCCTGCCGGTCCATTCGTGTATCTTCCGGATGCGTCGCCACATACTCCGCGATCGCCTTTCCGATACGCTCGCGCATCTCCGCGGCTGCCGCCTTGGTAAAGGTCACGATCAGCATACGGTCGATATCGATCGGATGCTCCGGATCCGTCAGCAGCGAAAGAATACGCGCCGTCAAAACCGCCGTCTTTCCGCTGCCGGCTGCTGCCGATACCAGGAGGTTGGAATGTCTCGCATCGATCACGGATTGCTGTGTGTCGGTAAATCGGATCTCAGCCATTGTTCTCTCCTCCCTCTGTATTGTTCGTCTTCTCGGTTCCCATCTTCTTTCGGATCAACTCCCATGCCGTCTCTTTGTCCAGTTTGCTGCCGCGATACCGGCATCCCGGCAGTTTCCGGTCAAACGGACAGATCTCCTTGTGCGCGCAGAATTTGCAGCTGTCCTCATCAAAGGGCGCCGCTGCCTTTTCGCCGGTCAGGATCTCACTGCCCAGCTCCGCCACCTTTTGTTCCACATAGTCCATCAGGATGTTCAGATCCCCGGCTTCGATCACCTCGGAATCTTTATAGAAGGTACCGTCCTTTTTCCGGCGCACCCGGATCACATCCGAACTGCTGCCTTCCGTACGGTCCAGCCCCCGCAATACCGCCTCATCCGTACTGATGAGTCCCGTAACACGCAGTTCTTTTCGCAGTTCCGCAAGGATCTGCCCGGCTGCCGCATCTTTCTCCTCTGCGCCCTGCAACTCCGATGCATCCTTAAGTTCAACGATCGGATCCCGCAGGATATAATAAAAGACAGCGGCCGGGATCACTTCCTGCTGCGGATGTTCCTTCTTCATCTGCGTAACCGCTTCTTTCAGATACAACAAGAGTTGCAGCTGCATCCCCGCATAGATGCTCTCCATGGCCAGTTTGCGCTGCCCGGACTTGTAATCCGTCACCTTCAGATATTGCTTTCCGTCCTGCTCCATCCGGTCCAGACGGTCGATCTTGCCCCGCAACAGCATATGGCTTTTCTGCTCCGTCAAAACCACATCCCGCTGAAACTCACTCTCATAGCGTACCGGCACAAAACTTCCTTTCGAAAGCTGGTACTTTGTTATACGGATCGTACGCATCAGCACACGCTCCATATGATTCCACTGCCATGCAGTGCGTGCGTCCTGCGAAAGTTGCTCCCTGCCGTATTCTCCAACCACCTGCGTGATCGCGCTCTCCAAAAGCCTGCGCATCTCTTCCTCGGAAATCCCCTGCCAGTCCAGGCCCTCTGCTTCCATAGAACGCCCGAACTGCTCCAACACCGCATGATAGAGATTACCGATATCAAAACTCTGCAGCTCATGCGTCTCCCGCGGCTGCAGTTGGATCCCGTATTTCAGATAATGCGCATAGGCACATTCCGCAAACTGTTCCATACGGCTCACGCTGTTTTTGAGGACCCTGCCGTACAGCCCGGTCGTCCGCTTTTCCGAAAGTGCCTCCGGATGATAGCGATAGAACGCGGCATCGGTGAGTTCCTTTGCCAGCTGCTCATCCTCATCGCGCACCGCTTCATACAAGGTAAAAAAGTCTTTCTGCTCCGCATCCCCCAGAGCTCCTGCCGCATAGGCAGAGAGTTGTTCCGCCACCTGCGCTTTGCGCAGTCCCGGATCCGTCAGCTGCGGAAGTGCCGCTTCGATACGCAATTCCGAAAACAGCTGCCGCAGCACACCGATCAGATAGGACGGTCGTATGCTCTCGCCCTTCGAATCCGTCTGCGCATAGGAAACCACCAGCCGCTCCGACGGGCGGCTCATCACATGGTACAGATATAAACGCTGGATATACATCTGCTGACGGGGTGTGGGCGCCAGGGCAAATCCGGATGCCGAAAGAAACTCCCGGTCCAGATCCGAGATCATACCGCCGGTACCGCTGCTCTTGGGCACCACGCCGTCATTCACGCCCGCAAAGAACAATACCCGGATTGGCTTCAGTCGGGTTCGTTCCATATCGCCGATCACGATGCGGTCTGCATCCAGAGGCAGCACACCCACTTTGATCTCAGAGATACCGGCTTCCAGGATCTCCAGATACTCCGTCAGTGTCAGCGTCTCTTCCTTTAACAGGCCTGCGATCTGCTCCAAAAGTTCACAGACATAGCGATAGATCTGTGCATATTCCTTTTCTCTTGCCGCATCTCCCGCTTCGTGAAAGAATGCCACATATTCTTCCAGTTTTTCAAAGATATTGTTTTCGGTAATAAAACGATACAGTGCCGCCGTGATCTGCTCTGCCGTTCCGCCGGCCTTGACTTCCGATAGCGGCGCCAGGATCTCCGTGATCCGCACTCTGGTCGCATTGATCCGCACGAGCGCTTCCGGGCCTTCCTCATCCTTTTTCAGATAAGCCGGTCGTCTCGTAAACTCCTTACTCCATGCCCGCTCCCCGCGGATCCCGGTGGCGATCAGATAGTTTTCCAACGTGTCGATCTCTTCCGCATCAATCTCCGCCATACCGCTCTTTAAGAAATGCATCACGCTCTCGTACGGAAAGTCCTTTGCTACGATCTCAAAGGCACTGCGCAAAAATTCCACAAAGGGATTCTGCTCCAGCTTCTGATTGTTATCCAAAAAGATAGGGATCCCGTACTGCGCTGCCAGTTCCTCCGCATAGGGCGCATACCGCTCCAGATCACCGCTCACTACGGCAATGTCCCGATACGCCATCCCCTGCTCGCGCGTCAGATGACGGATACGCCGAAAGATCTCCCGCAGCTCTGCCTTGGGATCCTTCGCCACAAAGCAGGACAGTTCCTCCGCCGTCGACTCCGTATAGACCGCATCCCGTCCCCGGAACAGATTTTGCTCCAGAAAATCCAGCACGGGGCGTCCCTGATACCGGTACACCGTTCCTTCCGGCATATACAGATCGGCTCCGCGCTCGCAGCCGGCATTCTGCGCCAGCTGTTCCATCGAGCGCATGGTCTTGTCACTCAGCGCAAACAGCCGGTGTTCCTCCGGATGCCTGCGATAACTCTCTGCTTCTGCCGTCGGCAAAATGATGGTCACGATCACTTCACTGCAGACACTCATCAGCTGCGTGATCACCTGGTCCTGCACCGGCGTAAATCCGGTGAATCCGTCAAACGCAACCACACTTCCCTTTAATTGCTCGGACTTTAAAATATCCCCGGCCAGGATCGCCAGTTTTTCTTCCTTGGCAATATAATCCTGCCCCAGCCATTCCTGAAAGGATTCGTAGATCTTCTTGATATCCCGCAGCTTTGCCTGCAGCAGTTTCTTTCCGTCCGCATAGTCGATCAGACGCTGCACTTCTTCCACGCCCAGCCCATACTGCATAAACTCCGAGATGACCGATTTCACTTCATGGATATAGCCGCTGTGTTTCAGCGAACTGCCGATGGCCGGCAATTCCTCCGCCAGCTGTCCCGCGATCCGTCGCAGCAGCAGGTTCTTGCCGGTATCATCCAAAACAATACGCTCCGTCTCCCCCACTTCATCCGACAGCCGGTGACACAATCGTCCGAAACTCTGCACATCGATGTTCATGATCCCTTTTCTCGGTGTGCGTTCCACGATCTCTTTCTGCGTCTGCATGGTAAACTGATCCGGCACGACAATGATGAACTGCCGCCCCGGTTCTTTTTCCGCTCTCTTTATGATCTCTTCCTGCAGCGCGGTGCTCTTTCCCGAGCCCGAGCCGCCTATGATAAATCTGAGTGCCATGTATGCCTCCAAGTGGTTGCTGTTTTCATGAGTTTACCATGTTCGTAGTCCAAAAAATACCCCTCATCCGGCCTTCGGCCACCTTCCCCCACTCGCCCGCAGCATCTGTTCGAAGCGCAGCTCGTGCCCCGTTCTTTTTAGGCACGAGCAAGCAAGTTTGCAAGGGCGAGTCGGTTTGGAGGGGATGCGCCGGT
>CAMJAP010000019.1 GCA_946403625.1 uncultured Lachnospiraceae bacterium
GTTGTTATGGGCAAAGTTAGATACGATAAACAATAGAGCAGAAGGGACCAAGGGGGCGGCTATAGAAATGAAGAAAAAGTGTAATGCAGATAAAATGACTTGATTTAATATGGAGATATCGGAGGAAAGAGCATGGCGATTTTAGTATGTGGCGGAGCCGGATATATCGGTTCTCATATCAACAAACAATTAAATACAGAAGGCTATGAGACAATTGTATTTGATAATCTGATTTATGGACATCGCGAGGCTGTGAAGTGGGGAACATTTGTACAAGGGGACCTTTCGAATATAGAGGATATTGAGAAGGTGTTCTCGGAATATAAGATTGATGCGGTTTTTCATTTTGCGGCTTACGCTTATGTAGGGGAGAGCGTAGATAAGCCGGAAAAGTACTATTATAACAATGTTGTCAATACTCTAAATCTACTGAAGGTTATGATGAAATATGATTGTAAAAAGATTATTTTTTCCTCAACCTGTGCGACCTATGGAGAACCGGAAAAACTACCGATCACGGAAGATATGCCGCAGAGACCGATTAATCCGTATGGAGCAACCAAGCTGATGGTAGAACGGATTTTTCGGGATTATGCCATGGCTTACGATCTGAAGTTTGTTGTTCTGCGATATTTTAATGCTGCAGGGGCGGATCCGGATGGAGAAATAGGAGAAAGCCACAATCCGGAAACTCATATCATTCCGTTAGTGCTCGATGCTGCCGGTGGAAAGAGACCGGATATCAAAGTGTTTGGGACGGATTATGATACGCGAGATGGAAGTTGTATCAGAGATTATATTCATGTGACAGATCTTGCAGAAGCACACCTTCTTTCGCTGCATTATCTGGAACAGGGGAAGGGCTGTGAATTCTTTAATCTTGGAAATGCATCCGGGACATCTGTGTTGGAGGTGATCGATTCGGTAAAACGAGTGACGGGCAAAGATTTTAAGGTGGTATATTCAGCACGACGGGCAGGAGATCCGGCTACGCTTGTTGGTAGCTCGGAAAAGGCTATGAAAATTCTTGGATGGAAGCCGAAATACGCAGATATTGATACAATTGTTAAACATGCATGGAATTGGCATGAAAATGCGGAATACTAATTCATAGATTTATATTATGAACGGATAATGCAACAGAATGATAGCGTGAAAAAGGAGTACTATAATGAAATAAATATCGCCAGAGGAATTGGGGCGTTGATCGTCCTTTTGGGGCATGCATTTCCGGATGCGGAGATAGGAGTCTTTGCACACCCGGTGTTTCAGTGGGGCTATGATGTATGTTACTCGTTTCATATGGCGTTGTTTTTTTGGATTTCAGGTTTTGTGTTTGGACGGAATTATTTCGAATGCGGGTATAAGATAATTTCGGAGGTGACCAAAAAAGTAAAGAGATTACTGATACCATATCTTTTTTTATCATACTTGTCTTTATTGCCAAAGATTGTTTTGAATGCATATGCCAGGAATCCGGTAGATGCAAGTGGGGTATTGAAGGTTTTACTCGGGGTAAGTCCAAACGGGAGTTTATGGTATATCTATACATTGTTCCTATTTTCTGTCTTTGCATTACTCATTGGTAAGCTATTATGTATTTCCTCTGAAAGCATTAAAGGGATATGCTTAATATTGCTGGGAATTTTTTGCTATAGCCTTTATGTTTATGGCGGAGATACAGCATTGCATGTTATTTATATTGATAAGATATGCAGATATTTTATCTTTTATGTGATGGGGATCGTCACATATCGGATATATACGAAGTTTAAAATGTTATATTGTCTATCGGCAGCAATTGTTGCGATTGGATTGATCGGCTTGATGAACTGCCCGTTCTTTTCACTAAAGGTGGAATATGCGGTTACGGCTGTTTTGGGAATTTACGCCATACTGGTGATTGCAGAACGGATTGCTGAAAAAAAAGAAAAAAAGGTGTATAGATGTCTGGACTGTTGTGGAAACTATTCCTATGATATATATATTTTAAGCTATTATGTTCAACAACTAATCCGGGTTGTCTGTTTTCGATGGCTGGGATGGGATTATACCATTGTATTTGTATTAGAACTTATAATCGGTTTTGGAGCCTCATATTTATTTGCGGTGTTTGTTCTTCGCAAAAGCAGGGTTTTGAAATGTTTATTGATCGGAGTATGGGAGGAGTAGGTGATGTCGGAACAGAACAAGATTGATCTGAAAAAAGAGCTTCTTAAATATGATCGATCTATCGATAAGATGTATTGGATTTTTTTGGTATTTATTTTAGTGTATGAAATATTGGGATCGACTCCATTCTTGTTATATTTTGCTCAGTGGTACGCAGGGCTGTTTGATGAAAACTCATCGGAGTTGGCAGTGATGTTATATCAAAGTATGATGAATCTGCGTTTTCTTATCATAATACCGGCAATATATAATATTATTGTAAAAACAGTATCAAAAAAAGAAAAGATTTTTCTTTCGGCAATGTTGTTTTTAGGATGGTATTATGCATTACGAATGCGGGATCAAAATGATACCTATATTTTTCGGGATATGGCGATGATTGTTGCGTCTTATGGAAAAGACTATAAAAAGATCGCGAAATGGTGTATAGGATTGGTTTCGGGGATTATGGCATTTACAATTGCGATGAACCTTATGGGCATCATCCCGGAGTGGACATTGGAACGTGACGGAAATGTCCGGCATTCTTTCGGAACCCTTGGCCCTACTAATCTGGCGGGACATTTTGGCTTTGCTATTATGGCATATATGTTTATCAAGGATGGAATTATGAAATGGCAGGCATATGCAGTTATTGTAGTGCTGAGTGTTCTGAATCTTGTTTTTGTAGATGGACGGACCTCATTTCTATCGGTATTTTTGGGATGTTGTGGATGCTTGATATATAATGTGATTAGAAAGAGTCGATGGAAACTGCCGGAAACGATAACCAGGGGGGTAAGAGCCCTCTTTCTGGCCTCCTATCCGTTTTCGGCGGTCTTCTATCTGCTGCTGGTATTTACATATAGTACAGATCCCAATGTGTTCTACAATCGCTTTCATATTTTATACTCATTGATAGGACGCATCGAAAATGCAAATCGGGTTATGGGAGTGACGGGAATTACTCCGTTTGGAAATTATTATGAGAATTATTGGGTGGCCGGAAATGTGTTTAAGAATACCGGTTACTATGAATTCCTTGATTCCTCCTATGCAAGAGTGCTGTTAATGTATGGATGGGTGGCATTTATATTGATACTTGGACTGATGGTATGGTCACAGTATCGTTTGATGAAAAAAGGACAGACTTTTCGGATGTATCTTTTGGCTGTTTTATCCATGCATTTTATTATGGAGCATCATATTCTGGAACCGGCATATAATATTTTCCTGTTGTTGCCCTTTGCAAGTTTCTCGGGATTAAGGGGAGGGCAAACGGATATATCGAAGAAGGATTCTGATTAAGTTGAATGGATATAAAATGGCAGGAAGGTAGTTTTTTGATTAATAAAACAATAATAGAGTATTTAGGGGATAAATAGCGGATGGAAAAGAGAGTATTGTCGAATAAAAATAATTCTATTATTTTGATGATCGGTATCTTATTTGCTCTTATCATAGTAATAGTCGGCCCGTTGGATTATTTTACACATGGTTTTTATGACAGTGAAGACTATTATGATCTGATGCAAGAGGAGAATAGAGATGTATTGTCTCTCGATAGTGGGAAATGTGTGGTGCGCTTTTCTCCGATAAAAGATCACCTGGCGGGTATAGAGATTTGCCTGATAAAGGAGGAGAATGATCAGGGAAACCTCAATATCATTACCTGTGACACTTCGGAAATTGTGATCGAACAGCAGGTGATTCCTTTGCAGAAGATCAAAAACGGGGAATGGTATAAAATATATTTGGAGAAGGATTATAGGGTCGGGACAGAGTATTATCTGATTTTTTCTGCAGAAAACTGTATTTCTGTACCGGCGATGCCGGAGGTGGATGATGCATATTTGCCGAAGGAATCTCATTATGGAAATGTTATGATTCGGTATGCATATGCAGAATCTACGTTTTCGATTACTGATAAAATATTGTTGAGTTTATTGCTGGTAAGTGTATGGATTGGAATTGTATCCGAGCTGATAGGGGATCAGAAAAGAAAAGTCTTTCAAACGATGTTTGTATTTGGCATACTTGTAATTCTCGCATCTTGGAACTATATGAACTATTCATTGCTTTCTGAGGATGAAAACTTTAAAGATTTTGAAGATTTTTCAGAAATGCTCGTTGTGGGAAAGATTTGGGCAAAAGCAGATGGGACGGAGTGCCCGGATGAAGTGGATCGTGCATATAATTTGGCTCGCTATGAGGATTTAAGAGGTGTATATGAAAGTGAGTCTCTTGAATATATAACTGATGAACAATGGCAGGATGGTTATAACCTTTCGGCACCGGTGATTGCCATAGATGCTAATAGACTGACATATAGTATTTCGACTCCGGGCAACATTATTCGATTCGGAAACGGAGAGGAATATCTTATTTCAGATCGAGTGTTAGATGGAAATTTTATTCTTGTTTTTTTGGATGCGGACCATTTGCTGGATCGAGCAATCAATGGAAGCTTGGATGAAGCGATATTCTATACACCGGATTATCAGGTTTTGCCTACCAGTCAGCTGGATGTATATCGGAGCCACTTTGGATTGCAGGGGAAAATCTTTACAATGCTTTCTATTGGTAATGAAAGAGAGCATGGAATTGCATTGTTGAATCTGATTTGTGCGATAATGACGGCGATTGTCTTTGTGGTGTTGACATTTTTGCTGAAACAAAAGTATAATACCTTATTTGCGGGCTGTTTTTATATTACTTGGTTACTTTCGCCTTGGATATCCGGTTTTGCCAGAAATCTCTATTGGGTTGAGTTTACCTGGTTCCTTCCGATGCTTGCAGGTTTGATCTGTTCTATAAAAACTGATTCGAAAAAGGGAAGGATTATCGGATATATATTTATGTATATAAGTGTTTGGATCCGATCATTGTGCGGATATGAGTATATTTCGACTGTTATGATGTCAGCGGTTGCATTTTTGGCTGTTGATGTATTTATGGGAGTTATCAGGAAAGAAGAAAAAGGAAGTTGTATTCGTAAATTCCGAGTTTTTATGATTGCGTGTTTTATGGCGTTATTGGGATTTGTCACGGCGATCGTGATGCATTCTGTTGTAAAAGGCAATGGGGATATCGGGAATGGTATGATGCGCATTTTACAGGAGGATGTGATGCGTAGAACCAATGGAGCGGATCTGAATGCATTTGACAGTTCCTATTGGCCGTCTATGAATGCTTCGATATGGGAGGTTTTCTGCAAGTATTTTCATTTTAAAACAGAGATTATAACCGGAATTCCGGGCAGCTTGTTCCCTGTGATCTGTATACTGCCGATCGCCATTTTGCTATGTGGATACTGGAGAAAACGACCGGATCACGAGATGACGTTTTTGTATGTATGGTACTTTTTGGCATCGGTATCATGGTATTGTTTGGCGAAATCACATTCCTATGTTCATGTTCACTTGAATTATGTGTTGTGGTACATAGCTTTTATACCGGTCTGTTTCTATATTATCTGTAGAGGCTTGATTTACATAATAAAAAACAGCGCGAGAACAGATTGTACCAAGGGAAAAAAGGATCAAATCAGTTATATGGAAAACGAATTGCATAACTGATGCTAAGTGGAAATGTGGAAAGACTGGTTTTCTATGCATTCTATATAGTGGGCCAGTCTGGCATTGGATCATGAGCATAACTATTTGACAGAAGAACTAATGTAACTTTCGAATTCTTATAATCTGTCGTAAACTACAGTTGTCCCGTCATCACCCAATTTGTTATATCCGCATGCGATACAAAAGGCTTCCAGGTAACCGCCCTTTGGCATTAATATGTATCGCGATTGTAAAGAGGAATAATTGTTGATTACATATTCAAATTGCACACAATTGATCCCCATTCCTTTGGGAAAAGCATATAATACGGTCCAGTCACTTTGTATTTTCTGATCATCAATATAATCATTCAAAACCCATAGTATAGTATTATCATAAGTAGGAGTATTGTCAGTACATAATTGTATATTTTTTTGAAACATTTCACTCCAGTAAGCTTGTTTTTGAATGGCATATTCGTTTTTTACAGGAATCTGGTTTCCGGCATAGGGGGTCATTCGGATCCAGAAAACTGCAATAAACAGGGGAATCAGAAGGAATGCTTTTGACAGATCCTTTTCATCATTATTTATGCACATCATAAGAGTGCCGGCTGCAATAAAGATCAGAAGATGCTTTCCGCCTTCCTGAAAACGATACATAAGGATCAGGGCAAAAAACATAGCAATAAAGGAAAAGAGCATATGTACCACAATAGGCAGTCTTTGATATATCTTTTGGATAGCTTTCGTGTTGCCTTGGTTTTTGAGTGATTTGATACTGCGTAAGTCATTTACTAATTGCAGTATTCCGAGGAGTAATAGTAAGCTGAAGACGATAAAATAGCCTCCTTCCGGACGGCCGCTTAACAAAAACAAAAGCATCCAGGAAAGATAGTCTTTGATCTGTGAGATGATGTATTGTATTAAGGCGATGCCACCCCTTATGATGCCACCTTCGGAAATGAAAGACAACCAGTCAGTTGAATACAGAGGTACTACATAATCTGCCTGAAGGTAGTGGCTGATCAGCCCGTAAACAGCAATGGTGAATGACAGTATCACGATGGAGCAAAAAATCCCTTTTTTCTTGTGTCTGGAGCAGAGAATCCACAGGGGCAGTAGTAAAAACAAGATCAGATACGGCCGCATCCAGGTTGCATAGATTGCCAACACGCACATGAGAATCAGTTTCCAAGACTTTTTTTCGCGTTGATAGCTTACTGCAAGTCCCAAAATGACGATAATAAAAGACTGACAGATCATTTCGGGCATCAGCGCAAGCATATATCTGGTATTGCTTTTATACAGAAAACACAGTGCTACGAGAGCACAGAATTGTTTTTTGGTAGGTTTTGTTAATAGAACAAACAACGCAAGGGCAATAGAGATGTAAGTAATATTCATTATAACGGGAGTATAGATATTCCAACCGGTTAATAAAGCGGGAATACTCCATGGCAGATATAATGCGGGACTCCATGCTGCAAAGGAAGCCAGACGAGCGTGGCTTTCGTTAAAACCGAAGTAGCCCTTCGGAATTCCGTAGGCTACCATTCCTTCAATCTGTTTATAATATATCAGTTCATCATTCCAGTCGGATGCTGGATAATAGATATTGAACAGATTCTTATTCTGTAACAGACAATATATGAGAGCAGAAACAAATGGGAGCAGCCCTATAATAACGGCCTTGATATACAGGGAATGATTGGATTTACGGTCCATAATTAACGAATACCTCGTGGCTTTTTATTATGTGTGAAAGTATAGCAGAAATACAGGAAAACAGCAATCCTATACGAAGTTGTATCCGAAATTGCAGAAGAAAAATCATTGACACCGCCGGGGTGTAGTGCTATAGTAACATTTACAATAGATAAACAAAGATAGAGGTTGCGGGTTTCATCAGTAGGTTGCCGGATGCACGGGAAGCAGACGAAGGCAGCAGAAAGGGGAAATCGCCGAAAGGGAGCCGAACCCGTAGGCTTGCCTTGGGGATGCCGGAAATACTGGTATCACTGTCATCTTACACAAGATGGGGCGCTATCAGATTTTGAAAAGATACGCCGGCAGTCTATGTCGGCTTTTCATTTCCGAAAAACGTTTCCCAAAGCAGAACAAAGGCATAGGAGGAAAAGAGAAATGGCAGTATTTACAGGAGCAGGTGTAGCAATCACCACACCGTTCAAAGCGGACGGAAGCGTAGATTATGAGCAGTTTGCAAAGAACATCGAGTTTCAGATCGCAAACGGAACGGATGCGATCATCGTATGCGGAACCACAGGAGAGGCTTCTACTTTGACACATGAGGAGCATCTGGATGTGATCGAAGCGTGTGTAAAATATGTCAACAAGAGGATCCCGGTGATCGCCGGTACCGGATCCAACTGCACCGAAACAGCTATTTATCTGTCGCAGGAAGCAGAAAAGAGAGGGGCAGATGCACTGCTTGTGGTAACACCGTATTATAACAAAGCAACCCAGAAAGGTCTGAAAGAGCATTTTACTATGGTAGCAAACAGTGTAAAACTGCCGATCATTCTGTACAATATTCCGGGACGTACCGGTGGCGTGAACATTCTGCCGGAAACGATCGTATCTCTTTGCCGTGAGGTGTCCAATATTGTTGGTGTAAAGGATGCAACCGGTAATATCTCGCAGGTGGCAAAGCTGATGAGCATTGCAGGTGAGGATGTGGATCTGTATTCCGGTAACGATGATCAGGTGGTGCCGCTGCTTTCTCTGGGGGGCAAAGGCGTGATCTCTGTATTGTCCAATGTGGCACCGAAAGAGACTCATGAGATGTGTCAGAAATTCTTTGACGGGGATGTGGCCGGCAGCCGCGAGATCCAGTTGAAGGCACTTTCTCTGATCAATGCATTGTTCTGTGAAGTGAACCCGATTCCGGTAAAGAAAGCGGAAGAATTGATGGAACATTGCACCGGTGTGTTGCGCAGACCGTTGACTGAGATGGAACCGGAACACGCGGCAGTATTGGAAGCAGAGATGAAGAAGTTCGGCATTCTGTGATCGCGCTTTGTACGAAGGAGAACTAAAATATGACAAGAATCATTATGCATGGCTGTAACGGAAAAATGGGACAGACTATTACGAACCTGGTAAAAGAGGATCCGGATGCTCAGATCGTGGCCGGAATCGATGTGTCGGATCATATTCGCAATGAATATCCGGTATTTGCGAGAATTGCGGATTGTGATGTGGAAGCGGATGTTGTGATCGATTTTTCCAATGCGGCGGCAATTGACGGATTATTAGACTGGTGTGAAAAGAAGAAAATGCCGGTAGTGCTGTGTTCGACCGGTTTGAGTGAAGTGCAGGTAGCGCATGCGACCAAGGAGAGTACAAAGCATACGGCGGTATTGAAGTCGGCCAACATGTCTCTTGGCATTAATATGATGTTAAAACTTTTGAAAGAGGCGGCGGCTACGCTAGCACCGGCAGGGTTTGATATCGAGATCGTAGAGAAGCATCATAATTTGAAAGTGGATGCACCTTCCGGCACTGCACTTGCATTGGCAGATTCCATCAACGAAGAAATGGACGGGCAGTATGAATATATTTACGACCGCAGCCAGGTGCGTAAAAAGAGAGATGCGAAGGAATTGGGAATTTCTGCGGTTCGCGGAGGTACGATAGTCGGAGACCATGATGTGATCTTTGCCGGAGCGGATGAAGTGGTGACTTTTTCTCACAGAGCGTATTCAAAAGCAGTTTTTGCAAAAGGTGCGATCCAGGCGGCAAAGTTCCTTGCAGGCAAGCCGGCAGGTTTGTATGATATGTCGGATGTGATCGGATAAAAACATCGGATTTTGAAAATCCCCCTTCTGTGCATAATATGTATCGGAAGGGGGCTTTTTGTCGAAGAAAGGGTATGAGGGGAGAATTTTGATGGAAAAGGGAAATCAGAAAAAGACCATTGAGCAGGAACTGGATAAGTATCGCAGGCCAATGGCGACGATGTTTTATGTTTTTTTTGCAATCATATTTATTTATGATTACCTGTCATCTTCTATGATGTTTATTCCGTTCGAAAACCTGATCTTGAAAGGACTTTTATGGTTGCCGTATGATTTGATCGAACCGGCATTCAAATTGGTGTTGAATCTGCGGCATTTGATCATTATCCCTGCCGTCTTTACTATTATTTGTGAAGTCAAAGACAGAAAGAAGCAGATTATATTGGCGTTGTTGCTTTTGATAGGGTGGTTTTATGCGATTTACTGGCGGGAGATAGAGGATTATGCTGTTTTTTCTCCGTTATTGGTGATCGTTGCCTGCGCAGATCGTGATATTAAAAAAATTATAAAGATTGCGTTGGTGAGTGGCGTATCGGTGATCGCATTGGCTTTTGTGCTGTCTCAGATAGGGCTTATCGAAGATTTGGTTTGGCAAAGACCCGGAGTCAATATGCCGGACAGGCATGCGTTTGGGATGAATTATTGTACGGATCTGGTATCTCATGTAATGTTTTTGATCTTTTTATATATGTTTTTAAAGAGAGGGAGGCTGAAACTGCCGGAGTATCTGGTGATCGGAGTATTGAGTGTTATAAATATCTTGTTTGTGGACGGAAAGATTGCGTTGATATGCACGATATTTGCATTGGGCGGCTGTATATTTGTAACTTTGTACGATAAGAAACAATGGAAAATACCGGATGGCATGATGAAAATATGGAATGCGTTGATGGTTTGCTCATATATCATAGGAGCGGCAATTTTGTTTGGGTGGGTGTTTATTTACAAAACGGATCCGGATATCTGGTATAATCGCTATTATTCCTTGGAGAATCGTTTGCATACAAACTATCGATTGCTTACACAGATTCCGTTTTCGTGGTTTGGGACCAATTTTGTTCAGGTTGGATTTGGCGGTAAAGCAGAAATGCCGGAATACTATTTTTGGGTTGACTGTTCTTATCCGAGAGTGTATGCGATGAATGGAATTGTGGCATTTGTGATTTTTATGGCGATTCTTACTTGGATCGTGGTTCGATTGAAGCAGAAAAAACTGTATTTTGGCATGTTTTTGATGGCGGTGATTGCTTTGGATTGCATGATAGAACATCATATGATTGAAGTGGCGTACAATACATTTCTGGTACTTGCTTTTGCGAATCTGGATACTATATCGGGCGAAAAAAAGACAAGAGTTCCGGAACAAGATTCGCAACAATGTAAAGTAATGGATCATTCTATATAAATAATATTTTGGGATGGAGAAAGATAATGGAATTCAGACCTTGCATAGATATTCACAACGGAAAGGTGAAGCAGATCGTCGGAGGCAGTTTGAACGGAACGGCAGCTGCGGAGAATTTTGTTTCGAAGCAGGATGCAGCTTGGTATGCGCGGTTTTACCAAAAATATGGGATCTGTGGTGGACATGTGATCCTTTTAAATGGTGTCGGTACAGATGGATATGAAGAAACCAAGGCACAGGCATTGGAAGCATTAAGAGCATATCCCGGCGGATTGCAGGTAGGTGGCGGGATTACGCCGGAGAATGCGGAGATTTTCCTGGATGCCGGTGCCAGTCAGGTAATTGTAACATCGTATGTGTTTAGGGATGGACATATTGATCAAGAACGATTGGAAAAGATGGTGCGGACGGTAGGGAGAGAGCATCTGGTTTTGGATTTCTCCTGTCGAAGAAAGAAGGAAGATACAGAGAATCAGGATTATTATATTGTGACAGATCGGTGGAGCAAGTTCACGGATACGGTAATGGATGTGGATCTCCTGAGCGAGTCAGAACAGTATGCAGCGGAGTATCTGGTGCACGCAGTGGATGTGGAAGGAAAAGCGTCAGGAATAGAGAAGGGGGTTGCATCGATTCTCGGAAACTATAGAGGAGTGCCGGTTACCTATGCCGGAGGGATTCATAGTTTTGATGATTTGGAACAGTTGCGTATCCTGGGGAAAGAACATGTTAATGTAACGATTGGCTCAGCGCTGGATCTATTCGGGGGCGATCTTGAGTTTGAACGAGTGTTGAAGTTATGCGATTCGGTATAAAAGTATTATTTGGCGGCCGTCAAAGAAGTGTGAGAAGATGAAAATAGAAGATGATAAAAAAGAATACTGTTTAAAATTATTATTGGTACTGGGAATGATAAGTGTGGTATTATGGCGATTTTATGTATGCTGTTGCTATCATTACCGCTATTTAGATGATGATCAAGCGCTTTTATGGTACGGCACGGTTATGTTTGCGCACGGCAGTTTTCCGGAACCATGTTATTTTGGGCAAAACTATGGGAGTATGGTAGAAGCGGTTCTGGCAGTTCCGTTGTATTTGTGTAAGTGGCCTTTACATATTGCATTACCTACCGTTACAACGGTATTATGTCTTACGCCGTTTCTTTACTATATTGCGGCTATGATACACAGGAAAAACTGGATGCAAGCTTGGATAATTCTACTGGTGTTGGCCGGGATGGGGTGGCAATGGGACGCAGTCACTTCGCTTCCCAGAGCAGTGATCGGGGGCTTTCCGTTTGCTGTAATCGGCGTCTTTCTGATGAACGACGAGAATGGTAAAAAACGGGAACTTTTTTTGGGGGCCTTTTTGTGTGTTTTGGGCATAACGATTACCGCAACTACCATTTCAGTAGTGGGAATTGGCGGCGTTTATTGGTTGTTGCAAAGCAGAAAAAAAACGAAAAAAATACCGGCGCTATGCGCAGGGGGTGTACTGGGAGGGTTACTTTATGCCGGAAGGATACTCTTTTATCGTTTGTATCCGGAGCATGCACTTTATTTGATGGATAAAGGAGAAAGCAGTCTGGATGTTCTGGTGTACAATATTGGTTTTTTGCCGGAAAGGTTGGCAGAGTTCTGTTTTGCCGGGCGAGTGGGAATGTTATTGATCCCTGCGCTTATCGGATATGCGTTGTATAGGATGATCAAAGGAAAAAAATATCATTTGTTGATCATAAGTGTACTGGCAATCATAGGATCTGTTTATATGATTTCCTTCTACAGAACAATGCAGTTTTATGAGAATAGTATATTATTCGGGCAATTGCGAACGATTTTATATATGAGTTTTTTGGCGCTGACGATCTTAGGGTTAGCCGGAACGAAGGAAAGACATGAGAATAAAATCAAAATGAAGAATTATATATTCTTGTTTGCGCTATTGCTTGGGATGCTATGTTGGAAAGGAGTGGTTTTTTCAGGGGCGGTTAAGAATGAGAACAGTTCGTTGTATAATGGGCAATTGGTAAATATCTACAGTGTAGAACAACTGGAAAAAGATGCGGAGAAAATGGTGGATCTGGCGCATGAAGTGAATGCAGATGTATTGGTTACCGTCTCGTATGCTCGTTTTTTTGCGTATGCGTCAAAGGCATTATATTATGATGAGCCGATTGAGTTTTATATACCCGATTGTGATAGAAGACTTTGGGTATACCAAAAGATGAAGGAGCGGGGCAATTATAGGATGTTGTTGTTTTCGTTGCCGGTATCGGACGGTATGTATGCAGACTTGATAGAATTGAACAATGATTCTCCGGTGGCATATTTTGAACGGGAGTTTGGACTGGTTCGAGGTGGTGACAATGTTTGGGGAATCGAATTGTAGCATTAAATTACGATAGATTAGGCATTACGAGTGAGTTATAAAAGAAAAAGCAGATCGCAACTACGATCTGCTTTCTTGATTTAATCGTTCCATATGATTGCAACAGATTAAAATCGTGGCCGCACAAGAATTATTTCTTAATTACATTTGCTGCCTGAGGTCCCTTCGGGCCATCAACGATGTCGAATTCTACTTCCTGACCATCGTCTAAGGACTTGTAACCTTCTACGTTCTGGATTGCGGAGAAATGTACGAATACATCCTTGCCTTCCGGAGTAGAAAGGAAGCCATAACCCTTCTGTGCGTTGAACCACTTAACTGTACCCTGCATGTCTTACTACCTCCAAAAAATGTTTGCGTCAAAAACAATGACAATGTCAATATAGCACACGCACAAAGAAAAGTAAAGAAAAAACTGTAAAAACTGACGAAAATATGATATACTATTCAATGGTGTTTTATGTAAACAGTAACAAAGTTTTACATTTCATGAGGTGCTTATGGAAAAATCTGCCGATCAGGAAAAGAAGGCGACAGAAGAAATAAAGGAGCACGCAACCGGGGAAACGGGGACGGCGCATCACGAGACGAAAGATCACAGTCTGATACTGAAACATGTGGCGGTGCTCATCTTTATTTTATTGCTTTTTGTATTGGTGGTCGGGGTGAATGTGACGGCAAAACGGAATCTGCGCAAACAACTCGCAGAGAGCCAGCGCCTGGCAGACACACTGCGGCTTTCCAATGATGAAAAAAACGAAAAGATCGAGGAACTGGAATCCAGAGACAGCGAGCAGGATAAGGAATTGGCGGCAATGAGCAGGTCTCTGACCGCAAAGAGCGATGAGCTGACGGCGATGCAGGAAAAAGAAGCGGCTCGCTACATCCCGAATATCTATCCGTTGCGTGGTGCGGCCAGTCTGCTGCAGGAAGATCCGGAAATCCCGGACGAAGAAGAGACGGATGAGGAAGAACCGGAGGACGAGGAAACGGAAACCGATGAGGATGCGGTGCCGTTGGTGATCCCGCCCGATGCTCCGTATGCGGCGTTTATGACGGCAGCGGAGAGCCGTGCCATCGCTACGGCAGACGGCACGGTGACAAAGGTGAGCGGTGATGCGGACAAGGGTTATCAGATCGTTTTGGATCACGGCAACGGCTACATTACCGTATATGAGGGATTCGGCCTGGCACTGGTCAGTGAGAATGATATCGTGGGACGTGGCAGCGTATTGTTGTATTTTGTAGACGAGACCAATCGCTTTACTTATCGGATGCAGTATGGAGAGAACTGGGTGGATCCGCTGGAGCTGATTGATATTAACGGGTGAGACTATTTGGGAGGCGTAAGATGACGATAGATATGGAGGACCTGATCAATTCGATCATGGCGAGTTTGGGAAGGATTGATTTTATTAAGCCGGAAGACATTCCCAATATCGATCTGTATATGGATCAGGTAACATCATATATTGATACTCGGCTGAAAAAGACGGCACGGCATCAGGGAACGGACCGTATCCTGACCAAGACAATGATCAACAATTATGCCAAGAACAATCTGCTGCCGCCGCCGGATAAGAAAAAATACAACAAAGAGCATATTATGCTGCTGGTATTTATCTATTACTTCAAGAACATTCTGTCGATCAGTGACATCCAGCAGATGCTCGGGCCGATGGCGGAGAAGTATTACGGAAAAGACGGAAATGTGACGATCGAAAAGATCTATAACGAAGTGATCGGGGCGCAGCGTGAGCGGGTGGAGGATTTTAAGGAAGATATCCTGGCAACCTTCCGGGAATCGCAGGATTCCTTTCAGGATCTGCCCGAAGGAGAGGAAAAGGAGTTCCTTCAGCTATTTACCTTTATCTGTGATCTGAGTTTTGATGTGTATGTAAAGAAGCTGATGATCGAAAAGATCATTGACGGTTACACGGAAAAGCATGAGATACAGAAGAGAAAGGCTTCCGGCTTCAAATCTTCCGGTGACAAACGGGACAAAAGAGAAAAATAAGTAAAAAGCGCATCCCACGGTGGGATGCGCTTTATGCTATAAAGCAGATCGGATATTTTCAACTGCGGATCTGTCTTACCATTTCGTCGTATTGGCGGTACATTTTCTGTACGCCGTTTTCCAAAAGAAAATAGTGCATGATATAGGGGATGAGGAGTACGACCACCAAACCCAGCAGAATGATCAGACCGATGCTGGCACGACCCGCCATCAGCTCGGTATAATTCAGGATAAATAACGCAAAAGTCAATATCGCAAATAGGATCGTGACCAGCAGATGGATCAGTCGTTCATGCTGAAAGAAGGCGATCTGATGCATATGATAGGAGAGCAGCCGCTCATAATCCTTGCGTGTAGGGATCGTATCCTTCACCAGGGTATCGGTATGCTCACCGCCATCGTGAAAAGAAGCGGTTACGGGCAGTTCGTGTGCCAGGATCTTGTCAATAAAAGCCAGATAGGCATTGATTCGTTTTCTCATATCATCCTCCCCAAAAGCAACTTTGGATAGTTTGCTGTAAGATGTTTCCGGCATATAAAGAACCCGGGCATGACGGTACCCGGGTGCTTCATTCGTATTCGCTTTATGAATTGGCTCAGCCAATCTTGTTCACAGCAAGATTCAGACGGGAAATCTTTCTGGATGCGTAATTCTTGTGATATACACCCTTGCTGGTCGCTTTGTCGATCACGCTGGTAGCATTGAGCAGAGCTGCCTTTGCTGCCTCTTTGTCGTTTGCTTCGATTGCTGTGTAAACCTTCTTTACAGCAGTCTTAACGCCGGAACGGATCGCTTTGTTACGCTCTTCCCTTGTCTTGCTGACAATGATTCTCTTCTTTGCAGATTTGATATTTGCCAAGTCCCTACACCTCCTGACTGTTTTGATAATGGTTTGCCGTGTTATCGGGGCCGGACACGGACAGTCCGATAAACACAAAGCAAATTGTACGAAATAATACGATTTCTGTCAAGGGGGAGAAAACAATAATTTTGCAGAAATTTGCCGTAAAAACAGAAAAATGATTGCGAAAAGTGCTGTTAGCGATTATGATAAGAAAGGTGTATTTTGCATATTTATTTCGGAAGTAAAGGAAAAGGGAATGACAGGGCAGGAAAATATCAGAAATTTTTGCATCGTAGCGCACATCGATCACGGCAAGAGTACGCTGGCGGATCGTATCATTGAGCGCACCGGGCTGCTGACGGAACGCGAAATGCAGGAGCAGGTGCTGGACAATATGGATCTGGAGCGCGAGCGTGGGATCACGATCAAGGCGCAGGCGGTGCGTACGGTATATAAGGCAAAAGACGGACAGGAGTATATCTTCAATCTGATCGATACCCCGGGACATGTGGACTTTAATTATGAAGTAAGTCGTGCGCTGGCAGCGTGTGACGGAGCCATTCTGGTCGTGGATGCTGCACAGGGCATTGAAGCACAGACCCTGGCCAATGTGTATCTGGCATTGGATCACGATCTGGAGGTTTTTCCGGTGATCAACAAGATCGATCTGCCCAGTGCCCAGCCGGAACTGGTAAAGGAAGAGATCGAAGATGTGATCGGTATTGAGGCGATGGATGCCCCCTTGATCTCGGCCAAGAACGGCATCGGTATCGAGGATGTGCTGGAGGCAGTCGTGCACAAGATCCCGGCTCCCAAGGGGGATCCGACCGCACCGTTAAAAGCGCTGATCTTTGACTCCTTATATGATTCCTACAAAGGCGTTATCGTCTTTATGCGCGTGGTGGACGGTACGGTGAAGCGCGGCACCAGAGTAAAGATGATGGCGACAGGCGCGACCGTGGAAGTTGTGGAAGTCGGAACCTTTGGTGCCGGGCAGTTTTTGCCGTGCGAAGAACTGGCAGCAGGTATGGTAGGGTATCTCACAGCTTCTATTAAGAATGTACAGGATACGGCGGTGGGTGATACCGTGACGGAAGCGGATCGCCCCTGTGATGCGCCCCTGCCGGGCTATAAGAAGGTGCAGTCCATGGTGTACTGCGGTCTGTATCCGGCAGATGGTGCCAAATATCCGGATCTGCGGGATGCTCTGGAGAAACTGCAGCTCAATGATGCCTCCCTGTTCTATGAGCCGGAGACATCGATCGCGCTGGGCTTTGGTTTTCGTTGCGGATTTTTGGGACTGTTACATCTGGAAGTGATCCAGGAGCGGCTGGAACGTGAGTATGACCTGGATCTGGTTACGACCGCACCGGGCGTTGTTTATAAGGTTTATAAGACAAACGGAGAGATGATCGAGCTGACCAATCCGTCCAATCTGCCGGATCCGTCCGAGATCGATCATATGGAAGAGCCGATCGTGAAGGCTGAGATCATGGTGACCAAGGACTTTATCGGTTCGATCATGGAACTGTGTCAGGAGCGGCGCGGACGTTATCAGTCGATGGAATATATCGAAGCCAACCGTGCTTTGCTGAAATATGAGATGCCTTTAAATGAGATCATCTATGATTTCTTTGATGCATTGAAGTCCAGATCCAAAGGCTATGCATCGTTTGATTATGATTTAAAGGGATATGAGCCATCGCATCTGGTGAAACTGGATATCCTGATCAATAAGGAAGATGTGGATGCCCTGTCCTTTATCGTACACGCGGACAGTGCGTACGAGCGCGGGCGTCGCATGTGCGAGCGCTTAAAGGACGAGATCCCCAGACATCTGTTTGAGATTCCGATCCAGGCAGCCGTCGGTGGCAAGGTCATTGCCAGGGAAACGGTCAAGGCTATGCGCAAGGATGTGTTGGCGAAGTGTTACGGCGGTGATATCACGCGTAAGAAGAAACTGCTGGAAAAGCAGAAAGAAGGCAAGAAGCGTATGCGCCAGGTAGGCAATGTGGAGATCCCGCAATCGGCTTTTATGAGCGTGCTGAAGCTGGATGAGGATAACTAAAGCACGATGAAGCCTTTGGCGGTATACATTCACATCCCGTTCTGCATTCGAAAGTGCGCGTATTGCGATTTTTTGTCATTTCCGCAAACTGCAGAGATGCAGAAGCAGTACTTCGAAAAACTGCTGTGGGAAATGCGGAAAAGTGCAGGACGGTATGCAGAATATGAGGTCCGGACCGTATTTATCGGGGGCGGAACGCCGTCGGTGGTGGATGCGGAGAGCATAGCGGCGCTGATGGATGTGCTGCGGCAGGAGTATCGCCTGCGGGAAGATGCAGAATGCACCATTGAGTGTAATCCGGGGACGGCGGATGCCGAAAAACTGGAAATCTATCGGCGATGCGGGATCAACCGGATCAGCATCGGATGCCAGTCCCTGCACGATCGGGAACTGCAACTGCTGGGGCGGATCCATAATAAAGAGCAGTTTTTGGATTGTTATCAAATGGCGCGTGCCGCCGGTTTTGAAAACATCAATGTGGACCTGATGAGCGGCCTGCCCGGGCAGACGGTATCGGATTGGGAGCAGAATCTGCGGGCTGTGGCAGATTTGGAGCCGGAACATATCTCGGCGTACAGTCTGATCATAGAGGAAGGAACGCCGTTTTACGACCGATACAGCCGGCAGTTGGAACTGCGGGAAAAGGGCCTGGAACCGGAAGAGATCCGACAGAGATTACAGAGAGGCGCGGGGAATGCGCAGGATGCAATACTCCCGTCAGAGGATGCGGAGCGGGAGATGTATCATAGCACGCGCCGGATCCTGCAGCAATACGGTTATCGGCAGTATGAACTGTCCAACTATGCGAAGCCGGGCAGAGAGTGCAGGCACAATCTGGTCTATTGGCAGCGCGGTGATTATGCGGGCTTTGGTCTGGGGGCGGCCTCCTGTGTGAAGGATGTCCGCTGGAAGAACGAAACTGATTTACAGAGATATTTGCTATGTGATGATGTGATGTCGTTGCAGACGGAGCAGGATGCATTGACGCCGGAAGAGCAGCGAAGTGAAGCCATGTTTTTGGGACTGCGTCTGACGGAGGGGATCGATCCGACAGATTATGCCAAACGATATGGGCGGTTTCCGGAATATTATTATGTAGACTGGATCGATAAGATGAAGCAAGAGGGGCTGCTGGAAGAGGCGGAAGGCAGACTGCAACTGACCGAAGCAGGACGGGATCTTGCCAATGTTGTGATGGCGGGATTTGTGTGAACTTGTATAATATGGAGCAAACAGAAAACAAATCGTATATGGGGAGTAACAACAAACGACAAGTCTTAACAGGAACAGTACTATGGGGGATTTTTGCCATAGTTGTTGCGATGGGGGCGTTTGCAGTGGCTTTTTGCTTTGCGGGGATGGGACCGGGGCAAAAGCACATTTTTATGACCGGTGACTTGTATCTGCAGTATGTCAGTGTTAATCGTATGTTCTGGCGTAATCTGCTACATGGAAATAATCTGGTGTATTCGTTTTCCATGGGGATGGGAATGCCGACAATTTCTATAGAAGCATTCGAGTGCTTCAGCCCCATTCATATTCTTTTTGCGTTGATACAAGATGCAGACCTTGCAGCATTTCTGATCACGATGATTAAAGTCGGCTGCTGCGCAGGAACTTTTTTTCTGTATGCGAAAAAAAATCTGCGGGCGGAAAATCATATCGCGACTGTTTTTGGTATTTATTACGCTATGTGCGGATTTGTTGTAGGATCGATCTGCCAGATTGCTTTTTTGGATGCAGTGTATTTGCTGCCGCTGTTTGCAGTAATGTTGAAGAGGAGTATCCGGACAGGGAGGTATTTTGAATTAGCATTGCTGTATGCTTGCAGTTTTATAATGATGTTTTATACGGGCTATATGTTGGGCTTATTTACGGCAGTTCTTTTTCTGACGTATTTGCTTACGGAGCAGGAGTTACTGTGGAAAGATAAGAGAAAACATATCGCGCGATTTATCTTTGCGGCAGGGACCGGAGGATTATTGAGCGCTGTTGTTACGGTCCCTACCGCATTTTATATTTTTCAAAACCGGGCGGCGGATTCAACAAAATGGCATGAGATTTCTTTTTCAATCTGGGATCTGGTGGCCAATTTCTATATGGGCCAGTTTCAGGGATATGGCCAGAATGTACCACTGATCTATTGCGGTATGGGAACCATACTGGTTTTGGCGATGGCGGTTATATCCCTAAGAAGATATGATAGAAAGTTTTTGGTATCAATACTGCCGGCTTTTTTTCTGTTTTTGTGTATTTTTGTAAAGCCGTTTTATCTACTGATCAATGCATTTGATATGCCGGATACTTTTTCGTATCGTTTTCTGTATATGTTTTCTTTTTGGGGGCTGTCTGCTGCGGTGGTTGCAATGCGTCATGAGCAGACAAAGAGCAGAGTATTGGTTGTGACGATAGTACTAGCGGCAATTTATCCGGCAGTATTGCTGATGACACGGCATTTACATACAGAGTATGCGGATGGAATGTCTTGGAATGCGGCGGGGGTTAATTTGTTCTTTTTGCTCTTATGGGCGATACTTTTGGTATTGCAAAATCGTGGGACGGCTATAAGGATCGCAATGGTGTTACTGGCTGGGGGGGAGATTGCTGTAAACGCCTGGATGATGCATACCCCGGATGGTGGGGAACATTTCAGAGCACGGGATTATTATGAAGAGTGGAATCGGGAAGGTGTTGCCGCGAATGAATGGATCGCGCAGGTGGCAGAGAATGCCAATGCGTACAGGGTGTATTATGAAAATGTTGTGTTTCCGAATGACAGTGCTTATTTTGGATATCATGGGTTAGGGTATTTTATTACCGCAGAACAGCCGGCGTTACGTAAAGTGTTAACTGATTTGGGCTATGCCACATCCCCGCGAATCGTATGTGATTACGGATCTACACCGGTCAGTCGGATGCTGTTTGCACAGCGATATCTGGTTCATGGCATTGATCCGCGCTATGAATCTGCGGACGATTTTGCAATGCAGGAGAATACTTATGTGTTGCCGGTGGCCTACATGGTTTCGGACAATATAAGAAGTTATTCGGCAGGGGCAGATCCGTTTGCAAATCAGGATCAATTATTGGCTCTGATGCGTGGAGAGGCTGAGAATCCGGTATATCATTCGATTTCGGATAGGATCACCTGGCAGGAAGACGGAATTGCTTTAACAGAAACGGAGAATGGATACCATCTCGGTTTGGCAAACGATAGAGAAAACGGTTCTTTGGAGTATACGATTGCTTATCCGGAGGATGCAATGGTGTACGCCTATTTTGACCCGGTAATCAAGGGTTGGTGGGGGCATTCCGCATATTTGTTTTCAACACAGACAGATATCGGGGCTGTCGGATGGGATCCTTTACTTTCGTTTGCCAGGATTTTTCCGCTGGGAAGGAATACGGATGGCAATTATGTGGCAACGATCAATATAGATGGAAACATTACCAGGGGACAGGACTATCGGCAGGCATATTTTACGGCGTTTGATCCGGAGAATTTTGTGGAAAATTATTCGGATCTGGTATCGGGAGCGGCTGATGTGACCGGATTTTCGGATGGATGGCTGCGATGTAGTGCTGAAGCAACAAAGGAAAAGTCCATGCTGTTTACCAGTATACCGTATGATGCCGGATGGGAAGCGTCAGTGGATGGCAGGCCGGAGAAGTGTATTTCGGTTCTTGACGGAGCGTTTCTGGCGGTGCCGTTATCAGAAGGCAGACATGAAATTGAACTGAAATATCAGCTTCCCGGTGGGAGTATAGGTTTTTCGGTTTCGGTGATCGGGATCGGCATCGTTCTTTTGTGGGGAATGCGGATTCGAAATAATCGAAAGAATCAGAAATAAGAATCTGTAACGACAGTTTTTATAAAAAATTAAAAAAATAATAAGAAATGAAAAAGATGGCTGGAAACAAAAAAAATGTTAAAAAGATAATGATCTGTTTTCTGGTGGCGATGTTGTTGGAGATGGTTCTGTTCAATATGCGAACCTGGCAATCCATGTTCTATCAGGAGAAAGTACTGGGGGCAGATCAGGTGAGGCTGGATGGTTTTACGGCGGATGCGAACGGTGGTGTCTACGCAACGGAAGGAATCGGAGTGATCTATTTGTCCGGCTTGGATAAGCTACTGGAGAATGCGGTAGTTCATAATGTTTATCTGGATTGGGAAATGCCGGATGCAGTAGATGTTCCGGATGCGGTATCCGGGATTTGCACGATCACGCCGCTGGTACGAGATGAAGGACACGATCGGTATACACAGTTTGCGGACCATATTTTCCGACAGGAGATCGCAGCATCACACTATTTGTGGATTCAGGGATCCGGAAAGGTACGGACGGTTGTGCTACAGACCGAATGTTCGGAAGCGGGCGGTCTTTTAATACGCCGGATTGTGGTGAATGCACACAAACCTCTGGAAATCTCATTTGGACGGCTGTTAGTTCTGTTTGTTTTGGGACTTTGTATATTGGTAGTTCGCGATGCTTCTTGGAAGTCAGGGGGAACAGAGAAAAAAGCGGGAACAGAGCTGGCAGTGGCAGTTACGGTGGGCGCAGCGATCATTCTTCCGGCAGTAATCCTGATTGGAGTAAACGGATATCTCAAGGTGGATCGCCATTTTCTGCCCTATCAGTTGTTGGCAGAAGCATTGGCGGACGGACAGTCCTATTTGAAGATTGAACCTTCGGAAACGTTGAAAGCGATGGATAATCCCTATGATTACACTGCGAGAGTCGATCTGGGGTTGGAAGACAATGTAGATTATTTATGGGATACTGCATACTATAACGGGCATTATTATACCTATTTCGGTATTGTGCCATGTCTTTTGTTTTATTTGCCGACATACCTGTTGACAGGCAATCATATTACCGATTCGGCAGTGGTAATCAGTTGCGCCATAGCATTTTATTTTGGTATCTGGTTTTTGGTGAGAGTATGGAGCAGGCGATATCACAAAGCGATACCGTATGTGTTACAGATGGTTGCTGTAGTCACGATTTTTATGGGTAGTAATATGGTGACATGTCTGGGCAATCCGGATGCGCACGATGTACCGAGATTGTGTGGGATGGTGTTTCTGGCGTGGGGATTGTATTTTTGGATCTCTTCTTTAGGGGCAGACAAGACAGGGGAGACAAAACGTCCGGTATTGCATCGAGTGGCAATCGGATCGTTGTGTATGGCACTGGCGGTAGGGTGCAGACCCAATCTGGCGTTGTATTCTTTTTTGGCAATCGTCATATTCTGGAATGATCGAAAAAAAGCGGATGGGGAAGATGTAAAAACGGTGCGAAACCGATACTTGGCATTGATCTTACCATATATACCGATTGCGTTGGGATTAATGTATTACAACTATATTCGTTTCGGGTCTGTCACGGATTTCGGCTTCGCATATAATCTGACGGTACAGGATTGCAGCAGAACGGTCATATCTCTGGATAAGTTTGTACTGGGGATCTATGATTATCTGTTAAAACTGCCGCAGATGGATTACTGTTTCCCGTTCCTGGTATCGGGCAGTTTTGCGGAACTCAATTATCTGGGGCATGCAACAGTCTATATTACCTATTGTTTTGGCGGATTGCTGGTATGCAATCTGGTGACATGGTGTGTTCCGGCGCTTTGCGGCAGAAATAAAGGAGAGATAAGCGGATTGTGGCAGGGAAGGATCCTGGGGGGGATTGTGCTGGTTCAGTTGTTGATCACAGCCTTGACCGGCGGGATCTCCTACAATTATATGGCAGATTTTGCATTTCCGCTGATCTTGGTTGGTTGGGAAGGAGCCTGGATCTGGTGGGAACGATTGCAGGAAGAAGGGCAAAGAATCCTTAAAGGATTTTTGCTTTTGGGGCTGGTTTGGTCGTTCTGCTTTCACATTTGTTTTTATTTCCTGGGGACACTGGACCGGGGAAATACGGAGTTGTATTACAGACTATTTTATGCATTTCATTTCTTTTAGGGTGGGGCTGAGAAAATGAAGTATCAAAATACCATCGAATGGATGATACGGATGCTGGTGATCGCAGCGGCATTGGAGTTTCTGGTGTTCAATTATCGATTTTGGACGGATATGAACTATGACAGGATAGAGATTCCGTTGACCTACGGGAACTATATGGGTGAGGTGTCCGGAACGGAAAACGGAACGGTTTTACTGCAGGATCCGGAGGAAAAAAATATCGTGCAGTTTGATCTGCAAGGGCTGGATGGGATAACAGTAAACAATATTGCGCTGAAGGCAAAGTGCATTGATGGTACCGAATCTTGGGATAATTACAACGGGGAGAATTATGCGATGCTTTCATCACAGATGGTAGAAGTGACCATCGTATTGACGGCGGGCGGAAAGGATATGGTGCTTCCGGTCAGACAGTTGGGAGCAAATGGTGAGGAAGAATGCATTATTGCGGTTCCGCATAACAATAAGCCACAGATGCTTACGATGCGGATAAACGGAGTAAAAGGACCGACTGTGGAACTGCAGAAAATCAGTCTGAACACTCCGCGCAAGATGGAGTTTCGCTGGATGCGTTTTTTGGCGGTTTATGGCGTGCTTATGTTCTTTTACGCGATGCGGCCGCAGGGAAAACTGTGGGAGAAAAAGATCCTGGATGTTGAAGGAAAAGCGGAACGGAGAGTAGTTCTGGCAGGAGTTTTATTCTTTGTGGGATTTGCGGCTCTGATATTGCTGTTGCTTTTGCAGAATAATGTATACATTCAGGGAGAGGGCGGGTTTACTCCGTATAAGGACTTGGCACATGCGTTAGCGGCCGGACAGACATCGATTCAGGAACTTCCCGGAGAAGAACTGTTGGCGCTTTCGGATCCGTATGACCCCGTGGCGCGTTTGATGGAAGGGGTACCCTACAAACTGGATTATGCATTGTATCATGGGCGGTATTATGTGTATTTCGGTATCGTTCCGTGCTTATTGTTTTACCTGCCGGCTTATTTGCTTGCCGGTGTGGATGTTCCGTCCTGGATCGTATTGTTTTTCCTGATCATTGCGATTTATGCGGAGATGGCAGTTGTTGTGCCGGTGTTTGCGAAAAGGTGCCGCAGGACAATGACGGTAGCGGAAGGATTTTTGGTATGGTTGGCGGGAGGGGCAGTATTAACACTTCCGGCTGTGATCAGTGATCCATGTGCATATTATGTGCCGATGCTGTCAGCGGTGCTGTTTTATCTTGCGGGTATTCTTCTGTATCTTCGGGCTTTGGAACATATGGAGGCGGGCAGAAAGGAAAAGATCTGTATTATAATCGGATCGCTCTGTATGGCGTTGACAGCAGGATGTCGTCCGCAGATGGTACTTGCGGTTGTGGCAGCAGTACCGGTGTTGGTTAAATTGTTGCTGAAAAAAGAAGATGATAGAATAAAGATACAGTGGGGCAATATCCTCTCGTTTGGAATTCCGTACGTTCCGGTGGCGGCTGGGCTTATGGTATACAATTATATTAGATTTGGATCCCCCTTTGATTTCGGAGCGGCTTATAATCTGACATTTGCTTACAGTTATCAACTGAAATTTCATATAGAAGCAGTAGGGGCGGGGATTTTCTACTATTTGTTCCGATTACCGCATTTTCACTTCTGTGCGCCCTATCTGGAGATGACACAGCTGGATTGGTCCAATCCGGGATTGCTGGCCAATCATGTTTCCACCGGTGGGGTATATATGTTGTATCCGATTCTGTTTCTTGGGTGTTATTTATGGAAAAAACAGGGCAAGAAGACAGAAGATTCGGAAGGCAGTCTGATCTGGATGGGGCGGATCTGGCTGTTCTTGGTGGTTATAATGGCAGCATTCAGTGGTGTTATGGGGGGATTGATGGATCGATATCGTATGGATTTCAGTATACATGCGGCATTGGCACTATGTGTGGCTCTGTTCCGGCTATTTACCGAGACGGAGGCGTGGATTAAGGGAAGGACTTTGCGGATCGGAAAGGCACATAAAGGAATCTCAATGGTAATTCTGCTACGGATCGGGATGGTGTGTTTGGTGTTTCTGACGGTGATCACAAGTTTGCTGGGGTACTTTGAAGAAGGAGTATGGTGGCTTAATACCTCGAACCCGGAATGGTATACCGCTCTTTCGGAACAGATCGAATTTTGGAGATGATATTGATAGCGCTGTCGGAATAAAAGAATTGCACTTTGACGGAAAACATGGCATGATTATTAGGGGAAGAGTGTGCAATGTTTGCATTATATAAACCTCAAAAGAAAAAATACAAAATAGCAGGAGAAAATAAATGAAAGTAGGTATCATTGGAGCAGGTCCTGCAGGGTTGGCGTGTGGAGCTGCGTTGGCTTCTAAAGGGGTAGAAGTAGAAATTTTTGAAAGTGCTCCGGAAGTGGGCGGTATGACCAAGAGTTTTGAATTGTGGGGGCAACAGGTAGATCTGGGACCGCATCGTTTTTTCAGCGCAAATCAGGAGGTAAACCGTTTCTGGTCACACTTTACCGGTAAGGATTATGTTATGGTGGATCGTCTGACAAGAATCTACTATCAAAAGAAATTTTTCTTATATCCGGTAAAGGCGATGAATGCGCTGACCAATCTCGGCTTTTTTGCCGCGGCGCAATGTGTGTTCAGTTACATGGCAGCACAGTTGAAACCAAAGGGACAAGAGCAGAATTTTGAGGAGTGGGTTTCCAGACGTTTTGGTTACAAATTGTATAGTATTTTCTTTAAGACTTATAGTGAAAGACTTTGGGGCATTCCCTGTACGGAACTGGACGCAGATTTTGCCAGACAGCGTATCAAAGGACTGAATATGTGGGAAGTGATCCGTGATGCTATCTTCGGGGGCGGCAGCAAGCGGCATAAGACCTTGCTGGATCGTTTTGCATATCCGCAGAATGGTGCGGGAGAACCTTATGAGAAAATGGCGGATTATATCCGCGAGCATGGCGGAAAGATTCATTTATCGACACCGGTAAAGAGGATTGTTACCGAGGGGCTCAAGGCTACCGCAATCGAGTTGGAAGACGGAACTGTTAAAGAGCTGGATCAAATTGTATCCACGGCTCCGTTTACGGATATGCTTATGTCTATCCCTGCATTGGATAGTCGGATCCATAAGATTGCGTCTGAAATGATTTATCGCAATACTACTCTGGTATATCTGAGGGTGGAAGACAGCACGCTCTTCAAGGATAACTGGCTGTATATTCATGATCCTTCGGTTCAGGTCGGACGTATCACCAATTTCCGAAATTGGTCTCCTTTTATGCTTCATGGTTCTAAGGATTCGATCCTGGCATTGGAGTATTGGTCATCGGATGATGATAAGATGTGGCATATGACGGACGAAGAGATGATTGAACTGGCACGGGAAGATATTCTTCGTACCGGCCTGGTTCGAAAGGGCACGGTGAAAGAGGGACATATCGAGAGACTTCACCGTTCCTATCCGGTCTATAACTCCGGTTATGGAAAAAAGGTGGAAGAACTGCAGAATGCAGCGGATCGGTTAGAGAATATCTGTTTTATCGGGCGGAACGGATCGTTCAAGTATAACAATCAGGATCATTCCCTGCTGATGGGTATCTATGCGGCAAAGAATATTCTGGCGGGATATAAGAAATACGATCTGTGGAAAGTAAATACAGATGGCGAGTATCAGGAAGGTGCAAAGCAGACGATGAAGTCTGAAAAATAAAGATACGGTACGCCGTAATCTATGAGGGGGGATAGAAAACCTGTGGCAGAAGAGAAAAAAGAAAGCATTAAAGAGCAGTTCTTAAAATATGAGAAGTCCATAGAACGCATCTATTGGATCTTTTTGGGCGTGATCCTGGTAACGGAGTTTTTTGCATCGACGCAATTTGCGCAGATGATGGGGACAAAGTTCGCGGAGATGACAAAGGATGTGGACCCGCAATTGTTGGTGTTGATCTCACAGAGCATTATGAATTTGCGATTTCTGATTGCGATTCCGGCATTTTATGCGGTGTTTATCTATGCAGAGGATCTCAAAAAGG
This sequence comes from uncultured Lachnospiraceae bacterium, assembly GCA_946403625.1. Taxonomy (GTDB): domain Bacteria; phylum Bacillota; class Clostridia; order Lachnospirales; family Lachnospiraceae; genus NK4A136. The sequence goes on from CAMJAP010000019.1 coordinate 28,260, forward strand.
GTTTTCTGCTTCTGCTGCTTGTTTTGATAGGGTGGTTTTATGCCTTCTATTGGAGAAAAATCAGTGATACGGTTGTGTTTGAAGCATTACTGGTTATGGTAGCTTCTTACAAGAAGGATTTTCGAAAGATACTGCGATTTGGGGTGATCATTGCATCAATTATGACGGTTGCGGTTGTACTGATCAGTTTTGTGGACGGCGTACCGGAGATCACGGTTCAGGAGAATCAAGCAATCCTGCATGCTTTCGGATTTAAAAAACCGACGGTTTTGGCTTGCCATATTATGTTTATTCTGCTGACGATTCTGTATTTGCGGGACGAAAAGATCGGATGGAAAGAAATTCTCGGTGTTTTTGTATCGCTTGTATTGGTATTCCTGTTGATCGATCGTGGAACGGCTGTGTTTTGTATGTGCCTTGCATTGGTTGGAGCAGTTGTCTATTCGCTCTTTAAAAAGAAAGGACAAAAACTGTCGGAAGGACTTGCCAAGGTTTGGGGCGGCATTATGTTGATACCTTTCATAGTTTTGAGCACTGCTTTTATGTTGTTGGTGCGTTCATATAGCCTAGAGCCGACGGCATTTTACAACCGTATACCCTTCTTGGCTCTGCTGAATCACCGGTTGGAAGTAACACATCGTGTAACCTATATTTTTCCGTTCTCGTATTTTGGCATAAATGATTTTGTTCAATTGGACAAAGGATCTAATTATACTTACCTGGACTCTTCCTACGCCAGGATTTATGTAATGTATGGAGTTGTTGCATTGGTATTATTTGTTCTGATCTTTACCGGATTGCAGTGTCGATTGTTGAAAGCCAAACAGATGTTTCGCATGTATATCGTAATGGTCATTGCTGTATCTGCCGTCACAGAACATTATTTGATCGAACCGGCATTTAATACGATTCTTTTACTTCCTTTGGCAACTCTTATGATCCGTGAAAAAGATCAAAAGGATTCGGTGTCAAAAGAATCTGAATAGAATTGACAAGACGGATGAAAATGGAAGTAAAAGAAAAAAGGCAGTTTTATCGATATATTTTTCTGACGGCATTCATATGCGGTGGTGTATTGTGTGTTGCCTTTGCGTTAAGGGATTATTTTCCGGGGCAAAAGATTACATTTACCTATGGTGATTATTATGCACAATACTATCCGATAACGGTTCATTTTTGGGATTCCCTGTTCAAAGGCAAAAGTATATCGTTTTCTTTTTCGGCATCTATGGGATTGCCTACGATGGCGTGGTATGCTTGTGTAGCAATGAGCCCGTTTGGCATTCTTTTATACTTGATCCGGGATTTGGAGACAGCTTCTTTTTTGATCTTTGTTATTAAGATGATGCTGGCTTCGGTTTGTTTTTGGATCTTTGCAGTCCGGCAGTTGAAATCAGGTTTTCGAGAAGCGTTGTATTTCGCAAATGTGTATGCACTTTCAGCATTTTCGGTGATTTTTTTTGTGAATATTCACTTTATGGATGTTCTGTATATAGCGCCGATTTTGGGCATTTGCCTGATGCGATATATTCAACAGAATAAATGGATAGGCCTGGTTTTGGTGTATGCATTCAGTTTTATTAATATGTTCCTTACCGGATATAGTCTCGGAATTTTTTCATTTGTAGTATTTCTTTCGGTGGTGTGGTATTTACGGACGGAGAAAAAGAAATTTTGGCGATTGCTTCAGGGGTATTTTGAGATTGTGTTAGTTGCCGTACTGATTTCCATGGCGGTAATTATGCCGATCGCGTCTTTTGTGAAAAATCATATGGAGTCCGGAAGTTCGTTTTCTGTAATTTCCTTGATTGATCTGCCGGAATTACCGACGGCCTATTTGATCAATTCTTCAAACGGCTCGATTTTTAATACCCGTCCTGTATTTTATTGTGGCTGGCCTGTTCTTGTTTTGGTGTTTATGTATTTTATAAATAAGATCATAAACCTAAGAGAGAAGATATTGGCGACGGTGCCGCTTGTTTTTTTGGTAATATGTACGGTATGGCATCCGGCATATTTGATGATGCATGCATTTGATGAACCCGACAGTTTTGCTTGGAGATTTTCCTATTTGCTTGTATTTACACTTGTAACAATAGCGTGCAGATCATATAGAGTACTTTCCGGAAAAATTAAAAAAAAACAGGTGCTCTGTTCTGCGATTGTTTTGCTTGTTGCCACGGTATTGTCAATTCTGTATAGCGGAATAAAATATGGCAATACAATGATTTCGGAAACTATCATAGCATTAAATCTTTTGTGTATTGTTATGGCAGCAACGATGATTATGGTAAAACAGGGGGTTGTGATTTATGGATTGATAGAATTGATGGCTTCAATTTTGATTATGATACCGAATTTTGGGAACCCGAGTGATTTGCTGCAGTCAGCCCAAAAGGCAGAGTTGGATCGGGTATCGAACGGCATCCATGAGATCAAAGAATGTGAAACAGGGGAAGATTTTTATAGGGTAGCTGTGGATTATGGAACTACCTATAATTTTTCTATGTTGTTTGATTATAATGCTATCACCTTTTTTTCTTCGCTTGAGGATAGCAGATTATGGAAGACGATGCATCAACTGGGGTATTTTGCGAGGGCTCAGCAAATTTCGTATTTCGGAGCTACGAGCTTTACCGATATGTTGTTTTCAATTCGTTATCATATGGGAAACGGGAACAATGGTGAAAATGTTGTGATGTACAATGAAATGACATTGCCGGTTGTTTTTGGCGTTTCAGAGAAGATTGACGAATATGGCGGAGACAGGGATCCTTTTGAAAATCAGAATGATCTGGCAACCTGTATGATGGCAGAAAGCATTCGACTGTATTCAGAAACAGAGCGGACATTAATCCCCGGAAGTGGAATTGACTTAGTGTGGAATGATGAAAAGCAGATTTATCAAGTCAAAAAAACAGGCGAGGACAGTTCGTTGGTGTGGTTAGTTGACACCTCGGAGAATAAGGAGGCTTATACCTACTGTTTGAAAGAAAATTTATCTGCGGGATTTGGTGAAAATACATTTGTTGTATCCGGAATTCCGGGAGTGTGCGGATCGGACACTGCAATTCCGTTTAGTGGTGGATGCATTGTACCTATGTATGAATTTCCGGGGAGCAGTCAAAGTGTGGCAACGATAATTATGACGGGGGGGAACGGAGATGCCATAGAGTATAAAGAAATACTCTGCGCTACTTTTGATAAGAATGTTTTGAATTATGTTTATCAGACCCTGGCAGAAGGGGGCATTAAGATTAAGACATTTCAAGATGGAAAGATTGAAGGAGATATTTTTGTTGCTGAGGAAAGACCGGTTTTGTTTACATCGATTCCGTATGATCCGGGATGGGAGATATTTGTGGACGGAAAAAAAACAGAAACATTTCCGGTGATGGATGGTACCTTTTTGGCAGCGAGAACAGATGCCGGAAAGCATCATATCAAATTGGTTTATCGGGATAACGCGTTTCGCTCCGGGATTTGTTGCAGCATAATAGGAATATCTGTGTTGATATGCATGGCGCTGATTTCCCAAAGACGGGCGAAGAATGAGGATAAGAAGGCGGATTAGCAAAACCGAATGAAAAAGATGATTCAAAAAAACAAAAACTATATAGTTACATTTCTGCTGGCAGCTTTGATCATCAGTATCGGAATGTATCTTTCGGGGATTCTTCCGGGAGGAAAATATACTGCTGTAAATACGGATACTATGGATCAGATGGCATCCATTTCCGCAATGTTGGCCAGACAATTGCAAAATGGGGAGAATCCGTTTTATTCGTGGGAAACATCAATGGGGCAGAATACGGCATTGTTGTATGCGTTCTGCGCCTATAGTCCGATGACTCTGTTATATTTGTTGTTTTCGGACATCTATTTTGCAACCATGCTGGGCATCATTTTGAAGATCGCATTGGCTGCAATGTTCTTTCATATTTTTTTGGAAAAGGGCATGGAATGGAAAGGATCCTGGAATACGTTCTTTTCTCTATGCTATGGATTATGCGGATTCCAGATGGAGTATATGCTTTCTACCAATCTGCTGGATGGATTGTATCTTCTTCCGCTGGTGATGTGGGCATTGATCCGCGGTATAAAAAAAGAAAGATTTTCGGTATTGGCAGTTGCTTATGCGATCACCTTTGTGGTGCAATTCTATTGCGGTTTTTTGATCGGAATATGCTCTGTGATCGGGATGCTTTTGTATTTGTTCCTTCGTGACGGGAAACAGTTTTTGTGGATTAACCGCAAACTATTCGTCAGATATGCAGTTTGCGTTGTGAGCGCGATCTGCATGAGTATGTGTCTGATCTTCCCGGCAATCTGTTTCTTCCGGGCTTCCACCGGTTTTAATTCGGTATTGGTCAGAGGAATCATTTCTCCGTTTGATCTGCTTTATAGTATGTATTTTGGGCGCCCGACTTCCCTGGTGACGGATATTCCGTTTTTGTACTGCGGATTGCCGGTTGTACTGCTTTTGCCGTTATATTTCTGCAATAAAAAGATTAAAAAGGCAGAACGGGTTTTAATGGGGATTTCCGTGGCAAGCGTTGCTTTGACGATTTATCTGGATCCGATATATTTCTTCTTACATGCATTTAATCGGCCGGATGGTTTTACGGTTCGTTATGCGTTTTGTTATGTGTTTTTGTTAGTACTGTTGACGTCAAGAGCGGTTTATCAAGACTCGTTCGAAGTACTTCGTGGTAATAAATGGATCGGACCGGCATATGCGGTGCTGCAACTTATCATAGGGATTTCTATTATTTTGTGGCACGATCGGTTTGGCGAACTGGCAGATGGCAAAGGGGTGAAGTTCGGGCTGATCGGAAGCAGTGTTCTGATACCCCTTTGGTGTGTGATCGGTTACCTGTTAAAAAAGTCCGGGTATAGCCGAAAACTGGTTGGCTTAGCTTATACACTGTTATGTGTTGAATTATCTGCACAGAGTTATTTTAATGGATGCGAACAGGGACGGGTAGCATCGGAAAATGCAGTTGCCTGGGAAGAGCAGATGGATGCATTTCTGGAGTTGATGCAGGCAGATGCAGCACCGGATCGGTTTTACCGTGCACACGCGGGCAATGCCCCTTACGCAAATCAGAGTGCGATGTATGGGTATCCCGGAATCGGGCAGTTTGCATCTTCCAATTATACAAATTTGTACAAACTGATGTCCCGTCTGGGAGATTCTGTAAATGGAGTGCGTTACAATCAGACCGGTGCCACGGATACTACGGATATGTTGTTTGGAATACGATATCGCACATATTTGTATCGGGAAGGTGAGACTCGACAGAGACAACCGGAGATCTACCAAAGAGCGCTACCTATGGGGTACATGGCATCGCCGTACATTTTGCGACCGATTTCGTTTTCGGGGAATCCGTTTGAAAATCAGAATCAATTGGTCAGTGCGTTATGTGGTGCTTCTGTACAGATTTATCGCCCGGCAGATGTTGTAGCACATCAGGAAGAGAATGCGTTATATGAAACAACAGAAAGCGGCTATCGCATTCGGGTGATTGATGGAAGTACCTATGGGGATGTTCTTTTCGGTATCCCTGCCGGGGATGAGTTGCATGCTTACGCTTATTTTCAATTGCTGCCTTACCGTGGAGAAACGGGGGAAGTGCATTTTCCGGAGACGATGGCTTCGGAAATTTCAGCATTTTCACCGGACGACAGGAAGGGAAGCGGGGCACGGTTTGAGAATGTCCTCGGAAATGCGATTATAGAGATGAGCCGGGATGAAGATGCTTTTTTACTTCGTATAGCGGATTTTGACGGCCCGGAGAAGAGTTATGATTATGTGGAACAGTACTTTGTCTATCAAGATGAGTATATTTTGGATCAGGTATATGAGTATCTGAATGCGGGTAAGTGGGAGATTACGGAATATGGATCGGATTATATCAAAGCGAGTATTCATGCATCGGAAGATAAGCCGGTTTTGTTTCTGAGTATCCCGTATGACAGCGGTTGGAAAATAACGGTGGACGGAGTTGAAAGTGATGTTGTACCGGCGGCGATGGATGCATTTATGGCGATACCGGTTACGCAGGGAGACCATCTGGTTGAAATGCATTATGAAACACCGGGATTGAGGGAAGGTATAATACTTGCAGCGGTCGGAGTATTGATTCTTTTGCTCCTGTTGCTTGATGAGCAGAAAAAGGATAATGAATGAAAGAGAAGAGAATATTTACGATAGGGATTTTTCATTACGCAGAAGCCGAAAAATCAAAAGGAGAGATCTATAAGAAAGCATTTCCGGCAGCTGTGCTGACGGCAGTTTTATTTGTTATTGCCTGCTTGATTTCAGAGATTTCGCCAAATGGCAGACGGATTTTTTTGAGTGGAGACGGATTGGTTCAATTGGCGGAACTGGGAAGAATGTATGCAGGGAGATTATTGGAGGGCAAGAACCTGCAGTATTCTTTTGAAGTCGGGCTCGGAATGCCGACATCTGCAATCTATGCCTATTATACCTTAAGTCCGTTTACATTGTTGTATCGAATCATTCCGGATGTGGATACGGCGAGTTATTGTGTTGTAATGCTAAAACAGATGACAGCGGCTTTTTTTATGTCGGTTCTGTTGCAAAAGTGGCTGACGACGGATGGAATGACGGCGGCGTTTTTCAGTACGGCATATGCTCTTTGTGGTTTTTTTGCCAACTTCTTTACGGTGTTTATCTTTTTGGATGTGATGTATCTTTGTCCGATTTTGCTTTTGGCGATGCTGTATTTCTTTCAAACAGGTAAGATTTGGAAAATGGTCCTGGCCTATGCGGCATCCTTTATAATACAATTTTACAGTGCATATATTATGTCTGTTTTTTCCGTGACAATGTTTATTGTGCTGGCTGTTTTTTGCTACGGAAAAGATGGGAAACGATGGGGCAGAGGGGTATTACAATATGGCGGTGCGGTGACACTTGCAGCTTTACTTTCGGCACCGGTAACACTTCCGGCAGCAATGGAACTGCTGACAATCCGTGGAAATGACATTGAAGAACATGTGCAAATGGTATTTTCGTTAAGAGGTTTCATTTTGGGACTATATCCGGGAATGGGGCAGGGGACACAAAATACTATCCCGATGTCGTACGCAGGGCTTCCGGTATTGCTTCTTGCGATAGGCTATTTTGTCGGGCGGCGAGAGGAAAAACAAAGCAAAATGGTTATGTTGATTCCTCTGGTCTTTCTGCTCATTTGTTCGGTATGGAGACCTGCGTATATTCTGATTCATGCATTTGATCAGCCGAATGGTTATGCATTTCGCTATGCCTGGGCGGTGAGTTTTTGGATGATCCTGATTGCTGCGAAAGAGATCGGATATCTGCGGCAGGATAAGAAAGTGAGCGGACTTCGATATCTGATCGCTACAATCTGTGGTGTGGCTTATATGATCATTCATCTGCTATTATCGCCTTTGACGGAAAATGTGGGAATGACGGAAAGGATGAATAGTGGAATTCTGATCCTGGGAGCCTGTCTTATCTATGCATTTCTGGCGGGAATCGTAAAAAAGGAGGCTTTACGCCTTGCAGCGGGAGGCTTGTTGCTTTGCACGGAATTGATAGTAAATCTGAGACAAGGCAGAGGGACGATAGAAGGAATACTGAATGAACGCTCTTTTTATGATCTGTGGCAGGAGCAGGCGGAGACAGCTCTGGATTATATTCAGGAGATGGAACAGGCAGCACCGTCGGCGTTTTATCGGATCCGATATTATAACAGTATAACGGATAATATTTCTATGTTATACGGATTCCATGGGCTGGGATATTTTAATTCTATTGAAAATACAGCATTAAGGGAGCTGTTGAAGAATTACGGGTATGCAACTTCTCAAAGTATTGTGTTTGATTATGGCTCAACCAGATTGATGCAGATGTTGTTCTCGCAAAAATATTCGGTGGAATGCGGGTATTTTGAAGGAGAACATCCGGAGTATTATACAGTATATGCCAATGAGTTTGTCTTACCGTTGGGATTTACTGTGAGTGACGAATTTGCAGATTTTCAGACGACGGAATCGGATCCTTTTTTGGCTCAAAATGCTCTCATTTCAGCTATGACCGGGGAAAAAACGGATATTTATTCTGCGCCGGAAGAAAGTATTCGCTTGAAAGCAGATGGTGTAAATCTGGATATACAGGAAGCGGGGACTCGTGTAAGTAAGGAAGTGCCGGGGGCTGCCGGAAACGCCTGCTATATGGTTCCGAATATGGGGACGGATAGAGTGTATGGATATATGTCCAGGTGGGGCGCATCAATGATCACACACGAGTTGATCCCTCTGTTATACTCGGATCTGGACATTGGCGGACAGCTACATCGTAGTATGGTGGTTATGCCGCACATCATCCCGATGGCATGTGGGGAAGATGGTTTGTATCGGTTGTATTTGCAAATGCCGGCAGGCGGACCGGATGTATTTGACTATGAGAGCATTTCTTTTGCAGGAGAAAATACGGATCAAATGCAGCGGGCTTATGAGATGCTGCAACCGGGAGGATGGAATTTAAGTTCGTTTTCGGAGGATCAAATCGTAGGAACGGTATGCGCCAAAGAAGGACAGTCCTTGTTATTTACATCCATTCCGTATGATCCCGGATGGGAAGTTTTTGTGGATGGAGAAAAAGTATCTGCCGAACCGGTATGGGATGATGTGTTTCTGGCCGTATCGCTGACACCGGGGGAACATGAAGTACGGATGAATTATAGTGGGAATTGGAATCGTTACGGAATCGGGATTGGAATAATTGGTGGGATGATATTTGTTATAGCTATATTTACTGAAATGAGAAGGAAAGATCAGAAAAGTAATGCGGGTTGATAAGAGTAAAAATATATTTGTTTCGAAAAAACGGGTATCCGAAACGGGGACAACAGTTGGCGCGGCTGCTATATTCATTTTAGGTGTGATGCTGCTTGCCAGGATGATCTTTCGGGATCTTCTCGGCTGGGAACAATCTTTCCTGGTGGGAGATGCGTTGATTCAATACATACATGTTATCAAAATGTTTCTCAGACATCTGATACAGGGAGAGAGTCTGATCTATTCCTTTGAAGCGGGAATGGGAATGCCGACTTGGGCATTATATGCATATTATGCTCTTAGTCCGTTTAACTTTATTTATTTATTGATCGAGGACATTGATCTGGCAACTTTTCTGCTTGTGGCGGGTAAAATGATGACGGCCGGAGGCCTTTTTTGCCTGATGTTGCAAAGACTGGTGAAACCGGAAAGGACAATTTCGGTTATCTTATCTGTGTTTTATGGATTGTGTGGTTTCTCCACCTATTTTTTCTTTGGATTGCTGTTCTTAGATATGTTGTATTTAATGCCGCTTGTAATGCTGGCTATGGAACGGCTGATCAGAACCGGGCGATGGAGAATGCTCAGTGTTGTTTATGCAGTTTGCTTTGCGATGCAGTTTTATTGCGGATATATCATCGGTCTATTCTCGGCGGCAGTATTTGTTAGTATGGTATGGTATCGCGTTGGGAAAGATCGTACGCAATGGTCGGATCTTATAAAAAAATACATTATATGCGTTTTGGCAGCAGTTTTAATCTCGGCACCGATAACGATTCCGGCTGCCGCAGAGTTGTTTTCGCATTTAGACCATGAAGTGGCCAGGATGCCGGAACTTTCCTTGCAGTTCTGGGATTTTCTGGCGGCGTTTTATCCGGGACATGCCGGGAGTGCATATAACCATGTGCCGATTTTGTATTCCGGTTTATTGATGTTTATTCTCGCGGGATATTTCTTTCTTCACAAAGGAGCGGATAAACGAAAACGGATTATGCTTTTATTGCCGCTTGTTTTTTTGGTGATCTGTACATTTCTTCCGGGCATGTATCTGGTTGTTCATGCATTCGATGTGCCGGACGGGTATTGTTATCGGTTCTCGTGGCAGTATAGTTTCTGGCTTCTTTATATTGCGGCCATCGGGAGCAAAGAGATGAGAGGAGCAGAGAACAAAAGTATCCTGTTGAGTCTGTCTGTTTTTGTGGGGGGCATATATTTTGTGCTTTGGGGGCTGCATCAATTGACGCAGTTACAGGGAGACATCGTATACACCGGCTATACCGGGATGTTCAGTATTGCGGTTTTGCTGTTTTATGGAATCTGTATATATCATCTGAATAATGGCAAATTCTGGAAAGTGGTGCTTGCCGGCCTTTGCTGTGTGGAATTGTTATATAATATTGGCAGTATAAAACTGTTTTATACAAAGGATTCATCCAATGACGGAGAATATAGTATCATTTGGCAACAACAGGCAGAAGGGGTCTGTTCTTACATGGCAGAACAGGAATTTAATGATCCGTGGGAGTTTTATCGTATGCGCAATTTGAATTGTCTGACAGATAATATTTCCATGTCATACGGATTTCATGGATTGGGTTATTTTTTGTCGGTAGAGCCGGAAAAAGTGCGAGCTACACTTCGGGATCTGGGATATGCCACCAGCGGAAGGCAGGTTTTGGATTATGGTTCCACAGCGTTTACTCGTATGATCTTTGCACAGAAATATTCATTGGAATGTGGCTTTTGGCAGGGGAATCAGAGAGGATTGTATTGGGTAAAGAAAAACGAAAATATTCTTCCGCTGGGATTTATGGTATCGGAAAGCCTTCTTGCGTGTGAGTTGAATTCCAGCAATCCTTTCTATAATCAAAATAATTTGGCAGAGGCAATGTTGGGGGGAGCGCCGGTCTATCCCTGGAGAATATTTGAAGGAGGGGTAGAGATCGAGACGAATGGTCTGGAGATGGAATCCACGGAGAAGGGGATAAAGATCCGGTTGTCTGATGCAGATAAGGAAGGATCTGCGATCTGGGCTTTTGACAACGGAGAAGAGGAGGGACACGCATATGCTTATGTACCGTTATGGGGAATGTCCGGAAATGTAAAGGACGATGTATTGGTTTATTCTCAAAAAGATGTCGGAGGAATGCTGGATTACAGTAAATTGACCAGACCACATATCATTCCGGTAGAAACCGGGGTAAACAATCGGTCAGAATTATATTTTAAAATGTCGCCGGGGGGAGAAAGAGAAGCAGAGTTTGAGACGGTCTGCGCAGCCTATGAAGATGGAGAGGCAATACAACAGATTTACACGACATTAGTACAGGGAGGATGGAATCTTACCCGATTTCGTGACAATGAGATAACGGGATTGGTACAGGTAGATCCGGAAAGAAATCTTCTGTTTACAACAATCCCCTATGAAAAGAACTGGGAAGCGTATGTAGACGGGGAAAGAGCAGAAACGGTATCAGTATTGGGGGAGGCCTTTTTGGCGATTCGTGTTCCGGAGGGGAGACATGAGGTGGTAATACAATATCAAAATCGGTTGATCCTACCGGCTGTGGGGCTGGCTGTATGCGGAATATTGGTCTGTTTGATAATGAGGCGCACGAGAAAACAAAAATCGGACATCAATGGCGTAGACACGAAAACAGGAGAATGATACAATCCGATCATCAAATGAAGCGAGAGAAAAACAAGACTGAGTTTTAGATCTCGCTATAAAGCAGAAACAGAAAAGGAGAAAAGAAAAAAATGAAGAACAACAAAGGTTTTTCCCTGGTAGAGCTGATCATCGTAATTGCTA
>CAMJAP010000020.1 GCA_946403625.1 uncultured Lachnospiraceae bacterium
TTTGTTTTCGAATCTAAAATCCGAATATTAATAAGTGGAATTATGACTGGGTACAACAAAAATGCTATTGTAGTAGCTATTACATAATATACTATGCTATATATAAAATAATAGAAATTATATGCATTAAATAACCAGTTAATTCCTGTTTGCCCATTATTCACATAATAATTTTCAAATCCCGAAAAACATATGAAACTAATAGACATATGTAAAAGAATAAATAGCGCAAAAAAGAGACTCATTGTTTTCGCTAAGTCTAATATTCTTTCCTTTGATTTCCTTTTTACAATTTCTGCAATTAATGTCATTACTCTAGAAACCATATACGCTATAGGAATACACACCCCCACCTCTTTGCATAAATAGCACAAATAACACATTATAGATGCAACTATTGAGAAAAAAAACTTTCGCTGTTCTCCAAATGATTTCAAGCAGAAATACATAGCCGTTATTGATAAAGGCCAATACAACACTTCGCTCATAAATGTTCCCGCAAAATATAAATCAGGCCAAACAAACATAACAAGCATACAAAGCTATCTAGCTCCATTTCCTTACATATAAGCCATAGTGGAATTAAGCCTAGCGAAACAACAAGCGAATTAAATAAAACTATCATTTTCACTCTAAATACCGCGTCAGTAATAGAAAAGAATGGCAATAGATATATTGAGAACAATATCTTTTGAAAAGAAAAAGCTGTTCCATGCAACTCCACTGTATTTTCAAAGAACATACTTTTTGCAATATTATAATATATTAATTCGTCTCCATATGTCCCAAGGATTCTATCTGTTTTACAAACGGAAATACAAATTATGGTATGTATAAGTATCAAAAAAAACAACGCAATAACTTCATACCTGACTCTTTTATTCCCTTTAGTCTCTTCCATAGTTATCCATTCCTTCCAAAAACTAATCTTCTATCAACTTGTGCGCTGTATGGTCTATCAAAATCTATTAACTCCATCAATTAACTGTTTACTAGTTTATAAAGATATCTTGTTACCAACAAATCATTATTCTCATATATATCATCAACCTTGAAATCCTGTTTTCTCACATAACACCTTCACAGAATCTCCGGTATAAAAGACCAAATGAAACCGATCATATTCATAAACATAGTTGTAACAAGCCGTTAAATGCACCATTTTCCCATCATTCTTCAAAATCTTCGCAAATAATTCAAAGGTTTCAACAGGTTTTCTTAAATGTTCCAGCAGATCGTGGGAAAAGATACCATCATACTTCTTTTTTCTCAACTCGTCAAAATCTGTGATGATATATTCCGAATCATTTGGTGCATACGGATCAAAGCCATACACATCATACCCTAGTTCTCGCAATTGTGATATAGCCGCATTCCATCCTCCACAACCATAGTCCAAATACACCCTATCTTTTTCCGGATTCATCGACATAAATGTTGCTATTTCTTCCTCCGGATTAGGCGCTTCTACATTTAAATTGTAATGAAATTTATACTCTTCAGCAAGTTCCTCCTCTGACAAATCCAACATTTTATTCGGGCCGACAATTGCTCCACATTTAGGGCAACGATATCTCAATAATTCCCCACTACCAAACAAATCTTTACTGCTAAACCGCTCATCCTTAGTTATATCTATTTCTTCATCACATATACAGCAAACCATTTTTGACGGTTCTTTATAATACTTGTCAATAATTCTCCATTTATTCTCCGTCATCATTTTTTCATATCCAATGGAGAATCTTTTATCATTACTTGACGCCTGATGCGTTAATTGCAACCCTACATTAAACAGGGCATTATACCATGAACCTGTCTGTTGTAACAAGTTAGTCAGATCCGATTGGATTTTTCTGGTTTCTTCCGTCGTTCTTTGTTCATATTGAGCCAGATATTCCTTACGCTGTCCCTCTGCTATTTCAGTATTTTGATTAATTATCCTGCACCTGTTGCTTAATTGATGCCAAAGTAGCTTTCTGCGCATCCAGCTGTGTCAATTGTTCTTCAATTCTCTCTATTTTCTCTTTGAGGCTAACAATCTGCTCTTTCTGTTCTTCTATCTTTCCCAGTTTCTTCAGTTCCAGATCAAATTCCTCTATCTGATTCTTAACCAAGCCAACTTCATTCCTGCATTGTCCTAACTGAGCTTCTATAACATCTTTTCGACTTTCCCCGTTTTCCAACTGTGATATGACAGAATTCAGAATTCTTGTTGTGGCAGCATTATACTCTCGCTGCATGCTTACCAATGGCGCAACCATAAAACGAATCATCTTGCGAATAAACCGCTTAATAATCCCTTTTAATCCATCCGTTCTGCCAAGCGGTACCGTGTCGTAATTTACTTCCCAATAAGTATTCGTAATTTGAATATCCTGTGCACATTCCGTATTCAAATCGATATGAGTTTGCTCTTCCCCCCCACGGCTCTCCGCTAATGCACTCTGTTTATTATCCTTTAGGCATTGTTCTGTCTTGCTATAAATTTCACGAATATGTTCCTCCATCCGTTTTCCGCACACTTCCGAAGAGAACCGACTATAAATATATTTTTTTGCATTCCGAGAAATCTCTCGATAATATTCCCTATCCTCCCGCAATCTTAACATATATCGAGATGCATGATCCACCTTTGCTTCAGCCCAAAACTGATTTGCTGCATTCGTACCATAATATTCGCCAATAGGCACCAATGTATAATCCACCAAGCAAGCTGAATTCTCCGTCATAAAATCCGTATTGCCGGACCAGTTTGTCGCAATAACCGGTTTTCCAAAAAACATTGATTCCTCACACAATAAACCAAGCCCCTCGCTTCTATGGAGAGAAACCGAAACATCACAAGTATTGATCAACCCATTTATTTCTTCCCTGGTCATTGTTTTGGGAATAATATAGATATTCTGATATCCTTTTAATACTTCCACGAGTTCATTATATTCTTTGCTCTCTTTGGAAATATTATTAATTTTCAGTACCAAACCTACTGTCATATCATCCGGCTTGAAGGACATCTGAAAAGCCTCAATTGCAGCAGACGGATTTTTTCTGCTGGAATAACTGTAAGCGTCAAACATATTTAAGAATAAAAACGCATTCTCCGGCAGTTCAAAATACGCTCTGTCGTATTTCTTATCCGGCATCTTCCTCGAAATCCCGGGAGGCATATAAATCACCGGACAAGGCGCAATCTTTTGAAGATTATCCTGAATAAAACGAGTCGGTGCCCAAATCTCGTCAACTAAATCAAACGCCGAACACCATTCCTCCGGGAACTCCGTCAACTCCCAATACCAAATCCCTATTCGGTATCCTTGCCATGCTTTTTCCGGTAAATACTGTTTTGCAACGGCCATCTGATCGGCGTTTATGTTAAAAATGCTTACATTATACGGCAGATCTTTACTAATCTTATAATCCCAGGTAGTATCCTCTTGTCTAGAGGGATTATTCATCTCCCAATCATATGCCGTCCACGAAAGTTTAGTATGAGCCAATGCATCCGCTGTCAGTCTGCAGGCTTCCCCCAAGCCATGTTCCGACTTAATATATCCAATAAGATTTACTCCTCTTTGAGTAATCGCCAAATATTCTTCTTCTGAAATCAAAGAATCGTCAAAATGGTTTACATGTCCTATCAAGATTTCAGTAATACATTTAACCCATTCATCATCCAATTTATACCCATCCTGAACAATTGTTATAAACCAATCAATCCAAGCCTTCCTGTCACAATTAAAAAACAGGTTTCCGCTTTCCGGATGCTTCTTACATATATAATTTATTAACACTCGTGAAATCTGATCTTTATTCTTATCAAAAATCCTGCTACATTCAAATGGATTCTTACCTTCGATCAAATCCGCTATCGTGTTCTCGTCTCGATATATATATCGAAAAACATCCGGGATGGGAGTACCATCTGAAAAATGGTTGTATGAGTACGGTACTTTTCGCCACTTTGTATACCCGTTATTTAAGCATCTTTGCGCATAATCATCAAACAATCCTACTGCCGCACCGATATCACTCATTTCAAATCTATTTTGATGCTTTGAAATACTGTTCTTTTTTTCCGGATTAAAGCCACTGAAATGGAAAAACACTAACGGATCCCCATTAAAATAGTAGTGTCCATCGACATATTCACATGTTCGATGCTGCAGATTCCAATAAGCCGTGTTGTATCCATTGTGTCTCAAGAAAAACACTTTATCATGTCGTGCCGGTAGCAGATCCATCCACTTCTGGTCAACAAAAATACCTTCTGTTTGTCTATTTACACATAAATAGCGCAGTTTATCCGCCCACCAGCGAATCACTTCTAATGCATCATCGCATTTTGCCGCAGCAAAAAAGCCAAAATTATAGATCCCAGCCCTCATAATATCTGGCTCATCCGGATGTTTCCCGTCTTCTTTCCAATAACCTGTAAAGTGCGGGGTCAAAACAAACCGATAGCCCTCATCAAAAGCATTATTGATCTCACTCATTTCTCGATAAACACAAATATCGGGATCAAGATAAATCACTCTATCATACTGCTTGAACAAATGAAGAAATACAAACGGTTTGATCGCAGTATTTAATTCCATCACATCATATCGGAACTTCATCTCCTCAAGATCATTAATATCTAATTGTGACATTTCAATGATCTCTATTCCTTCCGCCGCCTCTACAATGTCCTGGCTTTTTTCATCCACCAACGCAAAATAGCGATCCCACTCCGGATTGGTTTCCTTCAAAGAATCCAACAATGTTTTCGCTTGTCCGAAATAATTAATGGATGAAATTGTGAATACTGCTGTCTTACTCATTACTAATAATCTCCTATTTTAAATGTAATCTTAAACGATTCTGCTCTCATCATATTGAGAGCAATCTCATTTCAATTGTTTTTCTCGGGAATTGTAATCGTTTTGTCAAACGCTATTCCCTCCCCCCATATCTTCTTTCCAATTCTGCTAGACACGAGTAAAAGTCTGTTCTTAATGTTTCTGATCCTTGCCAGCTACCTGATTAAGCATATCCTGAATCCACTCCTCAGCCTTAATACACTCTCATTCTCTTGCTTATAATATATATATCGATCAAATTCTACCGGGAGTTTTTTGAATAGCTTATAATTTTGTATCTCAATCCTTTGAATCCACATATTATATCCCGCTTTCTGCTTTCAGTAACTCCAGCCACCTAGCGGCAGCATTCTCCCAGGTATATTTTTGTAACACTCTTTCTGTTTCTTTCAAATCGATGCCGTCCTCATCCGGCAAAGTAATGTTTTCTTCTTCCGGATCAAAATACTGTGCCGTCTTTCCGTAGATCTCCGGTAAGCAGCAGACATTGGAGACGGCGATCGGACGGCCTGATGCCAGAGCTTCCATCGGCGGCATTCCGAATCCTTCGTATTTGGACGGATGCAGCAGCACTCTGCAATTTTCCAGTAATGCCTTTTTCTCCGCTTCGGAAATATATCCGGTCAGGATCAGATTGGGAACATTATTATATTCCAGCTGATATCCACCCTTTAGAGCATTTTCCCTTCCGGCAATCACAAACTTCCGATCCGGATGCTGTCTTGCTGCACGCACCAGCCATTCATAATTCTTATGCCTAGCGATACTGCCGACAGACAGATAATACGCTTCCTTTTCTAATCCGAATCGCCCGAGTACGGATTCATCCGTCTCCTGCGCCCTCATATGTTCCCATCCGCAACCGATCACGGAAATCCTGTCTGCGCTTATCCCGCACAACTTTCGAATCCTGTGTTTCTGATCCTTAGAGATCGTAACCACCTTTATTTCCCGATGCAGTTTCAGCCACAACCTGATCAGCCGGAAGTTCACAACATACCGAAAGGCATCATACTGCTCTTTTTCCAGTGGTCGCACATCATACAAAGTGATCACCTGTCTCGGATACAGAAACAGTCGCGGTGCCATCGTAACCAAAACCGCCTGATTCTTCCGTGCGTAATCAAGGATATCCTTCGTTTTGGAACGCTTATTGCGTTGCTCAATCGCCACAGTTCGGATCCGTTTCAGTTCCGGGATTTGTATCGTCTCTCCCTTCCGGTAACAGAGCCGGATATCCGGCAGTTCATCTTTTTTTATATCCTGCAGCATTCGGTCCAGACGAACGATCACTTCATAGATGTATCGTTCCACTCCGGAAATTTCTTTCCTGCACAGTTCTATACCGCTGATCACGATAACTGACATCATCTTACCCTATCGGCATTACCGTTATACCCATTTGCGTTCTCAAAATTCTTTATCCCGGAAAAATCACCTTGAGGTATTGTTCGGCTACCATCTTCCTGTCATATTCGTCCAACAATTTCGTGACTCCGGTTTTGTCTGCAACCGCCAGTTCCTGTTCCATCCGTACAGCCCAGGCCACCGGATCCAACGCATCTTCCACATAATGCGCCAAGCTGCCGGTCACTTCTTTAAGTGATGTCTTATCCGTTGTAAGTACCGGCACTCCGAATGCCATTGCCTCTACCGGCGGCATCCCAAAGCCTTCAAAAATGCTCGGAAACAAAAATGCCCTGCAATCGTAATACAGTCTGTTTCGCTCCTCCGCATCGATAAATCCGGTAAAACGAATCGCATCCTGCAGGCCTTCTTCTTTTATAGCCCGTTCCAGCTCTTTGGGCGGTTCGCCGCCTACCCCGGACAAAACCAGCGGCAAATAGCCCCCGCTGCCTTTTCTCTTTAAAATCCCCAATGCTCTGATCAAAGTAATCAGGTTTTTATGCGGTACCATTGACGATACTGTATAATAATACTGCTGCCGTTTCACACTATATTTCGTTAATACTGCATCCCCGGCTGTTATTCCATCGGTCACAACCGGATTATGTATCGTCACCACCCGCTCCGCGGGACATCTCATTTTTTCCAAAATATCCTGCCTGACAAAATCCGAGATCGCAACTACCTGTTCGGATGTACGCACGCTATATCGCCAGCACCATTTCATCCACAATACTCTTGCTTTGGAAAAGTACTCCGGATAATGCCACGCCTGCAGGTCATGGATCACTGTAAAATATCGTATCCCATGGGTTCCCAAGAACGGCTTGGCGTAGATCGGTTCCAACACCGTATCGATCCCCAATCGTTTCAGGGTCCGGCGCATCTTCAAATTCTGCCATAGCAGCCGCATCTTTCGGTCTGCGCTGACGGTATTGCAGGTCACACACCGCATCCCCTCGTCCGGCAGATGATACTTTCGAAAAACTTCTATATTATCCCCGGCAGTTAGCAACACTATCTGTACCGCCCCAGGATTCTCTCTCACATACTCTGCAAATCCTTCCAGCAGATTACAGGCAAAAGACTCTGTCCCGCCTACGATTCCATGTCGCACCCAGGTCAGATCCACTGCAAAGCGTTTTATTTTCTTATCTTTACTACTCTCCGCTGTCACGATCCGTCCCAGTCTGCCTTTTGTTCACATCAAACAAATATTATCTTATTTTCTGTCTGTTTTGTCAAATTAAGCGCCCTTTAGCTCAATATCGCCTTGGCGACTTCGATCCCCACACATTCGATCATATAGAGGGGGCTATAACCATTCACCCGATAACACTCATACCGGTCACGGATGCGGCGAATGCCGCTTTTCAAACTCTTCTGGTTGCTGGTACCTCCGGTTTGGAAATTCGCCAGCACCCGGTTACGGATCTCGATCTTCTTCCCGGCTTTACGCACCCGCAGGAAAAACTCAAAATCATCATGGATCCCGGCACAACGGAAGTAGCCCAACTCCTCATAGGTCGCCTTTGTTACGAACGAAGACGGGTGGTTCCAATGCCGGCTGGTCACGATCCGGTCAAATTTCGAATGCTTTACCATCACACTGCCGTTTGGTTTGATCAGGTTGATATCTGCGTAGAACATATCAAAAGCGCTGTTCGTATAGGTCTCTGCCACTACGGACAACGCTTCCTTCTCATACCAGTCCCCGGCGTTGATGATCCCGATCAGATCTCCGCCCGCCTTCCGGACTCCCTTGTTCATTGCATCATAGATTCCTTTATCCGGCTCCGAGGTTATGCTATACGCATACCCCTTCACCAGGAACCGTTCACGATAGCTTTCCGCGATCTGTACCGTCCGGTCTGCGGATGCGCCATCGATGATCAGGTACTCCACTTCGCCGGAATAATCCTGCTCCAGAACCGATTCGATGGTCTTACGGATCACCGACTCACTGTTATAGCAGATTGTGATGATCGAAAATTTCAAACTTCCTTTACCCACAGTCCGTGCAGATTGCAATACTCATACACTGCCACTGCACTGTCCCCGTCTGCCAGAACAAACTCTGCAGCCGGCTTATCTCCGGCTTTCAGGTATTTCACCCGGCATCCGTTCTTTGTCTCCAGTGCGATAAACTGGATGTAGTGTGCCTCCAGCATCGGATGCTCCACTTCTCCGATCTGCACCTTTACAACATTTCCCTCTACGGTAACAGCCGGCACATGTTTCTCGTAAGCGCCGTCCGTTGCTCCGGCTACCAGTTCCTTCATCGGCTCACCGCAGCATACCACCGGTACACCGGCATCGTTCAGTTTTGTGATAATGTTTCCGCAATGCTCACATCTGTAAAATTTCATTTTCGTACCCTCCTATTTAAATATACTCCCGCAGCCCTTCCGGTACTTCCGGGATATCCTTCAGTTTCTTCCAAGCTTTGCTTTCCGGGTTCAAAACCGCATCCACAGTCAATTCGATCATCTTAAAATACATAAAGATGTTACGATGTTTGATGTACCAGCATTCCAGCTCCGCTTTGTACGGCGTGATCACATCTCTGTGAAATGCATCCTTATCTTCCACCTGCTGCAGGATCTCTTCCTCATTACGAAAAACAATGGATCCGATGCCGGACAGCCCCGGTCTGGATTTGGAGAGCAGTTTGCGTGCCTCCTTGGGATAATGGCTGTAATGCTCCTTTACCGTAGGGCGATAGCCGATGATACTCATATCCCCTGCCAGGATATTGATGAGCTGCGGCAGTTCATTGATCTTGGTCTTGCGCAAAAATTTCCCCATCGGCAGCATACGCGGATCGTTCTCACTCGTATACAATCCGCCCGGCAGATTGGGAGAATCTTTCAGCATCGTCGCAAATTTAAGCAACGGAAACTGCTTTCCATGCTTTCCCACTCTGGGCTGCGTATAGAAAATATAATGCTCGCCGGTCAGTTTCAGAATGATCATGATTGGAAGCAGGATCGGGAGCAATACCGTGATCGCGATCGCTGATAATATAATGTCTATGATTCTGGTCATATAATACACCTCATCCGCCCTTCGGGCACCTTCCCCTCAAGGGAAAGGCATTTTTCATAATTACATTCTTCCGTCAAGGAACTTGCCGGTTTCTTTGTGGTGGAATTCCGGCAGCATCTCATTGAACAGATCTACCAGATTGCCACGCGTCCAGCTGCCTGTTTTGCGCAGTTTTTCGATGGTTGCCGTAAACATCTGCAGTTTCTCTTCGTCGTAATCGGCGCCCTTTTTCACGATGCCGATGGAGGTGAATTTTTCCATATCCAGCGTCTCACCGTCCATATAGAACTCTTCAAAGTCCTTTTCGCCGGTCGTATCGCTGGCAAAGAAGTACACCGGGTACTGGTGCTTTGCTTTCAGTTCTCCCACGCGGTCTCGTGCTTCCTGCTCCGTTGCACACTGCACCGGCTCATACCCCAGGCTCTCCAGATACTTCTCCGCAATATGGCTGAAGGTCACCAGGTTCAGTTCTTCGTCCAGTTTCGGGAAATAGATATCCCGGTTCTCCCCGGTCAGACACGAGAGCATGCACAGCTCCCCGGCCTCTTTGGGCGTCACAAAATACCGACGCACATCGTTCGGTGCCGCCAATGGCTGGTTCTTCTCCAGCCGACGGTTGAAACCATACAACAAACTGCCGTCCGAAAAAGCCACATTGGCAAAACGCGCCGTTGATACCGGCATCTCCAGGCTCCTGCGGTTCAGGTACATCTCCATAATGCGCTTGGATGCCCCCATCATATTCACCGGATTGGCCGCTTTATCAGTGGAGACACAGAAATACTTCTTCGCACCGCATTCTTTTGCCAGCAGCATAGTAGCATCCGTATTAAAAATATTCGTATCGATCATCCGCATCAGCGTATACGGGTCTTTTTCCGACCGCACATGCTTAAGCGCCGATGTATTGAACACATAATCATATCCGCCGATACGATCCTTCTGTTCTTTCATGAACGCCCGGAAGATATCACTGCCGCAGTCAATGGCAAAGGTCGCAAACTCGCCGGTACCGTAGCCCTTAGAGGAACGGATATCCCGCACCAGTTCCACCATATTGTTCTCGCTAATATCCACGACATGCAGCACTTTCGGATCTCTGTCAAACAGTTCCCGGCAGATGGCGGATCCGATCGTTCCCGCACCGCCGATCACCAAAAAACGGCTATTATGTACGATCTGTGAGATCTCCGCCTCTCTTTTGGCAAGATCTTCGGTAAATAAAGGCTGCGTGCGCCCGATCAGGGGCAGTATATTATCGGTCATGGATTTTTTCCTCCTGCAATTCACGGATCTGTTCCTCGCTGAAACCTTCCGTGCTTTCTTTGACAAACAGGATCTTCAAGGTTTCAAAGACGATCTGCACATCCAATAACGGGGTATAGTTCATAATATAGGTCAAATCCATCTTGAGCTTGTCCAACGGCGTGGTATTGTACTTTCCGTATACCTGTGCATACCCGGTCAAACCGCCGCGCACCTTATATCGGAATGTAAACTCCGGAATTTCCTGCGTATATTTTTCCACAAACTCCACGCGTTCCGGTCTGGGGCCCACCACCGACATCTCACCCTTTAAGATATTGATAAACTGCGGCAGTTCGTCGATACGGCATGACCGGATCACATGTCCCACCTTGGTAATACGATCATCTTTATCTCCTGCCGGAATCGCCCCTTCGTCCTCCGCATTGACGATCATACTGCGGAATTTCAGGATCCAGAACTTTCTTCCGTTTACCGTCACTCGCTCCTGCTTGTAAAAAACCGGCCCGCCGTCACATACTTTGATCGCAATCGCAGTGATCAAAAAGACCGGCGAGAGCACGATCAGCATCAAAAGAGAGATCGCAATATCCGAGCATCGCTTGATCCAGCGTTCCCACAAAGGAATGCCCATATTACGGCACAGATACAGCGGCGTATCAAAGATGTTGAGTTCCTCCGCACCGCGCACAATGATATCGGACAGTTTCGGCGTAAAATACACACGCTTATTCATATCGAAGCACAGCTTCAGTACCTTATTCTTCTCTTCGGCAGGCAGGTCGTTTACTACGACGGCATCGTATCTGGCCAGTTCTGCCTCCAATCCCTCACCGTTCTCCGGATACGGGATCTTTTCTATAATATTATACTTATCCGGCCGGGATTCGATCTTTTCACACAACACATTATCGTGATTCCCGTATATTTCCAGCATACGCAGTGACGGGAAGATCTTTTGGTACAGTCGGATCGCATTCACCGAAAACACCAGTGTGATCATGGACTGTACCACAAGCAATGCAACATATCGCCACAAGAATTCGAAGAAAAGACGAAAATGTCCGGTAACTGCCATGGAAACAAACACTTCCGCCGCATCCGCGATCAATATCGATACGATCTGCCCCGCAATGGTACGCGTCATCCGGTGTACGCCAAACTGGTAGCCCGCCAGGGATTTCAGCAGCAACACGATCATTGCCAGATAAATCCCCAGGGCCATACCGAGGTTGCCGTACCCCAGCAGATTTCCTGTTGTATTGTTTTCACTGACAAAACTCCACCACAGCCACAAAAACGAGCCGCTGTAGATTGCTGTCAGTATGATCCCGCAAATACCGCGGTAAACATATTTTCCGCCCAATCTGTTCTATCCTTTTTTCGTTCGAATCGCCGACAGACGATTCCCTGTGCAAATCTATTTTACTACCTGTATTTTTTTGTTCCGATTCTGTATTTACTATATTATATAAGCAAAAAAGAAAGCTTCGCCATACAGACGCTTCCCCCTGCTTTTTCCCCTGCTATAGGCTCACGGCTCCTGCTGATGCGACTGTGCCGACAATCAGTATTCCGCTCGCTTTTCGATACACAAGACCTTTGGGATCCGATCACCCATCCCGGTCCGAACCCGGAATCTTTTTGACGATCTCCAGCCCCACCGGCATCTCGATCACCCGATGAAACAGATCGATCTCCAGGATCGCCTTTCGTTTGTGTCGGTCGATCTTCTTGATCCGGTATTCGTTATTCTTCAGCGGCCCCTGGGTTACGGTAACCCGGTCTCCTTCCATGATCCCCGTAGAAACATTGACCACATGACTTTCCCCGCCCAGATTACGCAGCAGGTTTTCCTCCTCCGGATACACCGCCACGATATCTTCCCCTGCCTGCAACAGTTTGGTCATCGCCGGCACATCCCGCAGGCGTTTCTTTAGTTCCGTCACATCGTTATCCCCGGAAATCTCAAAAAAAAGATACCCCGGAAACAGCGGACGCAATACCGTCGTCATTTCCCCTTTGATCTTTTTCTTCTGCTCCGACTGAAAATAAAAAACATCGGCCCGCGGACACACAGCTCTCGCTACGCATAATTCCAACACTTCCGCTTCCCTGCCGGTCATAACCTGTGTCACAAACCACATGAAGAATTCCCCATTTTCTGCAATTCCTCAGACAGAACTCCGTCCGTATCGGAACCCGTTTCCGCTTACAATGTATCCCCTGCCAACGCATTCTGATTATATTATCTTCCATATAAAATGTCAAACCGCGCGCAAGTTGTCCGACATCTTACTCTTTTTCCCCGGCAGGCTATTGTTCTTTGCAGATCGTTCGAATTCGCCGCAGCATCCTCTCTCCCGCCTGCTTCGTTTCCAGCATTGTGCGGATCCGCTCCTGTGCCGCCTGCCCCAGTTGCTGCCGTCTTTGCGGATTTTCGTACAGTTCCCGCAGTTTTTTGGCCGCATCGTCCGTATCCGGCTCCGCCCAGATCGTGCCCTTACGGTACAGACTGTAGTCCTGTCTGGTTCGCAGCAGCCGATAATGCACCGGACAGCCACATGTTTCGTCCAAAAACTCCGTCGTAGACGAATAATCCGTTGCTACTGCCACACCGCCGTAGAGCATCACTTCCGCAACCGGCAGCCCGAATCCTTCTGCCCGGTGCAGCGAAAGCAACACATCCGCGGATGCCAGCAGTTCCTGCGCCTCCTGCCAGGGAAGCAGTCCTTCCACCCAAACGATATGCTGCCGCTTCTTTAATTTATGCTGCAACTTCCGCTTATCCTGTTTGGTAAAGCCTTTCCCCTTGATCACCAGCCACACATCCTCCGGAACTTTAGGAAACGCCTTGCAGAACGCATCCAGCGCCCCGAACGGGTTCTTCCGCTCTATGCTGCTGCGTCCGTCGTACAAGATCATGCACAACATATCTTTTTCCGGAATCCCCAGTCGCTTACGGGCTGCAGAGCGGTCATACCGTACACTGCCGTCATATAATCCGTAATACTGCACTTTTACCGGCCTGTCGGTCACTTTCCGAATGGCACGGGCAATAAAAACCGACGGTACCCAGATCTCATCAAAGAACTCACAGACCTTATGCCATTCTTCGGGCAGTTCCGGTGTCTCCCACAGCCAAAACGCGATGTTATAATGCCCATCCAGTTTACGCCGGTCAAACTGTTTCAAAAAAGACAGCCAGATCGACGGCTGCAGATGAACGAGATTGACTGCATAATCGGTCGAATCCTGCACCGGGGATAACGCCCGTCCGGACCATTCTTCCACATGATGAAACGAATAGGGAAGATGTGCCGCATCAAAGGCATCCAGCACCAGTTGCACGCTCCGGCTCAGTCCCGTGCCGGCTCCGTTGTCCCCGTACAGATTAATCCCCATCGGGTGTTTTCCGGGCACAAAGGGCTTGTGCGAAAGTTCACTGAAATAAGCCAGTGCCTTCCGGTCTTTGTATGCATTTCTGGCATTCAGGATCCCTCTGGGAATAAACGGACGCACCACATCCTTCCATGTAGACGGCTGCTCTCTCATTGCATCGCCTCCCAGATTTTCCGTGCCGAATCCTCCCAGGAAAACCGTTCCACATTCCGTGCCATCTTATTCTCACCGCACCCCTGCCATATCTTCAGCTGCAGCAATACCTTTTTCAGATCTTCCGGGTCATTTTTGAAATAAAATGCCGTATTCCCCATCACATTCCGCAACACTTCAATATCCGATACCAATATCTTACGCACGCCGTAACTCTGCGCTTCCAGGGGCGGCAGACCAAATCCCTCATACCGGGAAGGAAAGATAAAACATTCCGCTCCGGCATAAAGCCCCGGCAGATCTTCCTCCGGCACGGCTCCGGTCACATACAGATTCTTTGTATAGATGACCTGCTCCTCATTCTCCGGATCGTCCTCCTGCAACTTGTCGATCTCCGTATGCAGGATCCGGTTTTTCCAGCCGTCCCGTCCCGCCAGTACCAGCGGTGGCAGCATTTCTCCGCTATCCCGCAGTTCCCGATACGCCTGCAGCAGCATCGGCAGGTTCTTTCTGGGTTCCAGCGTGCACAAACACAACCAATAGGTACCCGGCAGAGCGTATTTCTCCCGTACCCTTTTGATTTCTTCCTCTTCCGGTCTCACGGCATCGCGATTGGCCGCACAGGGTGCGATCACAATCCAATCATCCCCAACTCCCCCGTAATGATACTTGATCCGATCCCGGGAAGTCTCAGAGATCGTGATCACTTTACGACAGACCTTGACCGTATGTGTATACCCTTTTTGAAAAAATAATGCAGAACGACGCTTCATCGTTTGCGGGCATTCATAGCAGGCCATATCCGCGATCAGTCCGTAGGTCTGCGGATGCGAAAAATGCAATGGTACCGGAAACGCCGGAAACAGATACCGGTCCGCCTTCAGCTTCATCATCACCACCGGCAGGCGCAACTGATTCAAAAACAGCTTATTCTTCCCCTTGATCACGCAAAAAGATACCTTTGAGAAACTGCTCCATTCCCGCAGGATCTCCGGTATCTCATTTCGTACCACCAAGATAAATCTCGCCTTTGTATTCATCCGGATCAGCGCTTCCGTGATGCGATAGGCATATCGTTCCAGGCCGCTCATCCGATCCCCCAGAGCGGTCAGATCCACGGCCACCGTAAGCACCGTTCGTTTCTCCGGATCATCACGCTCTGTTTTCTTATTCTTCTGATTCACACGGATCCCCTCTGCCGTCATTCAAGTCACTCCAAATCCCTTACTTCTCCGCTTCGCTCTCTCCCGTATAGCCGCTGATCGTCCGGTCCCGGTATTTCAGCGCCAGCAGAAAGATTCGGGAATCATCGATAAAATACCGTCGAAACAAGCGCACCGGCTCCTGCAGGAAACGACTGAGCCACTCCAGTCCGTGCTTACGCATCCATTTGGGAGCACGCCGCCTTTCCTTGGCAATGAAACTGACTGCCGCCCCAAAAGGCAGCGCCACCTTGCAAGCCAACTGTTCCTTATGCGCTGCGATCCATTTTTCGGATTTGGGTGCCCCCAGTCCGACCACCAGGATATCCGTTTCAAACGCTTTCACTTTTTCCAGGATGCGCCCGCTTTCTTCCGCGTCCTCCGAAAAATTCATAGACGGAGCATATCCGTCCACAGCAGGGATCCCGGGATAATTCTTCCGGATCTGCTCCACTGCCGAGCGCACGGTCTTTTCATCCGTTGCCAGCAAAAAGATCCTGCGACTGTCCTTTTGCGCCAGATCACACACTTCCGGCAACAGATCGGCTCCCGTAATTCGCTCCAATAAAGGGCATCCCAGCGAATCCGCGATCCACAAAAGAGGCATACCGTCCGCTACCACCAGATCCGCCGTATCATACAGTTTGCGAAACTCCGGATCTTTCTCGGCCTTGATGATATGATCGGCATTGGGCGTGATCACCAGATTCACGCCTTCCGTTCCGGCAAATCCGCGGATCTGTTCCACCGCTTCGGTAAATGCCACATCATCAATGCAGATGTTCATAAACTTCCGTCGTCTCTGCTCAGCATCGATCTTTTTCACCTTCCATGTCTTCGTAGCACCAAACACCAGAAAGAGCACCGCCATCAGTCCGGCACCGAACAGATCCTTGCCCAGATCGACCAGATCACATTCCCGCCCCGGGATAAAGTACTGCAAGATCTCATCCGAGATCGCCACAGGAACACTGCAGCCAAACATATACAGACTGCGCAGATGTCCCCGTATCCCGTTTGCGGTTGCCGCCAGTCCGATCAGCACAGACAACACGGCAAACTCCGTCATATGTGCCATTACCCGGACAGCACCGTTAAACAGACTTTTCTGATGATAATCCAAAGGATTCTTCCCGTGGTCCAAAGCCTGATAGATCTTTTCCGCTACCGTTCCGCTGGTCACCGTCGTCACTTCGCCCGGTTGCAGGGAAAAACGATAGATCAGCACGATCATCACCACGACGGGAATGCACGCCCACAGATTCCATCTTTTCAAGAATGATTTCTTCATCTATCACATCAGACGATCAGTTTAAAGTATTCGATCGTCTTTTTCAGTCCTTCCTCCAAAGGAATGGTCGGTTCCCATCCCAGTTCTTTTTTTGCCAGATCGATCACCGGCTTACGCTGCAGCGGATCATCGGACGGCAGGGGCTCAAAAATGATCTTGGACGAGCTGCCGGTCAGTTTGATCACCATCTCCGCCAGCTGCAGGATGGTAAACTCACCCGGATTACCGATATTCACCGGTCCCGTAAAGCCGTCCCTCGAATTCATCAGGCGCACCATACCTTCGATAAGGTCGTCCACATAGCAGAAACTGCGGGTCTGCGAACCGTCACCGTACACCGTGATATCCTTGCCCTGCAGTGCCTGCACGATAAAGTTCGACACCACGCGGCCGTCATTTGGGTGCATATTCGGTCCGTAGGTATTGAAGATACGCATTACCTTGATATCCACATGGTTCTGTCTGTGATAATCAAAAAACAACGTCTCGGCCACACGCTTGCCTTCGTCATAGCAAGAACGGATACCGATCGTATTTACACAGCCGCGGTAACTCTCCGGCTGCGGATGCACCTCCGGATCACCATATACTTCTGAAGTGGATGCCTGCAGAATGCGTGCATGTACACGCTTTGCCAGACCAAGCATATTGATGGCACCCAGCACGCTCGTCTTGGTCGTCTTGATCGGATTGTACTGATAATGCACCGGGCTGGCCGGACATGCCAGGTTATAGATCTGGTCCACTTCCAAATGGATCGGTTCGATCACATCATGGCGGATAAATTCGAAATAGGGATGTCCGATCAGATGCCGGATATTGTTCTTATTTCCCGTAAACAGGTTATCCAGACAGATCACATCGTTGCCTTCCGCGATCAGACGATCACACAGATGCGATCCCAGAAAACCTGCGCCACCCGTTACCAATACTCTCTTGCCCATATGTTTATTCTCCTTATATTTTTCTCTTGTCTCCGATGACAACGTTTACTTTTTTAACAGAATTCTTAAATACGGTGTCATGCTGTGGTACACGGCCGCCGGAAAGCTGTAGTTCTTGTGTACATAATGGAACCAGTCCTTGTGCGGTAAGCCCTTGGGGCCTTCCTTCAGTTTCATACGCGTCTTGCGATCCACCTTGGGGTCCAGCCAGCTGCCGGTTGTATCGTTATCGTCGCACTCGCCCACAAAATCGGCGGTATTGATCACCGTCGCGCCACGGTGCTTCAACTTCATTCCGTAGTCGTAATCGCCCATGCTGTGCACATAGGTGGCATCCAGATTGCCCATCCGCCGAAAGCATTCATAAGTCAGCAGCAGACAATTGCAATTAAAGGTATCGCACTGCTCCGGCTCTTCACTGGGCGGGATCAATTCGTATCTGGCCAGGTACCTGGACTTCATCCGCACACCGCCGTAGCTCTGCTTACCTGTGCTGTCTTTGGTCGCCCCCACCACGGCATCGGTATTGTACCTGGTCTGTCGGGCGATCAGTGTCTCTGCTGCTCCCGGATAAAACTTCACATCATCGTTTACCAGCATTACATACGCACAATCCTTCATATACCTTGCCGCATAGCGCATCGCTATACGCATACCGCCATTCCAGAACAGGTTGTCCGGTGCGTGGATGTGACGGATCTGCAGCCCTTCCGCTGCCAGTTCCTTCAGCGCCTCCCCGGTACCGTCCGTGCTGCCGGCATCCACCACGACAAAGTTCATTTGTTTTGCTTCCGTTCCCTCCGTCAGGGAGCGGATGCACGCTATTGTTTGTTCTTTTCTGTTATGGCAGGTCATTAAGACCGCGATCTTGTTCATGGATTGGTTCCTCTCGTTAAAAGGCGTGCCAGTTCACGGATCACACCGTAGCCGCCGTTCTTCGTGGAGATCCAGTCCGCAATCTCGAGGATCTCTTCCTCGGCATCGGCCGGTGCGCCCACGATCCCTACCAGTTTCATTGCTTCGTAATCGTTTAAGTCATTGCCGATATACAGCACACGGCTTAGCGAAACGCATTCCATCTCACAATACTCTTTCAGTGCCGCTGCCTTATCCGGCACATTATGGATCACGGGAATCTTTAATTTAGCCGCACGGTGTGCCACGATCGGGTTCACTTCCGTAGACAGGATCAGCTGCGGGATCCCCAGCTTGCGGATCATCCCTACACCGTAACCGTCCCCACGGCTCACAATGGCGCTTTCCTTACCGTTCTCATCCACAATGACACGGTTATCCGTCATCACCCCGTCAAAATCATATACCAGCAGATCGATATCCGCCTTGTTCGGAATATACATAATTGCCTCCCAAAAGACACTAGAACTGTCCGCGGTGGACCTTTTTCTTCAAATAGTTGACCACCTTATTCATACCGAAGTACTTGTTGATAAATGCCCGGTCATAGTCCAGATCACGGCGGATCTCGGTCTCGATCGGCAACGGAAACTCTATCTTACCGTAGGAAAAATCCTCTGCCGTGCTTCCCGTTGTATGCGTTGCATCTTCACGATCAAAGCCGATATTGCGGATCATATTGGCTGCCGGCACAATGCCAAGCCCGCGATTCACATGGCGGCAATAATCCCACTGAATATCCCATGTGTCCTTTGTATGCGTGTACACACTCTCGATATCCTTTTTCAAAAACATATAGGAGAATCGTCCGTGGATGCCCATCAATTTGCCGGACTGTTTTACCTCCGGCCAATCCTTCACATCCACATCGTATTTTTCCCATGCTCTCGCCCATGTTCCCCAGCCCCAGATACTGGAAAAGCATGAGAAAATATACGGCTGTGTCATGGCGTAGTTCTTCATCAGATTCGTCCCGGAAACCATCATCACCTTTGGGTTGTCCTTATAGGCCTCCAGCATGGTATCCATATACGGAAAGAAATCCGGCGCCGGCACCACATCGTCCTCCAGGATGATCGTGCATTCTTCCTGCGAAAGCACCCAACTGATGCCCGATGCCACGCGGTCGCGACAGCCCATATTACTCTCTGCGTAATTGATATGTATCTCGCAAGGCCAGTCGATCCCTTCTTCCACCAGTTTGCGGCAGGCCGCCACTTTTTCTTTATCGTCATCCCTGCCCTCTCTCGGTGCATCCGAGATCAGATACATCTTTTCGGGCTTTGCCACGCGGATCGCGTCCAGCACCTCTTTGGTCGTATCCGGACGATTGAAAAAGATCATCGCGACCGGGGATTTGCAAATGTAATTTTCCATAGTTACTCCTTGATATGCCCCCTAATTTTTCCTAAGCTTATTATATACACCTTCGAATGCGCTTACGACCGCGTAGCAGGGATAGCCCAGCAGGAAGGACTGTACGCGCACCTTTTTGGCAACGGGCCATTTTTCTTTGGCGAAGTATTCGTAATAGAACCGCTTGAACCATTTGCGGATCTCTTTTTTATCTTTGCTGCTGCCGCCCGCCTTATAAAACCGGATCGCATTGTAGACCGAATAGTTCACTTCCTTCAAGTACAACTCCCGCTCCCCCTGCGCCTTGTAAAAGTCCATCTTTTCGATGCTGCAACCCATGGCATCGGCATAGTTTTTGTTGCCGTTCTTTTTCATAATGCCGCCGCGCCACTGTCGGTAATAATACAAAGGTGCATCGATGGTCACGATCTTGTTCGCACGCCAGATGAGCCGGTAGGTGATGTAGCCGTCCTCAAAGACCTTGCCTGCCGGATACCACAGCCGCTCTTCGCCCTCTCCATAGAGGGATTTCAGATAGATCTTGTTCCACGGCACCATGCATTCGGACATTTTCCCGAGAGCGTAAAACTGCATCTCCGCTTCTTTGACCGTCAGTTCGTGTATGGGATAGGTCTTCTTTTCCAGCATCTCTTCCAATGCTGCCGGCCCGGTCGGATGCTCCCACAAGGTGCCGTCCGAATCCGTCTCATAAAAGCCGCACCACGCGATCTGCGCATTGTGCGAAGTCACCGTATCGTGCAGCGTCTCGATCATCCGCGGATGTGCCGTATCGTCCGCATCGATGAATACGATCCACTTGCCGCGGGATTTGGTCACGCCCACATTCCGGGATACCGACACGCCCTGATTCTCCTGATGGATCACCTCGATGCGATCGTCCTTTAGCGCATACGCATCGCACACCTTGCCCGATCCGTCCGGCGAACCGTCCTCGATCAGGATCACCTGGAGATTTCGATAGGTCTGCGCTAAGATACTCTCGATGCACGCGCCGATGTAGTCCTCCGCTTTGTAAACGGGGACAATGACGCTGATCAGATCGTCGTTATTGGATTGTATGTCATTGGTTGATTGCATTAATATCTTCCTAAAATTTTCTGAATCGCGCGGCATAATTTTGCCCATTGGTAGCCGCGTTTGCCACGACGCAGGCGTTTGCGCATCTCCCGTAACTCACTCGCCTCGGCCGTGCCCATTCGGTAGATCCACAGAGCCTCCTTCAGATTACACTCCTGCGCTGTCTCATAAAAAGGCGAAAGCTGCTCCGGCCGGAATTCTTCCCTGCGCTCGTACAGATATTTAAGATCCGGATAATGCCGGATATCACTGAGCACATATTCGTCCGGTGCCAGCTCGCGCTCGATGCTGTAACCGATCATATTGGACGCCGACTGCTGCAGCATCGAGATCGCATTCCACGAAGATCCCTGCACCTGCCGGTATGCGCCCATACACTCCGGCAGATAATACATCTTGCCATGCTGAAACAGCCAATAAGTGATATTGTTATCGTCGAAATTGGCTGCCAGTGCACCGGTCGGCTTGTTTTCCCGATAAATATTCCGAAACAGCACTGCATTGGCCTGCAGGAACATGAGCTTCCAATAGTTCTTCAGCGCCAGTTTGTGCTCCCGCTTTGCCCGGCACAGCGGTGCTTCGTTACCATCCGGATAGACCATCAACAGGTTGTGCGCGCACATCACGCAGTCCGCATTTTCCTTATTCTCCAGGGTATCCACCTGCCGCTGCAGCTTCTTTTCGTCGATGTAATAGTCATCGCCGTCCAAAAAAGTACAATAATCACCGCCCGCGTGCTCCAGCAGATTGAGCCGGTTGGCCGCCGAGCGGTTCACACGGTTATACGCTACGCCTTCTTCCCTGGGCATCTGATACAATGCGATCCGCCCCGGGTGGCGTTCCATATAGTCCTGTACGATCGCCACGGTCCCATCCTGCGAACCGTCGTCTCCGACCAGGATCTCCACCGGAAAGTCTGTCTCCTGCGCAAGCACGCTGTCCAGGGTCTCGGCGATGTATTTTTCCAAATTGTAGGTCGTAATTAATACACTGACTAACATTATTTTTTCTGAATGTCATGGATCGACGGTACCCAGCGCAAAAACGGTACCCGATGGATCTCATGCAGGATCATTCGGATCTTTTTGTTGTTATTATCCAGGTTGCTGAACGGCTTGAGATACCGCGCCACGCGGCTTTCCGTTGCATCCACAATGATACGCACCCAGTCCTCGCGCATGTTCTGCGGCAGGAAGGTGGTTCTGGCAAAGGTCGTTGCCGCTGCCCCCATCTGATTGTTGAGTGCCGTATCCTGCAGCAGACGGATCAGCGTCGGCGCCAGCTCGGACACCTCCGGATACAACAGTCCCGTTTCCTGATCCTTCACCGAATCGCACAGACCGTACTTTCTGCGGCACACCACCGGCACACCGCAACTCTCCATCTCTACCGCCGCCAATCCGAAGGTCTCGGTTCCCAGCGGGTTGATGATACCGATCGCGGTATTCTGAAACACTTCGTATTTTTCCGCGCCCATGATCCCGTGGAACACGACTCCGGGCAAAAGCTGTCCGTTCTCATCCGTGATCCCCGGCATAAACTGCTTTTCGTAATCGCTCTGCGCCAGGCCGTAAGGTCCCATCTGCGCATTGGCATCGTAAAGCCGTCCGTTGCCGATCACATGCAGCGTCGCATCGGGTACTGCTGCCAGCACCTGCTTCCAATACGCCGCCAAAATGTGGAAGTTTTTATCCGGGATCAGCGATCCCACATAGGTCACGCGCTTCTCCCGCACCGGTCCGCGGTTGTACTGCTCTGCAGGCGGAATGAACGGATTGGGTACATACGCCATTTTATCGCAGATCAGATCGTCCACATAAAAGTCATACATTTCACGGCCTACCGCCACCACGCGCTTTACCTGCTTCGTGGTACGGAACAACTGGATCTCCGTATAGCTTAAGCGGTTGTGCATCCAGAAGATATAGCGCAGGTCCAGGCAGCCAAGCAGCGCATACACCGCATCTTCCTGATGGTTGCGCAGCAAGACCGTACGATGCGCGTTCTTTTCTGCCTTGCGCAAGCCGTCCAGCCCGTTTTCACAACGGATGATATTGTCTACCGGCAGTTTCACATCCTGCACGCTGTATACATAAATCTCTACCCCTCCGCCCTGCTGCAGCATCTGCAGGATCATGGCAAAGCAGTAGGCAGTACCGCCCACACCGGGATTGCCCAGTTCCGGCCGGCTCAGGTCCTTCCCCTCGGTCTCCGGTTCATTGTACAAAACCGCTAATTTATATGCCATCTTCAGCGCCCCCCTTCTACGCAAAATCAAAATGCCCATATACGGAGATATTTTACCACAAAACCGCCCCGGAGTAAACAAAACAAGGCCATCAAAAAAAGCCGCCGTAAGCGACTTTTTTATCGTTTGGAATGCTTACCCCGCCTTCCGGATCTGCAGTCCCACGGTCAGGATCAGGTTCACCGCCACACCGGCTGCCAGAGTAGCATAGATCAGATGTTTCTGCTTCTTATGTTCGCATAGTCCGATCAGCAGGTAACTGTCTCCCAAGAACGCAAAATACATAAAGATCAGGGTTCGATGCCACGACGAAAACATCGTCGGAGACAGCATCAGCGCCATTCGTACCGCAAATCCCGTACCGAGCGCCCAGATCATTCCCACACGCTCCCACAAGGATAAGCTCAACTGCCAGAGCAGATACAACGTCGCTGCGATATAGATCCCGAATGCGACCAGCTCTGTGATCTGGATCACCGCATCGTACGGCTCCGTCAAATAGATCGCCGGTGTGGTGAAATCGTAATTTTTCTTATGCCCGAGCAGGAAGTCTTTGACGAAATAATAGGCTGTAAACACCACATCGATCGTGATGGGGATGCAGGATACGATGCGCGTTTTCTTTCCTTTCCATCCGGTAAATAATAGCAGCAGCGAAAACAGGAAAAACGGCACATCCGGGATCATCACGAAATGCTCAAACACAAAGACCGCACACAGGCGGAATTTCTGAAACATGTTCAGATCCGGGAATTCCGGCATCCAGTTGAGCGCTTCCATTGCCGTGCGCTCGCCGTTTCCGGGCGCCGTCATCGCAAAGGTCAGTCCCGCCAGACCGATAAGCAGTGTAGCCATCTCCAAACCGCAATTCGAGGGAATACCGGATGCTGTTTTTTTCGCTCCCTGCTCCTTTCGGATCACGAAATAGCGCACCAGGAGATACGCTCCCGCAAACACCAACACCGTTGCGGACATTTCACAGTTCGCGGTAAAGATCAGCGCGATCCCATAGAGCACATACTGCCATACAGCCACATGCTCACCCCGCATTCTTCGCATCACACCGCTGAGCGCATAGGTCAGGGTTGCCATCGGCCACATATAGTTCAAACTGGTGCAGATCCATCCCGCCGATCCCACATGCATATAGGGGTAGATTGCAAACAGCGCCAGCACCAGCAGGTTTTCCTTCTTGCTCTTATCATTTACCAGCAACACACATGCACTGTGGCACAGCAGGATACAGATCAAAGTATCCAGCAGCTGCCAGACCAGAAACGGGCACTGTACCAAAATGAAGAGTATCGTCTCCGAGATCACACGCGAGGAATCGGTCAGATACCGGTCTACGATCAGCGCCGGTACGGACTCCCACATCGCCGCCAGATCCCGGAAATAGACATCGTCATTGGTAAAGCCGACGAATGTCAAATGCATCAGCAAAAAGAAACCGGTACAGATGGTCATGGTGATCGCGTACCAGTTTCTCGCAAGACTTTGCGACTGTCCTTTGTTCTTTCCCATATCTTAGTAATCCTTCTTGATGCGGGAGATCGTCTGCGCTTTGATCTTGTGCGCCAGGTGCATCGGGCGTTTCACGACATCCAGCACCTGCTTTACCTTGGTGGCGTCGGCCAGTTTCTTCTGGTAGTCGCGTCCCACATAGACCATATTGCGACGCTTTGCTTTCTCGATATCCTGCTCAAAAATATTGCGCAGAAATGCATCGCAGTAATCATCCTTCAGGCACTCTGCCGCCTGGGAATCCGGCGTCACCATAGGCGCCTTCACCATACGCAGGTATTCCTCTTCGTTTTCCCACACTTCGCGGATCCGTGCGATGGCGGACGGAATGTCCGGAAAATCCATACAATCGATGAACGCATCCGGATTGAACTCCTTCTTCACATCCGGGCTGCCCCAGTAAATGGGAATGGTATCGCCCGCAAATGCCTGCAGGATCTTTTCCGTGGTATAGCCGTTCATTGTCGAGTTTTCAAATGCCAAGGTAAACCGGTATGCCTTTTCGAAGGCTACTTTGTCCGCCACCGGGCCGCCCACATTGTTGCGGTACTTCCCGCCGGAATCCACCGGCAGCACTTCGTTGAGCGCCTTATACATCAGATCCCGCTCGCCCGCCGCATAGGGATTGGACACCACGCGATTGCAGAATTTCTTTTTGTTCAGGTAATACTCGTCATCAAAGGTATGCTTCTTCAGCGCCATCGCCACGTCTTCCGGATACAGCACATAGTGCGGCAGACGCAGATAGCGATCCTCAAAGGTGATATAGTGAAAGCCCATAGAGTAATCGTAGAGATTGAAATCCGGAATGATATTTTCGCCCGTATAATAGATCTTTACGCAATCCTGGTAGGCGAAATGCTTCTGCGAAAAACAGGAGCAGAACACATAGTCCGGCTTGTCCACGATCTCGATGTCATAGTATTTTTTCAAAATATTGTAGAAGTAATTGTCCGTCTTTACAAAGTCCGGCCAAAAATCCACAAAGTCAATCTTTATCGTCTTTTTCATAACTGTCTCCTGCTGCCCGCCGGATGTTTTCTCCGGCTGACATCGTTTTCCCTCTTACCAATAGCATCCGTTCTCGACGTTTTCCACGCCGCTGTCTAAGCCTTCCGTCTGCAGGGACGGGGAAGTCCACGCATCCGAGTAGAAGCGCTGCATCTGCGGCATATCCTTCCAGCGCGCCCCTTTGATCCCAAAGAGCAATTGCAGGGAACCGCCGATCTGGATAGCCTGCTTTCCGGCGCGTTTGAGTTTTACCGCCAGCGGCAGTCCGTAGGCGCCGCACGCGATCAGCGCCACATCGAAGTCTTCCTTCATCGCTTCCCGGTACATATAGTCCAGCGCATCAAACCAGGTGGCAAAGCGCGGATCCGGCTGTCCGAGCAGGGTCTGCACCGCCTTGACCGTCCGCAGGGAAAACGCCGGCAGGATCTCCGTTCCCGGGAACAGCTGCTCCCGCTTGGCATACTGCTTTTCAATGCTCTCCGCAAAAGGATGGACTACCAGCACCCGCTTGCCTGCCAATGCCGCCGTCCAGGGATCCTCCGGGCTGTACCACGGCTCCAATCCTTCCAGCAATCCGTAGGTCATATCGACTTTTCCGAATTTTTTTAAGAAATAATCTTCCATCTGATTGAACCACACGCCCATCAGATCCACCTCCGACAGGCTGTCTTCCATCAGACGGGAGAAGCGGTCAA
Source organism: uncultured Lachnospiraceae bacterium (assembly GCA_946403625.1). Classification (GTDB taxonomy): domain Bacteria; phylum Bacillota; class Clostridia; order Lachnospirales; family Lachnospiraceae; genus NK4A136. Next base: position 26,423 of record CAMJAP010000020.1, read on the forward strand.
AGTCTTCCATACTCCCGAAGAAACCGGAGAGGTTTACCAGCAGGTTGTGCAAGTACGCCTTCTGCTTTTCGTCGTGATACTCCGGCTGGCAGGCTACCATCGCCTTGCACTCCGAGCCGCCGATCCGTGCCACCGCAAACGGCGCATCGGTATGCAGCAGTTCTTTCAGCTGCCGGTTGGTTTCTTCCAGCGTGAGGATGTTGCGCCCGTTATATTTACTTTTCGCCACCTTCCAGCCAAAGTGCGTATGCATAAACATGCGCATCTTCCAGGAAAGGCGTTTGGTGTACCATTCTAGATTCATAGTTTTATCCAGTGTTCTCTTGCCAGCGCCAGTTGTTCGTCTGCCTTGTACTGCTTGGGGGCTACGATCACGCTGCCTTCCTTTTCGCCCAGCACCGCGCCCCAATAACTGAAGGAGCTGTTTGCGATGATCATATGCCTGCAGCACGCCATCATCTGCATATCCCGATAGCTGTCCTTCCCGGAATGATGGATCATCCGGTAGTCGCCCAGAAATGCGAAGTTTTCTTTGATGTATTCCACGTCATCCGAAAACACATAAAATACCGGATGCGGGATGGTCTCGCGGATCTTTGCCGCTGCCCGTTCGTAATAGGCCATCCCTAATATATCAAATACATTGCCCACATAATCGCCACGTCGCACATGCACCGCCACGGAATCTTCGTTCGCCATCTGCTCTGCCAGCTGCGCATCGTCCGCATCCATCGGCTGCGCAAAGGACAGATCCTTTCGCACCTGCGCCTCGCAAAACTTAAGATATGCATCCGAGCAGAACACGCCCTCGATGTACCAGTCCTTTTCCGGATCCAGATTTTCAAACTGCGGATCGTACACATACTGTTCCGGTCCGAAATTGAAAATATGTCCTTCCGGTGTGGGACGTTTTGCATTTTTCTTCTTCGCGATCTGCCGGGACAGATAACGCAGGCCCGCAAACCGGTAATACCGCGGATAATACTCATGCACTTTGGCCACTTCTTCATAGGTCGCCGCCGGCAATTCGATCCCGAATACCCGCTTTAATTCATATCCCTGATGCTCCTGCCAGTTACGGTCAAACCATGTCAGATCCGCCTTGAGCAGCGCGGTATCGATGCCCCGCTCCTTCAAACGATTCTTAAAGTAGCAATAAAAGGTATATTCAAACATCTGGTTGCCCAGACCACCATGAAACCGAATCAGATACACGATTTCTTCCTCTTTCCCAAGCTTACGGCCATACAACGCCCAACCATATCTCTTGAATCATTGACAAAAAAGACAAATATGCTATACTGAATAAAGAAAAAGGTATCCGTTTTTAGACGGTTCACCTTGGTTTACAGTTACTCAAACAAAAAAGCAACCATTACACCTTGGGCGAAGGGCGGTTGCTTTTTTGTTTGATCTTTCTTACAACATCTCTTACAGCGATCACAATAGTAATGATACCACTGATAATGCTGACGATGTTTGCGATCAGTCCAAGCATAGAGCATTCCTTTCAATGTATTTCCCTCATAAGCATTACCTCCTTTTCGAAGGGATTTCGTATGAGACCATACGGTTGAAAGGTGAACCGCCTTACCATCACAGATACCTTTTCCTTAATGTCTATAGTAGCATAGACTTACAGATTGCACAATCCGAATACAAAAGGTCAAAGTATCCCTTACTTTCTATACAACTCTTCCTGCAAATCTTTTTGTCCGAACTTCTCGATCACACCTCGCCTTTTTGAATACTATCATATAGTTTCAAGATTGCCGTCGTGTTGGCCTGTGCCGGGAAGCAATCCGATGCCCGCTTTCGACCGGCGTCTCCCAGCTGCCTGCGCAGCGCGGCGTCCTCGATCATCCGCCGCATCGCCTGCTTCAGCCCGTCTTTGTCGTGATACAGCATACCCGTTTCGCTCGTTACGATCTCCGGGGTAGCCCCGCTCTCATAGCCGATCACCGGCAGGCCCGCCAGCATATATTCTACGGTTACAAGCCCGAATCCTTCATAAGCCGAAGCCATCAGGCCGACATCACTTTTTTGCAGCAATCCCGGAATATCCGATACAAAGCCGGCAAACTCCGCCTCCCTCAGATCATTTTTCTCCGCAAAACTGCGCAGTTTCTTTTCATACGCCGGCAGTCCTGTCCCCGCAAAGGTGATCCGGAAATCCTTCACGCCTTCCTTTTTGAGTTCCGCTGCTGCCTGCAACACCTGCAGCTGCTGTTTCTTCGGGAAGAGGTAGGCGACGTATACAAAGTTTACGACAGTATCTTTCCCGGATATCGCTCCGGTCATTTCGCCCGCATCCACACCATCATAGATGCGCACTACATTAGCGTTCGGATACTTCTTGCGCATATGTTCCTTCAGCGCATCCGAGATGGTCACCAGACAGCTTGCCTGCTCGTAATACTTCTGCACCTGCGCATCCGGATAGAAATATTCCATCCCGTAATGTTCCTGCGCAAATTCGCGGATGTGCCACACATGCATACAGCCCAGTTTTTCCGCCAGCATCGCCCCCGTACCGATCACGCTGGAATTGGAATGGATCACATCGATGCTTTCGTTTTTATAATGTTCATACAGCTGCTCCAGCTCCGCTGCGATCTGCTTTTTGCGTTTCTCTTTCTTGATCGTAAAGCTGACCGGCTCTTTGTAGATCGCCTGCCACTGCGTGATATCGCAGATATAATACGGAACCCCTGCTTTTCGGAGTGCTTCCGTAAACTCGCCTTCCGCCGGGAGTGTCACATACGGCTGATGCCGACCGCTCTCCACCATGCCGAGGATGAGGGAAAGAAGCGCGCGATTGGCACCGTACATATTATCGTAATGGCTGATAAACAGAACTTTCATCCGATTCCTTCCAGCACTTCCGCTTTGTCGCGCTTGGTTGCCACGCCACCGTTGATCTCAAAGATCGCATCGCAGTTGCGGATCGTGGTCAGGCGGTGCGCTACGATGATCATCGTCTTGCTGCCGTGCAGGGAATCGATGGCTTCCATAACGGCCGTTTCTGTTTCGGTATCCAAAGCACTGGTCGCTTCATCCAGCACCAGGATCTGCGGATCTTCATACAACGCTCTTGCGATGGCGATACGCTGCCGCTGTCCGCCGGAGAGCCGCACACCGCGTTCACCCACCATTGTATCCAGGCCTTTATCCAGCCCGCGCACAAACTCAGCCAGCTGCGCTTCTTCCAGCGCCCGCCAGATCTTGTCATCATCAATGTCTTTTTCGTAAATACCAAATGCCACGTTGCCGCGGATCGTATCGTCCGTCAGATATACGGCCTGCGGCACATAGCCGATGATCTTTGCCCAGCCCGCCAGGTTCTGATATACATCCACACCATCCAGCAGAATCTGTCCTTCCTGCGGTTTCAAAAGGCCCAGCACTACATCCGCCAGTGTGGTCTTACCGGCACCGGAAGGTCCGATCAACGCTACCGATTCGCCCTTACGGATCTCCAGGCTCAGGTTACGCAGTACATCCTCCTGGCCTGCCGGATACTTCCAGCGGACATTTTTGATCTCCAGGTTCTTTTCAAATCCAAGCGGTTCCGCATCCTCCGGGTCCGCTACTCTGAGCTGATAGGTATCGTCTTCTTCAATCTGCTTGAGCATCTCATAGATGGAATCCAAACGAGGCCGATTGTACATGATCGCATTCAGATTGGTGGTCAGACGACCGGTTGCCGGGAACAGTCGAAACGCTGCATATGCAACCGTTGCCAATACCGTCACAAATCCCGCCACATTATCCGTCATCTGCAGACGCATAATTACAACGGCGATCAACCCGCCCATACATATTACTTCATACACATTCACCGGGATCACATTCAGGAAATTGTTTCTCTTAGCCGCTTTTGCGCTTAATGTGCAGGCAGCATCAAAGGATTCCGCAAAATACTTTTGCTTGTTTTTCACCATGATCTCCTTGATGCCGTTAAATGCCTGTGTCAGGCACTGCAGCATACGGCTGTCGCAATCCTGTCCGATACGGCCAAACAGTTTGACCAGCCGCTTCAATCCAAAGAACAGGATAAGCATACAAGTTCCCAGGATCAACACCAAAGAACCGGCCAAAAGCGGATCCAGTGCGATGATAAAAATACTGATCGCACCGACGGTAAATACCTCAGACAGTACGCGGAACAGATAGAAGAATACACCAAACACGCCCACTACGTCCTGGTTGATACTGCGGATCAACACCGCCGAATTGACTCCCAGATGAAACAGGTAAGACGAATTCAGATAGGTATGTGTCATCTTAATGGAAAGATCCCTTTGCACACCGGTGGAATACCAGGTATACACATAGGAAGAAAACACAAGATAAATATTCTTGAGCAAAATGGCCGAAAAAACCAATCCGCCCAAAATCGCTATCGTCTCCATCTGATCCTTGGGATGAAAACATTGATCGATCACCTGCGCATACCACTTGGTAGCGTACTCTCCCGGTGTCATGATTGCCGAAACGAACGGAAAAAAGATCGCCGTTCCCGCGGTTTCCAGCAAAGATCCGATAAACGCCAGAAAAGTCACTACAAAATACTGCCGCTTCTGTTTCCTGTTCAATATATAATTCAGTTTCGATATAATGTCACGTACTGCTTTCAAAATCTTTTCCTCGATTTCATCAGTTCATAGTATTTCAAGATGACATAATACCATAAAAAGGACCCTGCCGCAAGGCAGGGTTCTCTTCGATAAAAAAATTATAAAATTGTAATCCGTTGCACCGGTTCACATCACTGTTCTATTGTTCCTTTTACCACGGTTTCGGATTGCCGCCGCCTTCATCCTCACCGGAAAAGTAACGGATCTCATCGTAATCGCTCTTCGCCTGTTCCTGCTCTTCCATGGTTTTTGCCTGCTGTTCCTCTAAAATATTCCTTACCTGGTCCTCGCGTGCATCGCCGCCGGAAGACTGTTCATCGCCCTCGCCGGAACCGCCGCCACTGTTATTATCCTCGGAACCGCCGCCGCCACCGGATTCCTGCTTCAGTTTCTCCAGCATTTCCTTTAATTCTTTGATTTCCTTATCGATATCCGAATCCAGTTTCTTCGCCTCATCCAGTTCTTCCTCCGGAATGGAAAGGTCCAGGGTATCCTTTTTTCCGACACATCCGTTATCAGACAGATCTTCCTTGGCTCGTTCCAGGACATGGATCGCCTTGGTGATCTTATCGGCAAGAACAACAATATCCGTTTCTTTTCCGTCCTCAAAATCCTCATATCTTTCATAGATATCATCGAAGTCTATGGTCTTGGTGCGGGACAATGACAGATTGATACACGATCTGCCCTTTATATTTCCGGTGACATTATCCTTCAGAACCTTCTCGTACATATCCATGGCTTTTTCATAATTACCGCCATCGTACTCCGCATTCGCCAGATTGTAGGTCGTGATGTATTCGTCGATAAAACCGATCTCCGCAGCTTTCTCCTCGGCTTCCACCGGATACTCCCCTTTTTGGCTCATCAATACAAAGAAGCTGTTTAACCCCAGTCTGGTACCGCATACGGCAAAGCAGGCAAAGACAGCCAGACACACCAGGATCATTACGATCATGCGAAGTATCAGTATATTGTATTTTTTTCTGTCGAATTTCATAACCAATCATTTACTCCTTAAAGAGAAAGAAAACTGCGAGTAACAGGATCATAAATCCGGGCACAAACATATAATAAATATCATCATAATTATCCAGATCATCTCTGTTTGCCTGTACTTCCTCGGCATTGACGATCGCCTTATCGATCACTTCCGATACATCCTTCTTGTTCTGCACATGAATGCAGTCGATTTCAACCGCATCCGCAAGTTCCTTTAACGAGTCCATATCCAGGCATGTGATCGCATCCGAATAGGTAGTATGATCATAGAGTTTAACACCGTATGCGTCCGTTATGGTTGCTCCCTTTTTCGTACCGAAACCGAGAACCGCACCCCCATCGATCATGGATGCCATATCTTTAAAATCGATCCTCTCCTCATCCACCGTGATCTCACCGTCACTTAAGAAAAAGACGATTCGTTCATGGCCTTCTTCCTTGCCCATATGGCCCAGCATATATTCCATATTTTCAAATGGCGAATTGAGGGATGTTCCGTTGGCCAGCCATTGGTTGGGAATATGGATTGCCCTGATCACATCGTCTATGGACTGCGCGTCCTGTGTGATAGGCATCTTTATCTCACTTTTATCCCCAAAGGTGATCAGCGCAAAAGAACTTCCGCTCATTTCTTCCATGATGTATTCCATGGTCTCTACGGCGCCGCTCATTCTGCTGTCGTTTTGATAATCCTCGGCCCACATACTCATAGTAGTGTCCAGTACAAACAGCACATCCAGATTCGGTCTGGCGTATTGGATGTCCTTGTTCCGGATCATCGGACGGACACCCATGGGAACCACCGACAGGCAAAGAAGCGCTGACGCTATTATTTTGACCGTCTTGGAAAGTACGCTTCCATGCGTTCTCAAGGCCCCGATCAGTAAAATGATAAACAGCACCACAAGCAGGATCACCAGAACTGCAACTGGTACCACCGGTTGAAATTTCATCAGGTTCCCGCCCCCTTTGCCATTACAAATAAGATCAGTCCCACAATACAGATCATGACGGCGCGGTTCGGATTGTCCACCTGTCGGTTAACGGACACCTCATCCACCTGCATCGCCTCATGAGACCGGATCTGTTCGATCACATTCTCCGTATCAAAGTCCGAACCGACGACATAGAATTCACCACCGGTCATTCGGATATTCTGCCTCATATCCGAACTTAAGCTGTCAAAACTCTGATATTCCCGAAGATCTCTGAGCGCCTCCTTGGGCGGAAAGATCCCGAATACCGCCACATCGTTATTCTTACACATTTTCGCAGCTTCCGCGAGTTCTATGGTAGGCGGCATCTCCTCTGCCTGCGCATTATCGGAAACCATAATGATAACCCTTGTTCTCTCGGCTTCCTCCAAATAAGGAAAGTTAAAGAGACAGCTTGCCAGTCCCTCGCCGATCAAAGAACTTCCCCGGACCTTGCTATCCAGCGTTACTCCTTTGTCGATCAGATCCAGCTGGTAGATCATATCCATGAAATCATCGTATTCCTCTTTCGGCATCGATTCCAGTAATTCTATAAACTCCTCGTCGGTCATATCATCCACACCGTTGATCTCACGGAAATGCATATATTCCTTTTGAAGGACAAAATATTCCTTCAGTTCTTTCAGTTTGTCTATGGTGAAATCCATATCCGTTGTAAGCGGCATATATTCTACTGTAGATGTATTGAAGATAGAGATACCGACCCGGTCTCCCTCCAAACCTCTTACCACATCTTCCAGATTCTCGACAAAGTCCGCATTGAGTTCATAAAGAGAATAGGAAACATCGAGACAAAGGTAGATATCCCTTCTCTTCACTCCGGCATCGATCTTCTTGTTATAGCTGGGCCGCCCCATCAGATAAGCCGCACTGAGAAGACTCGTGGCAAGCCCTGCAAAACCGATGACCTTCAGCAGGATATAGAATGCCAGTCTCCTCTTGTAGGACGGAAGCTCGGATGCGATCCACATAGCGGAATAGCCTCTGAACTGTTTCTTCTCCTTATCCTTAATACTTTTTCTCAGGCGGATGATCCGATATACAAGGATGCTCACTGCCGCAAGGATCACAACTGCCGCAGTCGCCCATGCCGATGACGGATTTCTTAACGTTATCTCCATATCATCACCAGCCTTTCTGCGTCCTTGAAATACTTCTCGGTTTCCTTCACCGAGGAAGGCGAAAACTCCGCACCATAGATTTCCTCTACGAATTCCGCAACTTCCGGCCGGTTCCATCGCCGGATCTCGGAAAGGGTCTGACAATCCACATTCAGACCGCCTGCTTTGGCCAGAAATTCTCTTACCACTGCGCTGATACCGATGCAGGCTTCCCGCGGCTTCATCCGCCCCTCTTTCTGCTCGTTCTCGATGGATTTCAGTTTTGCAAATGCCATCTGTTTCAAGGTTTCTATGGATTCCGTACCTTTCTTCAAACCGACCTTATTCTTAAGTTCGTTCATTCTTGCGACACGCATGGCATGCACTTTGCGGATCAGGCCGATCAGAATGGAAAAGAAAAATATCCCTGCAGCCAGGATGAAAAATAATATTAAAAACCAGAACAGCCTGTCCCATGCAGCAGGTTGTAATTCAACAGAATACTTCATCAGTCCGCTATCTCCCCGTTTAGTACACCGGTCACAATCTCAGGTATCTCTTTCTTATCACCAAGATACGCATAATAAACGCCGCATCTTCGAAGTTTGCTGCGCACCTGCGCCTGATACTCTGCCTGTTTCTTCCTTATTTCGGCAGTCAAACCCTTCCCCCGGCTTATGAACTCCGGGATCATCCTGTCCGTCAGTACATCAAAATAATTCTTTCTGTCAAAACTTCCGTCCGAGATCTCAAATACATAGAACTCACGCTCTGCAGCCGCCGTTCGAAGCATCCTCTCCGGCAGATCCAGCAATCCCTTCATATCCGTCACCAGACAGATCGCCACTCCCTTTAACGGAGCATCCAGTATACCGTCCAGACGGCTTTCCAGATCATAGACTTCCTTGCCGAAGACTTCCTCCTGAAGCGATGTCAGACCTTCCTCAAGAAATGCCGGTCCGTTTCCGAATCTCTTGATCCTGCTCTTCCAGTCTTTGCCCGAAAGTATGGAATAGTCCGCGCCGCTTCTGCCTGCCAGATACGCCGCCGAAGCAATGGTGAGGACACCGCATTCTCTCTTGTCGGTTCCGTCCGCCATTACACCGCGCATGGTCTTGCCGGTATCTTCCATAAAGATGATCTGCTTGCGCTTATCCGCCACATAGTTTCGGACCATAGGGATACCGCATCTGGAAGACGCCTTCCAATCCATATCACGCAGATTATCTCCCGGGACATAGGGACGCAAGTCTTCAAACTCCATACTCTGCCCCCGGAATACGGAGGGAAATGCACCGTCCGCAACCGAATTGGAACGACTATACTGTTTAAAACGGATCCTTGAGCTCAGACCGTTCAGCGATTCATAATCCGGCCGGATCCGCGAGGATTTCTTTTTGATCTGTGTCATGTCTTTACCTCATCAGGGCGTCTGGATCGCATTCAACAGATGATTGATAATGATATCGGTGGTCACTCCGTCTGCCGCTGCCGTATACCGAAGGGCGATACGGTGACGCAATACACCGAAAGCCGCATTCTTGATATCGTCGGGGGTTACATATGCTCTGCCCTGCATAAGCGCTCCGGCCTTGCTGATCTGCAAAAACGCGATCATCGCTCTGGGGCTGGCACCGAGCCGGACATATCCTTTCAGCTCATTCGGTAAAACATTGTCTGCGTTTCTAGTCGCCGTAACGATCGATGAGATATACTGCTTTACCGAGTCGTCGCAATAGACATCCTCGGTGATACGCTGCAGTCTTGCCACATCCTTTATTTCAAGAACGGGAGAAGCCTGTTCGTTCCTTTGTCTGCTTCGGTTCTCAAAAAGATTCAGGATGGCAACATCTTCGCCTGCCGCAGGATAGAACAAGGTTTCCTTAATCATAAAACGATCCGACTGCGCCTCGGATAACGGGTAGGTTCCTTCCTGCTCAATCGGGTTCTGAGTCGCGATTACGATAAAGACATCCTCCGGCATGGGATAGGAGGTTCCGCCGATGGTCACCTGTCGCTCGGCCATGGCCTCCAGCATAGCACTCTGCGTCTTTGCACTGGATCGGTTGATCTCATCCAGCAAAACGAAGTTGGCAAATACAGGTCCCAACACGGTCTCAAAGTTACCGCTGTCCTGTCGGTAGATCTGCGTACCCATGATATCACTCGGAAGAAGATCCGGTGTACACTGAATTCTCGAAAACTGTCCGTTTACCGCATCCGCCACCGCTCTTGCCGCCGTTGTTTTGGCAAGTCCCGGCACCGATTCGATAAGGACGTGTCCGTTTCCCAACAACGCTGCCACCAGCGCTCTTTCCAGATTTTTCTGCCCGATCACCCTTGCCGAGAAAAACGAATCCAGCTTGGTCAAAGCCTGCTGAGACCAATTCATGTCCTCCGGAGCGATATTATTCACATTCTGCATTATCCTTGCCTCCTGCACTACTTCTCTATTATTGACCGCTTATGCGGCTCATTTCATGAACAACACATTTCATTAACAGCATATTTCATTACAGCACATTTTATCAGATATGCCGAAATAATCTATCCATCCGATAATTCACTTTTGCTACTTCTGGTTGCGTAACCAAGCACAGAACTGTGATCGAAGGGTAGATCTTCCGGTTATTTTCTTCGTCGGAATCTTCATTTCTTTGATTTTGCCGGAAGTTGCGACAGCATGACGATTCCGGCCACATAGAACAGAGCCATGTTATAGATCATATAGCGGGTCTGGCAGAAGATGAGCGCTGCCGCTACCCCAACATTCACCAGGATCGCCAGCAGCACAAACAAACCGACCATTCCGGCGATACGCCATTCCTTTTTGCGCAGGCAGACGATCATCAATGCGATATAGGCAATGTACGCCAGCAGCGCATACCAGTCCAGCAGACTGCTGCGCTTTGCTACGGTATTGATCAGGCCGTTTAAGATCGATGCCCCGTAGATCCGCAGATAGGTGCCCAGGTTGTCCGCAAACAGACTGCTTACGATCACGGCGCTCATACGGTCGGCTTCCTGCTCCGCTTCGATTCCCTTTGTGAAACCGCGTTCCATCGCATATTCGATATACAGATCTCCCGTGGTATCGATGGTAATGACATCAAAATGATCTTCATAATGAGATTCCAACGCCCGCCAGCCGGATCCGGCGAAACGGTAATTACTCTCGCTCTCTTCCAGTTTCTCCATGGTCAGCGCAAAAAGATCCCGCACCGCCTCTTCTTCGATCAGTGACGCATCCTCTTTGTCCGCCGCATACAAAGTGGTCGTCAGTACCAGGTTCATATCTCTCGTGTTCTGTGCAAAATCGCCACGCAGAACATAGTTATACAGCCGGGTGCCACCGATCGCCAGTACTACGCTCAGCACACAACCGCAAACCACGATCACCAGATGCTTGATATAGTCCTTCAAAGTATCCTTGCCCATCCGCCCGAAAAACATCGCCGCACAGATGGTAATATACCCGACCGCCATCTGCTTGCGGGTATCCATCATAAGCGCTGCCAGCAAAAGCGCACCGATCAGCGCCTTCCGGTCCGTATCCAGCACCGCACGCATCATCCATACCATAAAGATCAGCCACAGCGAGATCGTGATGCCCTCGGTCATGATCATATTGGAATAGATAGCACCGCGCTCCGCCAGAAACTGACACACGCATGCCACGCCGAAATGCACGGCGATCATTCCCGCCGTCACAAAGCCCGGAAGTGAAAAACGCTTGCCGAACTCTTCCGTACTGTACCACACTGCTGCTGCCATCAGCAGATTCTGCAGAACGATCACCACCCACAGGTAATGTCCCTCCCCGAATACACTGCGCAGCGCCCATAAAAAAAGCGGGTATACCGGTTCTCTCGCTGCGATCATCCGGATATACCCTGCCGAGTCCGCCCCCATCTGTACGCCGAAGATGATACAGAATGCCATGTAAAAAACCACGCAACTGATCAGACGCGCTATAGAGGGTGAAATTCTTCTATCTGTATTCCTGGCTTTTTCTTCCCTGTTCATTTCAGTTATCCAAATTGGAGTTTGTCGATTCCACCTCATCCGGCCTGCGGCCAGACACGGGGACGGTTCTTTTGTCTGATTTGTCCGACCGGCCGACCTGACCCTCATCCGCCCTTCGGGCACCTTCCCCCTAAAAGGGGGAAGGCAGGTTTCCTAACTGCGTCAGACAAAAGAACCGTCCCCCTGTCTGACTCCATTACTTTCCCATCAGTTCGCGCTTACGGGCACTGATCTCATAGAGATTACGCTCGAAATCGCGG
>CAMJAP010000021.1 GCA_946403625.1 uncultured Lachnospiraceae bacterium
AAGTCTCCGAAAACAATCCGCATTTTCCTCCGCCCACAGCGTGCGGTTTGACACCCGAATACCATTATTGAAGTTTTGAATTCTTCCGATGAGCATGAAATAAATCTGTTTTCAAGTTATCTGGAGATGTATACGAGAATACGCTCGAAGAAATGATTGTGTTAGATATTATAAAAGCGGCTGCGAGATTTTGATCTCACAGCCGCCTTTTTTACCCTCATCCGGCCTTCGGCCACCTTCCCCCTGAAAGGGGGAAGGCAGGGGTTAGCGTTTTAAGTTTGCGTATTGTGTATACTCCGGCAGCCAAGCGAGTTCGACGGTTCCGATGGGGCCGCTTCGTTGCTTGGCGATGATGATCTCGGCGATGTTTTTCTTGTCGGTATCCGGGTTGTACACTTCGTCGCGGTAGATGAAGAGTACCGCATCGGCGTCCTGCTCGATGGCACCGGATTCACGCAGGTCGGAAAGCATCGGGCGGTGATCCGTACGCGCTTCTACCTGACGGGATAACTGTGACAATGCAATGACGGGAATCTCCAGCTCCTTGGCCAGCAACTTCAGTCCTCGGGAGATCTCGGAGATCTCCTGCTGCCTCGAATCGGCGCGGCGGCTGGTGGAGTTCATCAACTGCAAGTAGTCGATGATGATCAGCTGAATGTCTCTCTCCAGCTTCATCTTGCGGGAGATGGAACGGATCTCACCGAGCGTTGTTGCGGTATCGTACAGGATCAGACCGGAATGGGCGATATTACCGGCACTCTCTGCCAGGCTTTCAAAATCGCCGTCCGAAAGCTGACCGGTCTTGAACTTTTGCGAATCCACTTTGGAATCCATGGAAAGAATACGGTTCACCAACTCGGTGCTGGTCATTTCCAGCGAGAACATCAGTACATTCTTATGCTGACGCACCGCGATATCCCTCGCCATGGAAAGCACCAGGGATGTCTTACCCATAGCCGGTCGGGCTGCCACCAGTACCAGGTTACCTTTCTGGAAGCCGGCCGTCTTGTGGTCCAGATCGATGAAGCCCGTTGCCAGTCCGGTCACATCACCGGTGGTACGCGCTGCCAGGTCGATCTGCTCCAGCGCCTTCATTACGATACTGCCGATGGGCTCGATCTCGCCCACCTTACGCTTCTGCACCACTTCAAAGACTTTCTTCTCGGTATCCGCCAGCAGGTCGCTCAAGTCACCCTTGAACTCATAGCAATCCTTCGCCACCCCTTCCGACACACGGATCAGGTCACGCAATACCGCCTTTTCCGCCACATAGGTCGCATAGTCCTTGGTATTGACGGATGTCGGCACCGAAAGAACGATGTCACGCAAAAATTCCGGATTGACCACCTCAGGCGGTACATCCATTTCCTTCAAACGTTCCTGCAGTGTCAGCGGGTCGATCGCCATACCCTTGGAATGCAGGTACAGCATCGCATCGTAGATGGCACCGTAAGTTTTGTTATAGAAAACCTTCCCGTCCGGCAGAATATCTGCGACAGACGGGATCAGGGTATTGTCGATATAGAGACCGCCCAGTACAGACTGTTCCGCCTCTAAACTGTGCGGCTTTTCTCTGTACTGCGCGCCTTGTACATTTGCATCAAAGTCGGGCATAAACTTATTCCTCTGTTACGCTTACCTTCAACTCTCCGGTTACCTGCGGATGCAGCTTGATCGGTACCTGGAAGGTTCCTTCGGTTTTGATCGGATCCTTCAGAACGATCTTTTTCTTATCCAGTGTGATGGAAAGCTGCTCTTCTGCTGCCGTAGCGATTTCCTTGGAAGTGATGGAACCGAAGGTCTTTCCGCCTTCGCCCTTCTTGATGGTCAGTTTCAATTCCTTGGTCTTCAGATCCGCTGCAAAAGCCTGCGCTGCTTCCAGCTGCTCCTGCGCTACCTTTTCGTCATTTGCCTTCTTGAGCTTAAGGCTGTTTAAGTTTGCCGGAGTTGCCTCCAGACCTTTCTTCTTGGCCAGGATGAAGTTGCGGGCATAGCCGTCGCTTACATCTACCAGATCCCCTTTCTTTCCGAGGGATTTTACATCTTCCGTTAAAATTACTTTCATTACAGATCTCCTTCCTGAATCATAGTATCCAAGGTGCTCTTCAGCACGATGATCGCTGCATCCATATTGGTATTTTCAAGCTGTGCTCCTGCCATATTCAGATGGCCGCCGCCACCCAGTTTCTCCAGGATCACCTGCACATTGACTTCATCGATGGAACGGCCGGATATATAGATCTTGCCCTGATGCTCCACCATAACAAAGCTGGCTTTTACCGCATTGATATTGAGCAGATCGTTTGCTGCCTGCGCCGCTACGACCGTCGGCTCCTTTAAGCCCTCCGCATCGCAAACCGAGATTGCATAATACTTGCGGTACAGTTCCATATTGTGGACGGTTTCGGCTTTGGCCTTGTAATCGCTCGCATCCTCGCGGAACATCTTGCGCACTCTGGTCACATCCGCTCCGTTACGACGCAGGTAAGCCGCCGCTTCAAAGGTACGCACACCGGTCTTGGCCGTAAAGCCCTGGGTATCCAGCACCATACCGGCATAGAGGCAATCCGCCACGGCGCCGGAATATTTCACGCCGTTATTGATATACTGCAACAGTTCCGCCACCATCTCACACGCCGAGGACGGCATGGTCTCGATATGGGAAAGGGTCGGATTTTCGATCACTTCCTTGCCGGCTCTGTGGTGATCGATCACGACAACATTTCTGCATCGTTTGAGCAGATCCGGACATTCGGTGATCACCGGCCGGTTCACATCCACAACAACGACTACGGTGTTGCCGTCTGCCATCTCCAGTGCCTGCGCCCCGTTGATGATCGCATCTTCTACATAACCGTCATCTTCTTTGTAACGGTCCACCAATGCTTCCAGCGAAGGTGTCAGACTTCCCAGCACGATATGACATTCCTTCTCCAGACTGATACAAGCTGCGCGGATACCTACCGCTGCACCGAAACAGTCCATATCCGGATTGCGATGTCCCATTATGAACACGCGGTCCTTGGTAGAAATGATCTCTTCCAGCGCCTGTGCCTTTACACGGGCACGCACGCGGGTCGTGGTCTCTTTCTGCTGGCTCTTGCCTCCGTAATAGGTGACGTTCTCGCGGTTCTTGACCACCGCCTGATCACCGCCGCGACCCAATGCCAGGTCAATGGCGTTACGGGCGAATTCACAGTTCTGCGCATAGGTAAGACCATCTACACCGATACCGATGGACAGGGTAACCGTCATCTTGTTGCCGATCTCGATCGTCTTGACATCCTCCAGCAGACGGAACTTGTCCTCTCTGGCCTGTGCCAGTGCGCTCTTTCGCAGGATCACCAGGAACTTGTCCTTTTCGGTCTTGCGTACGATGCCGTCCATCGCATTCACATACTGGTTTACCTGGCGGTCGATGAACGCAGCCAACAGGCTTCGGCGCACATCCTCCACGCTCTCCAGGGTTTCTTCATAGTTATCAATGTAGATCAGTCCGACCACCAGACTCTGGTTATCCACTTCTTCCAAAGCCAGTTTCAATGCCGTGCGGTCAAAGAGATACACGGCGATCAGATAGCCTTCGTACTTTGCGCTGTCGTTCATATCCGCGATCAGAGCCAGGTCTTTTAGGCCGATCCGCTTCATCTGCAGCAGGAAGTTCTTATCCTCAAAGTTCACATCCATATCCTTGGTCTCACCCTCGGCCGGGAAGCAGTCCCGCTTCACCATCGGCAGTATGGATGTGATGTTTTTATTCTGAAAACGATCCCGGTCACCGAGTTTTTCAAACGCTTTGTTCATCCAGATGATGCGCCCGGATTCGTCCAGCAATGCGTGCGGCAGTGCCAGTTCCTTGAGCAGCTGTTTCTGGATCTGTCCGTACTCGGTAGCAAAATTGACCAGTTCCGCACTCAGCGCCGGTCTGGAAAAGATCATCATACAGATAATGATCACCAGATACGCCACTACAAACACGGTCAGGATGACACCGGCTTTCAGGTTGATCAGATAGATCCACACATTCACCAGCGCAAGGATCACCCCGAGTATCAGCGGTGTCTGCAGATACGCTTTGAGTTTACCGCGGACGTTCAGTTTCTCTTTACTTTTGTTTTTCTTGTCTTTTGTTGCCATACCGCCTAGTAGTATACCACCATCCGAGCCTTTTTGGCAACTATTGCCATCTTACGAATAAAATGTATGGAATCCTAGTTGACATAAGAATTGTATATAGTATAAGATAGAAACATATATCGAAAAGGAGGCCGTTCTATATGCAAAACGCACCTGTACTGTTCCGCAAACGGCTGATCCCGCAGGAATGCGTACAACTAAAAGATGATGAGATCTTAACATGCAACGATTCCGTCATTGTGACGAAATGGAAGGCACTCAAACCGCGCAAAGATCTGGATCACGGTTATTCCTGCTATTTTCTGAAGGAAGGGTTCAAGGTCAGCAAATTTTACGACGCTACCAATACTTTATTGTATTGGTACTGCGACATCGTGGATTTTCAATACGAAGAGGACAATCGTCTGATCGTGACCGACCTGCTGGCCGATGTGATCATCTACCCGGACGGCTTTGTCAAAGTGGTGGATATCGACGAACTCGTCAAATGCCTGGATGCACAGACCATCACGGTAGAGCAGCTCAAATGCGCACTCACCCGGCTGGACAATCTGCTGCAGATCATTTACCGGGAAAAATTTGACACACTTTCGATATATATCGATGACGCGGAACGATAACCAATCAATCGAATCAAGAGAGGGGATACACATGAGAAAGTTTATGAAACACACCTTTGCCCTGCTGGCTGCAGCCCTGATCTCCGTAGGTGCTTATGCATCTTCTGCTGCAGAAGTATCTACTGTACAGGCAGAAGATCCGCCGGTAGGAATGTATCGCAGCGAGCTGACCGGCGAATGGATCAGTTCCACACTGATGAACCAGCGTCCCATCGCGGTCATGGTGGATAACGAGAAGACGGCACTGCCGCATTACGGACTGACGGAAGCAGATATCGTGTACGAAATGATGAACAGCACCGCAAACGGCCGCATCACCCGTTTTATGGCGATCGTAAAAGACTGGGGCAAGATCACCCAGTTCGGCAGCATCCGCAGTGCCCGCCCGACCAACTTTATGATCGCAGCCGAGTATAATGCGATCGTATGCCACGACGGCGGTCCGTACTATATCAACGCTTATACCAAACTGCCGTACATCAACAACTTAAGCGGCGGATTTGCCCGTTTCAGCAACGGCAAGCGTGTAGAGTACACCGAGTACATCACTCTGAACTCTTACCGCAACCCGACCAAGGGCCAGACTTATTCCGGTCTGTTACAGCGCATCAATGCCGCAGGCTACAGCCCGGTTTACAACGAGTATTACTCCGGACAGCACACCACTTTCTCTCCGGTAGAATACACACTGGATCAGATGCCGACCGCAACGGTTGCAAACAATGTTTCGCTGCCGTTCCCGCACAACAGCTCCATGCTGACCTTCAATCCGACCACCGGAACCTATGATTATTCCGAGTACGGTATGGCACATGTCGACCCGGCACACAACAATGCCCGTCTGACCTTTGAAAACGTACTGCTGCTCAACTGCAGCTGGTCTCAGCTGGATGCCAACGGCTATATGGTCTACAACATCCTCTGCACCGGTTGGGACGGCTACTACTTAACTAACGGTAAAGCGATCCCCATCACCTGGAGCAAGCTTTCCGATCTGAGCCGTACCGTATACTACGACAAGCTGACCGGACAGGAGCTGATCCTGAACCCGGGCAAGACCTACATCGGTATCGTACCGTCGGATGTATGGAATCAGGTAGTGATCAAGTAAGGGAATGCCCCTCATCCGCCCTTCGGGCACCTTCCCCCGCAAGCAGGGGGAAGGCAAGAACAAAAAATTGCCTGTATAATAGCAGGAAAACAAAAACCTCCCTGTAGGATATCGGGGAGGTTTTTTAGTAGAAGATATGGCCGCCGATCGCGATTCCGGTCAGGCCGGGGATCGGGGTACGGAAGTATAAACAGTTGCCGACATTGGTGACGCCGGACATGGCTTCGTCTGCGGCGCGGTAACAGCTTGCGGTCGCTTTGTTGACTGCCAGTGCGTTGGCCAGCATTCCCAGCTGCACCGGAGAGAATTGCTTGCGCTGATAGATCACGCCGGTAACGGTATCGGGATAACGGGAGCTGAGCACACGGTTGATGACCACGGCCCCCACTGCAACCTGACCCGCATAGGGTTCTCCGCCGGCCTCGCAATAGATGAGGTTTGCCAGCAGATACCGATCGCCTTCTTCAAAAGTGACTTCCGAAATGCTACGCCACTTGGACTGTCTCGCCAGGGCCGCCAGTCGCAGTTCTTCCTCGTACTGTGCCTTGATGGCTGCATATTCGGCCTGCGCTGCTGCCGCTTCCTGCTGCGCCTGCAGTACCTCTTTTTCATACGCATCCGCCTGGGCATTGACACTCTGGATCGAGTCTGCCGTCTTTGCGATATTATTCGCCGTCTTTTGGATCAGTTCATTGACCTGTGCCTGCTGTGCTTCCACATCGGCTTTGAGCGCTTCCAGCTCATCCATCTCGGCTTCGAGCTGTATCTCGGCGTTGGTGATCTCGTGCTCTGTCAGGATGTATTCCCGCAACATCTCGCGATCGTACGCCGACAGTTCCTCGACATAATCCGCAAAGTTCAGAAATTCACCGAAACTTTCCGCCGAAAGCAGGATATCCAGATACGCCGTTCCTCCGTTTTCATACAAAAAACGGATGCGCATCTTCATGCTCTCGTACTGCTCTTCGCGGGTTACTTTGGCTTCCTGCAGTTTCAGCGTGGTCTCGTCGATCTCGATCTGCTTGATGTCCATCTGGACTTCCAGCTGATGCAGATTGTCAGCCACCAGCTGCAGCTCGGTATTGAGCTCGTTCATCTCGCCCTGATACCCGTTCTTGACCTGCTGCAAACGCGCCAGGCTGGCCTGGGTCTGTTGCAGATCCTGCTGTGCCTCCGCCAGTTCGCCTTCCTTTTCCTGCTTTTTGCGTTCTGCCTCGTCCAGCTGCTCCTTTGTCGTATTGGTCGCCTGCAGAGGTTGCAGACAAGCAAAGAAGATCAACAACAGCGACAACAGGAATCGGAATACGCTTCCCCGCCTCGATTTTGTTTCTTTTTGTCTTTCTTTCATAAAAAATTACATCTTGATCTCTACGGTCTTTCCGGTGGGCTGGTACTTGTAATACCGCACCCCAGCCGCATTGAACAGCCGCTTGGCCGCCGTATTGCTGGGCGTTCCGTCATATTTATCGTCCGCATAGACCACTGTCTTGATCCCTGCCTGAATGATCGCCTTGGCACATTCGTTGCAGGGGAACAGATTGACATAGAGTTTGGTTCCTTCCAGGGAACCGCCGCGATAGTTGAGGATCGCGTTTAATTCCGCGTGTGTGACATAGGGATACTTGGTTTCCAGTTCCTCGCCTTCCCGCGCCCACGGGAACTCGTCATCACTCACGCCGTTCGGAAAACCGTTATAGCCCATCGACAGGATCTTGTTCTGATCGCTGACAATGCAGGCGCCCACCTGGGTATTGGGATCCTTGGAACGCATGGCGGATAATGCCGATACGCCCATAAAATACTCGTCCCAGCTGATATAATCCGTTCTTTTCAAGGTCTTCATACGCTTCTTACCCTTCGATCTTCTGAATCCGGCGCATATGACGCTCTTCTCCGGAAAACTCCGTAGTCAGCCAGATCTCTGCGATCTTCTTTGCCGTCTCTTCGCTGACAACGGCTGCTCCGAGTGCAAGAACGTTGGAGTCGTTATGCAATCTGGTCAGTTCTGCCATTTCTTCGTTGAAGCACAGTGCACAGCGGATGCCTTTTACCTTGTTGGCCGTAATGCTCACACCGATACCGGTGGTGCAGATCACGATACCCTTGTCTGCCTTGCCTGCTGCCACATCCTCGGCTACCGGTCTGGCAAAATCCGGATAATCACAGGATTCCGAAGTATACGTACCCTTGTCGTCGACTTCGTATCCCTTTTCCTTCAGGAATGCGATCATCTTTTCTTTCAGTGCAAATCCTTTTCCGTGGTCACTTCCGATTGCGATCTTCATAGCGCCCTCCTTTTAAATGGTTGATTATGCCTGTATGATCGTATATCCGGCCGCTTTGAGCAGTCGGTTCATCACGGCCTGGCCGAAACCATCCCGTGAAAAGCTCTCCGCATAGATCATTTCCACGCCTTCGGTATCAAACTCCCGCAAGGCACGGTACAAATGCAGTGCAATGGAACGCATATCCGCACGGCTGCCCAGACTCCGTACCACATCGGCGTGATACTCTGCCAGGGTCTCTTCCGTACAAAGTACACCGGTCTTTTTTCCCTCCGATGCCGCTTCTGCGATCAGAGCATTGATCCGCTCCGTCACGACTGCCGCATCCCCTTCCACCAGGGATAAGGTTCCCTTGGGGGCATAATGGCGATAACGCATGCCCGGTGCCTTCGGTCTGCCGCCTTCCACTTTCTGCATCAGGGTCGGGTCGGTCTGCACCTCACCCAGCACCCGTCGCAGCATTTCTTCCGTTACATAGCCCGGCCGCAGGATGGTGGGTACCTCGCCGGTCAGATCCACGATCGTGGACTCCACACCGATCCCCACTTCGCCGCCGTCCAGGATCATCTCGATCCGTCCCTGCAGATCCTCCATTACATGGCTTGCCAAAGTCGGACTGGGCCGTCCCGATGCATTGGCACTGGGCGCTGCGATATAGCCCCCGGCTGCCCGGATGAGTGCCAGCGCGGTCTCGTGATCCGGCATACGGATGGCTACGGTATCCAGCCCGCCGGTGGTTTCCTTCGGTACCAGATCGGACTTGGGTACGATCATAGTCAGCGGTCCCGGCCAGAACGCCTCTGCCAGCCTCCGCATCGTCTCCGGGATCTGTGCGCAGATGGGTTTTAATGCCTCCATCTCTGCGATATGCACGATCAGCGGATTGTCGGAAGGCCGTCCCTTGGCCGCATAGATCTTGCGGGAAGAGTCCGGATTGAGCGCATCTCCGCCCAGGCCATATACGGTCTCTGTCGGGAATGCCACCAGACCGCCGTCCTTTAGGATCTGTCCGGCCTGCGCGATGATCGCGGGATCCGGAGTGCGACTGTCTACGGGAAGTAATTGTGTTTGCAGTTCTGTGTTTTCCATTTTTCTGTTTATTCAATCATAGAATCGATGATGTTCCAGGTGTTGGCATTTTCCAGACCGAGTTTCCAGCCGGCGATACTGCGAACGCCCTGGGCACTGATGATGCCGAGTCGTGCTTCCGTGGAATCCTCATCCTCGATCCATACCTGATACAGCACATCGCCATCGCTCTTTTCTGCGTAATTGCAGCAAGCGTCTTCATCCCATTCGATGGGAAGGGAACGGTTGTTGACCCACTCCATTGCGGTATCCATACCTACGGCATCGGAAGTCACATTGCCGCGGTCGGTACGCCAGATTCTGGTGTAGAACGGTACGGCGCAGACGATCTTGTCTACCGGTACGCCCTGCTTCTTCATATCTTCCAGACCTTTTTCCACGAAGGTTACGGACGCGATACTACCGGCATCAGATCCGATATAATGCTCGTCATAACCCATCATGATGACGTAATCGTTTACCAGGCCCTGCTCTTTCAAGTTGATCTCACGATTGCTCTCGGTCGGTACATTCACATCCACCGACAGGATCAGGCCCTTTGCGTGTGTCTGAATGGACAGCTCGCGAAGGAACTGTACATAATGCGGGCCTACTTTATTGAGCTTGGAATCGGTAAGCTCGATGTCCATATTGATGCCGTCAAAGCCATAGGTTTCGGCATCTGCCAGCAGTTTGTCGATCAGGGCCGCACGGTTTGCGGAGGAGGAGAACAGGGCATACTCGTCAAAATCGTTCTCCATATTCTCTACCAGCGCCCATACCTGATAGCCTTTTTCGTGTGCGCGTTCTACATATTTGGCGGATGCGATACAGGTGTAATCCACCTCGCCCGCATCGTTGGTGCCTTTCAAGAAGAACCAGGTCGGCGATACGACATTCATTCCGGTGGCTCCGGCGGTGATCTCGCTCATCCCCGTTCCGTCATCCGGAGAGAAGATCTGATGCCAACCCAAAAGCACTCTCTCCTGGGGCGGTACCATTGCGTAATCCGACTTGGGATCGTAAGCGCCGGTTGCCGGGTCTGCCTTTACTTCCACCACTTCGCCCAGACGGGCATTTTCGATATAACCGATATATCCGTCTGCCGTCTTGACCTTGGTCCAGTTTTCCATACCTTCCAGGACCTCAACTTCGGATCCCTTGGCGATCTCGCAGAGGATATCGCTCTTGATGCCGCCCTGATAACGCACATGCGTATCGTCCGTCACCTCTGCCATCTTGTCCATGCCCCAGCTGTTATATACCTGCATACGGTTGGGATCTGCGTAGAAATCATAAGTAAAGTTTGCGTATTTCTTGACATAATCGGCTGCCACATACAAAGTGCCGTCTTTTCCGTATCTTGCGATCGCATAATCGGTCGGTGTTGCGGTCTCTCCGGTATAGTACGCCTTGCTGTCATCGCCGATGTCTACGCGGATCACCTCCGAAGCCGTGGTGTACAACAATATATTTTCTTCGGAATTCACATAGAAACGGTCGGTAAAGAGATCCCGTACGGTATCGATCGAGAAATAAACCGTCCCGTCATATAATTTGCCCTTGGCATTGATACGGTCATCCTGCAGAATGATCGCGATATCTTCCGGATAATCCAGCTTGAAGTACTCCTGCAGATTGGCCATCTCCGTGGAATAAGAGTATTTTTCGGGATACAGCGCCGCCAGCATCCACTGAACGCCGAATTTTTCCCCACTCTCCTTTGCCTGACGGATTCCCTTGCCAAAAGCCACCCAGATCACGATCACGATCAGAAGTGCGATCACAAAAAAAGCAATGACACTGTTCCGAAACCGGCGCAATACCTCACGATTCGCATGCTGCGGGCGCCGCCGTCTCCTTCCGGAACGCTGCATCTGTCGTCTTTGTTCTTCCGTCTCTTTCATAATATCTCCCGATTTTTCCGTGCTTAATTTTTACTCATACAGAGTAGATTATAACAGACCGGAGCGAAATCGTCATTAACATTTTTTCGGCAGCAGCAGAATGCGTCTGAGAAGGACTTTTATACTGTTACTCTGCTGTACATGAATAGGCGTACGCCACCGTAAAAATGCGCCGCTTCCCGTTCCCTGCATTCTCCCCAAAACGGAGTTTTCCGTGAATATCCCTGTTTACGGTTTGCGGTTTTGCCGACGACCTCATGCACTGTAAAAAGTGCGACTCCGGTCTGAAATAAAATCCCCGTAAGATGCGCAGACAGTACCAAAAAAATGGTTTAAAAAACCTTGTGTATTATTTTGATATTCTGTTATTTTGCAATCCAAGCCTTGGTATCGTTTCTTGAAATAAGATCACGATCAGGTAGTTACACCTGTAAGACTAAAGATGAGCCTTCGCTCATAGAAACTTGCAGAAATTGCTGTTCCATCCAACCTCCCGTCCGGTACAGATTTATCTGCAAACATCTTACGGTTGATTACTATAACCGAAAGTCGCCGATTTGGCAAGGGGTTTTATAAACAACTTTTCAACAACTTTATCCACATTATGCCGGAAAAGAAAAAGGCCAACCGCCGAAACGGTTGGCCCTAATAATTCTAATACTTACTTGGAACCGATGATATCCACTGCCCAGATGAAATCGGTTACCACATTGCTGTACTGGTTCTCATCCATCACATTGAGCTCGCCGCCCTGATAGTAGCATACCGTCCAAACCAGTGCGTTTTCGCCCATATCCATCGTATAGGTCACCGGATCCTTGTAACGCTCGTAGATGGTTACATGCGTTCCGGTCTTACCCATAATGGAATCTCTGGAATCGGATTCCGCCGTCGTTGTATCCAATACATAGATCGTCTGTGCGGCATTGGACTTGACATCACGGAGCAGGATCACCTCGGTACCCACATCGCCCTTGTTGTCCGAATGGATGAAGCTGCCTCTCTTGTCACGCGGATGTGTGATGTTGATATACTCGCGGGTGTCGGAGTTAAACGCACACAGGTCCAGGTCCAGATTCGGCTCGTCCCAATCCAGGACTACATATGCCTCGCCCTCTTTCGGGATCGGTACCAGACGCGCCTTGACCACATCATCATCACCTACATGAATGTCCTGCTCATAACGGAAGTACAGATCGGATACACAGCAGATCGTGTAATTGCCGTTCGGGACATTTTCAAAAGTACACATACCCTCGCTGCCGCTTTCCAAAACCGCAAACGGCTCGCCTTCGGTGGTGTTGTGTCCTTCATACAGATATACATCCACATCCGGCACGATCGAATCGTCTGTGATCACCACCGTGTACAGATCGAAATCGGATTTTTTGATCTCCATCGAAGCATCCAGCTGAACTCCGTCTGCCGCATTGCTCTCATCTACGGTAACCTCGTTGATGGCTACATCGTTGTAATCCTCTTTTGCAGCCCGCACCGTATAGGCACCGTACGGAACCTCGTGGAATACGGCCGTACCGTTTTCGTCCGTGGTTGCGGTCTGCACAACATTTCCCGCACCGTCGCACAGTTCCACTTCTACCTCAGCCAGCATACCGTTTGCATCGCTCCACTGGATGGTCATATCCGTGGTGGTCGGTGCTGCTTCCGTCGGCTCTGCCACAACCTCTGCCTCAGTAGGTTCTGCGGTCGGTTCCGCTGCCTCCGTTACCTCTGCCTGACGCAGATCACGATCCGGCTCTTCCTCCGTATCTTCCTTTTTACTACCCAGGGCGGCGATCACAATGATCGCTACGACCGCTGCTGCACCGATCCCGATCCACTTCACCGGCAGCGGCTTTTTACCACCGCCCTGCGGTGCAACGGTCTCCTGGCTCATTTCCTCTGCAGCGCCCTCTCCAGGCTTGGGTGCCGGTGTTCCGCACTTGGAACAGAATCGCATATTGGGCTCCAAATGAGCTCCGCATTTTGTACATTTCATAAGTAATCCTCCCCGGAAACGATAACATATAGAATATTTCCAACGCTAAAGTTATCATTTTTCGATACATTTGTCAATTTTTGAGCCGCATGGGCATACTCGCAAACGCAATTATCCGCCTTTTCCTATTCCGGATATCCGCGCGTTTGCTCGTTATACGTTTTACCTATTGGCAATGATTTATGTTACTGCGTATAAATTGTCATCCATTCATGAATATGCTATAATGGGTTCGGTTTACGGGAATCCAGCATACGGGGGGATACTATGGAAAATAAGAATCTGAATGAAAAACTGGCCGCCTTCCGCGACCGGATGAATACCCGATTTGTCGGTAAAAAAGATGTGGTGGAACACCTGCTCTGCTGTTTTCTGGCGGGCGGGCATATTTTATTGGAAGATGTGCCGGGAGTGGGCAAGACCACGCTGGCCAGAACTTTTGCGGGATCGCTGGGGCTGTCCTTCGGGCGCATCCAGTTTACACCGGATACTATGCCAGGCGATGTGACCGGTCTTTCCGTGTATGATATGAAAAGCGGCGAATTCCGCTATCGTCCCGGCGCGGTGGTAAAAAATATCGTTCTGGCAGACGAATTGAACCGTACCTCGCCCAAAACGCAGTCGGCGCTGTTAGAAGCCATGGCCGAGGGGCAGGTCAGTGTGGACGGCGAGATCTATCCGCTGCCGCAGCCGTTTATGGTGATCGCCACGCAAAATCCGCTCCGTTTCACCGGGACCTATCCGCTGCCGGAAGCCCAGCTGGACCGCTTTATGATGCGGCTTTCCATCGGCTACCCGAGCGCGGAGGAGGAGATCCGTATGGCCAAAGCCCATCTGGAAGATGCCGCCAATGCCCCCGTGGAGCCGATTCTCTCCCCCGAAGATATCCTGCAACTGCGAAAAGAAAGCGGAAAAGTCGCTATGAGCGATGCGATGCTTTCCTATGCGCAGCAGATCGTTGCGGCCTCCCGCACCGGTCAGGACTTTTTGCTGGGGGCCAGTCCGCGCGCCCTGGTACATCTCACACTGGCTGCAAGATCCCGGGCCTATCTGAGCGGACGCGACTATGTCAAACCGGATGATATCAAGCACTGCGCTGTCCCGGTACTTTCACACCGTCTACTGCTTTCTGCCGAAATGAAACTGCAGAAAAAAGAAGCGGCGGAACTGCTGCGGGCAATGCTCTATCAGATCAAGGTTCCCGTAGAATAAGGGCGGTGACTCGTATGCGTAAACGGCTGGCAGTCTACTTTTCCGCTTTGATCCTGGCGCTGGTCGGAATCTCCTTTCAGGGCGGTCCGGTCACCTATCTTTTTTTGTGGCTGCTTTTGCTGCTGCCGGTATTTTCCGCGCTCTACATCGGCTATGTCATTGTCTTTTTAAAAATCTACCAGCGAACGGACGGCCGTAATATGGTCAGCGGCACGCCCACGGAGTTTTATATCACCCTGCAAAACGAAGGGCCGTTTTCCTTTTCCGCCCTGCAGATCAAGTATTTTTCCTCTTTTTCCACCATTCTGGATCTGAAAGAAGAAGTCATCTACGAACTGCCCCCGGGCGCTTCCGTCAAAAAGAGTACCCAGCTGTTGTGCCGCTACCGCGGAGAATACCGGGTGGGCATCAAAAAGATCACCGTGTGGGATCCCCTCGGTCTTTTTTCCTTTACCTACTCGATCCGCGAGCCTTTAAGCGTGATCGTGGCACCGGCTCTGGTCCAACTGCCCTATCCCGGCAGCATCGAGCAGTTTGCCCACACCGACCACGAAAGCAATGTTCAGCGCACCGAGCCGGACATCCTCGTGCGGGAATACCTTCCGGGTGATGCCATGCGCCTCATTCACTGGAAGTCCAGTGCCGTGATGCAAAAACTGATGATCCGCGAGCGCATCGGCGAGGAGAAAAACGGGATCGGCATCTTTATGGACAGCCACCGCTGCGGCGAACGCACGGAGGATTATCTGCCGGTGGAAAACAAGATCATCGAAATGGTGATCGCCCTGGCGGAATACTATATGCGCAACCAGATCCCGGTGGATGTGCTGCTGCAAAAAGAGCAAGCCGTGCGAAAAGCGATCCGCGATGCCGCCGGTTTCGATGACCTCTACGCGGAAATGGTGGGCTATACCTTCCGCGAAGACCGCAATCTGCTGCAAATGCTGGCAGAACTGAGTGATCAGGAACTCTCTGCCTACCGTCTGCTGATCTTTATCGTGCACCAATGGAGCGCCGAAGAGGATGCTTGGGTGGAGCAGATCAATACCTCCCATGCACCCGTTATGATCTATCTGGTGGGTGCTGCTGCCGAAAACGAAGAGACCGATGCGATCGACCGCCGCGGATATGCGCTGCGCCGGATCGGAACGGATGCCGTATTACAGGAGGTGCTGCAATGATCGCCTTCTTTTACGACTTACTCCTGATCCTTCCGTTTTCCGCCATCCTCACGCTCATGCTGCGCCCGTATTTCTGGGGGTTGCATACGGTGATACCGGTTCTTTTGGTATGCGCGGTCTCCGTGGTCCTGCTGTTGCTGTTGCGGCATCTCAAAAACCACGGCCGCATCTGGCTGGCAGGGATCCTGGCAACCGTATTCTTGGCCTTTCTGCTGCTGCAACCGGCGGAAGAGCGTGCGGATTTTCTGGCCGCGCAGACCTGGGCCGCCGAGATCTTCCTGCTGTCCCTCGGCTGCTGCCTGTTGCATCTGCTGCCGGAAAAATACCGCCTGCTGCGCCTGCTCACGGTGCTGGGCGGTGCCATCGCCCTGACCGTGATGGCTTTTTTCGGTTTTTGGATCGAACATGCCGTGGTCGGATTCTTTTTGCTGTATCTTATCCTGACGCTGACCAACGAAGTGCAACACCGGTCCGTTAAGGAAGGCGATACCGATCCGAAAAAACATCTGGTCTGCACCTCCCCGTTTTGGCTGCTGCTCTTTGTGGGCCTGCTTTTGATGAAAGCACCGAAAGAGCCGTATCGCTGGGGCTTTGTCCGCACCATGATCGACCATGCGCAGGCATTATTTGCAGGGAACCCTTGGGATTCCGGTCCCCCGCAGATCGGTTTTACCGACCGCGGAGATCTGGCCGGAAGCTTCGGAAAAGGGGATTATACCGCATTGACGGCAGACTTAAGATCCCCCGGCGATGCGCAGCTCTATCTCGGCGGCATTCATTTTGATACCTTCGACGGACAGCAATGGAGTAAAAACGATGTCTCCACGGCGGATCAGCAGGCGCTGGATACCCTGGAGACCATGTCCGCGATCCTGGACTTTGAGGAGATACAGGCCTTTGAAGACCTGATGCATCGCAGTTCCTTGCATCTGTCTTATGAAGGACTGCGCAGCGCCCGCATTTTCACCCTGCCCAAGACCGATCCGGCAAAGGGTGTCTACGACCTGGATCTGTCCCAACGCGGCGGTGATCTGGAAACCGCTTCCGGAAAGGCAGCAAAACAGTCCTACGACATCGTATACTTTCCGATGAACCGCGGACACGCGATCTTTGCACATCTGGCCAATACGCCGCACACGGTTACACCGGAGAGCTGGAACGCCGCATTGGAGCAATGCAAACTTGCTGATCCCACGCAGTACCGCTATGAGGATTATCTGGCCTATCACAACGCGATCCGGGAGCAGTATCTTCCGGATACCCCGATTTCGTCCGAGCTGCAGGCTTTTCTGGATCCTTGGATGGCCGGTGCCGAAACCGATTACGAAAAACTGCTGCGCATAGAGAAACTGCTGCAATCCTTCACCTACAGCGACCATCCGGGTGCCCTGCCCTCCGACAGTGACAGCGCTGCCGATTATCTGGATTATTTTATTTTGCAAAAACAGGAAGGCTTCTGCAGCCACTACGCAACCGCCTTTGTCCTGCTGGCGCGCGCCTACGGGATCCCGGCAAGATATGTACAGGGTTACCGGGTACCGGTCGGGGCCTTATCCTTTGTGCATGTCATCATACAATCTTCTTACGCCCATGCCTGGCCGGAAGCTTATCTGGACGGCATCGGCTGGATCAGCTTTGAACCCACGCCGGGAATGAACCTCGTTGCCCGCTGGTCTACCACCGAAGAGAAGGAGCGCCGTGCAGAAGAACTGGCAATGGCCGAGGAAGAAGCGGATTCCTACCGCGCACCGGAGACCCACTCCGCTTCCGAAAATGCGGCCCCGGCCACACCGGAGGAAGAGCCTGCCGGACCTTCCGTCCGCTGGTATCATATCGTTCTGCCCATCACCGCAGGCCTGTTGCTCGCCCTGCTGCTGTTTGGCATCGACCGGCTGGTCGGGCGGATCCGCTACAACAAAATGACCACACGCGAAAAAGCCATGTGGCTGTGCAAACGGAATCTGGAACTGTTAAAACGGATGAAAATGGCCCGCCCGGAAAGCGAGACCATTGAAGAATTTGCAACCAGAGCCGAAGAATCCTTTTCCTCCGAGGATCTGGCTTTTTGCGCTATCTATGAAAAAATGATCTACGGCGGGATGGAACCCGCCGCAGAAGAATTGGAACTGTTGATCAACAATCGCAAGGCACTGCAGCAGTTGCGCCGGCAACGAATGACGGCCTTTTTGCACCGTGCCCGAAAATGATGGTTACTGTAATACTTCCTTCAATACCTCCAGGTTGTCCTGCATAACGGACAGATAGGAGATGCCGTTCTGTGCCTCTTTTGAGGATACGGACTGCAGAGAGTTCATCGTCTTGATCTCCTGGTCCCCGGAAGCGGTGGAACCTTTGACCGTCTGTGCCAGCTTGCCGTCGGATCCCTCGATGGTCAGGATCGTATGCAGCCCCAGTTCATCCACCTTGTTTGCCAAAAACATCACCGTCTCAAAGCTTGCCTCGGTCTCGGCGGAGCAGCCCACAAATGCTGCGTAATACTCCAGGCTGTAATCATCCACCATATAACGGAACGGGAAACGATCCGCAAATACCAGTGTCTTGTTGGCTGCCGCATCCACCGCTGCCTGATACTCGGCATCCAATGCAGTCAGTTCTGCGGTATATGCTTCTGCATTGGCGTGATAGCTGTCCGCATTGGCCGGATCTGCCTGTGCCAGACCGTCTGCGATGGCATTGCAGAGCACGGTCGCATTCTTTAAAGACAGCCATACATGCTCGTCATACTCGATCTCGCCTTCTTCGTGATGATGCTCGTGTTCATCCTCGTCCTCATGTTCATGCTCTTCGTGATCAGCATCCTCATGATCGTGATCGCCGTCTTCGTGCTCATGATCGTGTTCCTCACTCTCCATACCTTCGACCACTTCTTCCTCTTTAACGGAATCCCCGAGCACCTCCATCAGGTCGATCACGACCATATCCTTATTGCTCGCCTCCGCCAGCGTATCCTTAACCCAGCCGTCCGACTCGCCGCCGACATAGACAAACACATCGCAATCCGAGATGGTTACGATATCTTGCGCGCTGGGCTGGTAGCTGTGCAGATCCACGCCGTTATCCAAAAGCAATGTCACCTGTGCATTTGCTGCCTGCTCACCCAATACATTATTTACCCAGTCATATTCCGGAAAGATCGTGGTGACGATCTTCAGACCATCTTCATTATTCTTAGCCTCTGCCCCTGCTGCCGCAACCTGCTCTGCTCCTCCGCAGCCGCACAGATAGGCAGCCATCGTCGTTGCTGTCAAAAATACACCGATCTGCTTTTTCATTTTCTCTTCTCCTCAACATTTGAAATTGAAATCCGTTTTCATTTTTATCATGTTCGGGGTATTGTGTCAAGGAAATATTTGAAAATGGTTTTCATTTTTTATTCAGGGATTTTTACAAAAGAAAAACAGTGCTTCGGATTGAAACACTGTTTCTTTATGTGCGGCTATATGGCCCCTTTATTGCCCCTCATCCGGCCTTCGGCCACCTTCCCCCCAAAGAGGGGAAGGCAAGAAACAAGGGCGTTCCCACTTTTGGGGAAGGCAAGAGACTGGGTCGTTCCCACATCCTCATGAAGAAGGCTTATTCTTTTACAAAGACCCAGGAACTGCCGCCCGGGACGCCGTCCGAGTACCACCAAGAAATAGAAGTTTCCAGATAGTATTCGTTGCAGCCGATGATATCCAGCTGCATGACATCGTCGCCTTCACCGTCATTGGTGCAGTAAACATAGACATCCGCTTCCTCTCCGGCCTGTCGTGTGAGTTCTTCCTTCTGCATCCGGCCGTCGACTTTTTCTTCCAGATAAGCGCTGCCGTCCTCTGCAATGACCAGCCTTGTTTCCAGGCCATCCGCTTCGGCATTGCCGCTGTAGCCTTCGTTTTCGTAGGATTCCAGTTTCCAGCTGCCTGTCAGATTCGAAAGATCCACGCATGCATCCGCCCAGCCGGTGGAAGTCAAGAATTCCAGTGATACCGTTTCTTTCGGAACTCCGTTCTCCAGGTGATCCGCATCAAAAGGAATGCAGGAATACTCCAGATATACCAGGTCGTATGCGTATCGCCAGCCGATATCATACAGCTCATTACGGGTACCGTATGCCGTGATCAGAAATGCCGTATCGTCAAATACCACGGCATCCAGCAGGAAATTGCCCCAGGGCCATTCCCCCGTCGCTTCGTCCTGCGTAAAATAATCTTCTTTCAAAACAACCGCGCTGTAGGGGCTGTCGTAATAGACCAGATCTCCGTAACCGCCCTCCGAATAGGCAACCTGTCCGACCGGCGCCTTGAAAAACTCGACTTCCCCGGGACCGGTCAGCAACATGGACGGCGGATTCTCCATCCCCGAAAACTCTTCACGGTTTTCCGGCTCCAGCATCTCAAGACTGCCTGCTACCCCCGGCTTTGCGGAAAAGGCTACCCAGTCCTGCAGAAAATGTCCGGTACCTGCGTAAAAACCGATCGTTCCATAGACGCCTTCTTCATCCGAAACGATCTGCCTCGCATCCGGAGACGCATCGTAAAAGCCCTCTTCCGGTTCCAGCTTGCCGAGTTCGGTCTGCGTTCCGGCCGCATCCACGGACAGGATCCTCCACTCATTACTGATCGCATCTTCATCATCCGCTTCCATACGATTGGCAAAGATTGCGTCATTTCCGGCAAATCCGCAAAGGAGCAAACTGTTTTCGTCCTCTACCCGTGCCACTTCTTTTCCGTCACAGATCACGGCTTTCCAGGAAAAGAGGCCTTCTCCGGTATACTCCGTATTATATTGGGTTACGATCAAAACGCGACCGTCCTCGGAGACACCATCCGGGGTTCCCTTACAATACACGGTCTGCTCCGAGCCATCCATAGGAATAACATAGGTTTCATCCTGATCGGGATAGGCCAGCAATAAACCGTCGCGACAGGCAAATAATTTTCCCGATCCGTAAACCGTAGCCACTTCTTCTTTTGCGCCGGTCTGCAGATCATAGCTCATCAGTTTCGATGGCCGATCCGGAAGATCACTCCCCAAAAATCCGCCAAACAAAGCAGTTCGTTGCAGTGCGCGCTCGTGATAGAGACGATAGTATACCTTATCGCCGACGCGGACAAAATAGCCTCCGTTGTTCTCTACTTTCCCTGCCGCAAACGCCTCGGCAAAGATGCCGGCAGTAGGGTTTTCCGTAGTTTGCGCCTCTGCATCGGTTTCCGGCAGTGTCTCTTCTGCCGTCGGTTCGGTTTCCGTTGTTACCTGTGTTTCTTCGGTGGTATCTGCTTGTCCGCGGTCACTCTCCTGTGTGTTACCGCAGGCACTCAGGCAGAGCGCTGCGCTCAAACCCAATACTGCCAGTCTGCTCTTGTTGCACATAGTTTTCATTCCTCTTTGTAGTACTGTAATTTTTTATCCTTCCGCAAGGAAGCGGCGGATCACTTCGGATGCACATTCGGCGGCTGCTCTGGCAAATTCCGGAAAATCCACTTCGGAACTGTCATCTGCCGTATCCGAGATCGCACGCATTACGGCAAACGGTACCTGATTCACATGGCAGACCTGCGCGATCGCAGCGCCCTCCATCTCACAGGCAACGGCGCCAAATGCTCCCGTGATATCGTCCTTCTGCTCCTTCTTGGTGATAAACTGATCTCCCGAAGCAATGCGTCCGTGCATCGTTCCGAGCTCCTTTTCCCCCTTCTGTTTGCGTTCTTCATTGAGCGCAGTGAGGGCGGAATACAACTTCTTGGATACGCGGTTGTCCGTCTGGAATGCGATATAATCCGTACCGAGGATCATTCCACGTGGAACTCCCAATGCGGTAACATCCATATCGTGCTGCACCAGATCATCCGCCACCACGACATCCATAATGTTTAAGCGCTTATCCAGCGCACCTGCCACGCCCACATTGATGATGCTGTCCGGTGTGTATTTCAGGATCATCGACTGCGTGCACATCGCCGCAAATACTTTTCCCACGCCGCATACGGCACACACGACATCCGTTCCGCCGATCGTTCCTTTATGGAAAACGACACTGCCGATCATCTCTCCCTGCTCATTCTCCATCATCGCAAGGATCTTTTCCAGTTCCACATCCATTGCACAAATAATTCCGATCATAGGCTTCCCCCTTTTGCACTTTTTTACTTCCTTGTTCCGAAAATCTTTATGCAAAGCCTTTTCGTTTCTTTGCCACTTCCAGCAGTTCCGATGCTTCATTCATCGCACCGGGCAGATAGTCCGCTTCCCATTCCCTGCCGGCTTTTTCTTTCTTCTTGATCTCTTCCCAGTTTACCAGCACTTCTCCGGTGGTGATATCCCGCTCCACGCTGCCGAAGACATGCGGATGCCGGCGGACCATCTTGTCCGAGATCGCTTTGGCCACGTCTTCCAGATCAAACAAGCCTTCCTCTTTGGCGATCTGGGCATGCATCACCACCTGCAACAGCAGATCTCCCAGTTCTTCCTTGAGATTGTCCGCACTGCCGGTCTGTTCCAGGATATTGATGCCGCCGATCACCTCGGCCGCTTCCTCCACACAAGCTGCTTTCAGGCTGCTGTGTGTCTGCTCCCGGTCCCACGGACAGCCATCCGGTGCACGCAGTTTTTCCACCACTTCCAAAAGGCGTTCCATCTCTTTCATGGCTTTCGGTCCTCCGTAATTACTTGCTATTTATTGTAACATAAAACTAACGCTTATGCACGCGAAAATGCCCCTCATCCGTCGCTTCGCGACACCTTCCCCCCGAAGGGGGGAAGGCAAGAAAAAAGGGGAGCCGGTTTTTTCCGGTTCCCCTATAAGTCGCACTACTGTATTACAAATGCCCAATTTCGCTACAGATTACTTCTTGTCGTCCTCCGTAGTTTTGTCTGCCGCATCTTTGGGCTCGTCGGCCTTGGCTTCCTCAGTCGGTCCGATATCCTCAGCGTCCTCTGCCTCATCCGCATCTACGATGTCCTCCTCCGGCTTGCACGGACGGATCACATCGTTGACGGTCTTAAAGATCTTATCTCCGGCGCCGCCGACAAACTCACCGATGCCGTTTAAGGTCTCGCCCAGGCTGTTGCCGATATCGTTTACGATCTTGGTCACCTGATGCAGCTCGTTCTGTCTCCACTGCTCGTAATCCACATCTGCAAGTTCTGCGTAGCTGTCTGCATCTTTGCCCGGATAGATCCACGCGGTCATATTGCTCACCGTGAAGCGGATCGTGCATTTCTTTGCATCTCCGCTGTTGAACGGCAGCTCGAAGACGCGCAGCAGACCCTCGTCGATCTTTTTGCACAGTGTCGGCTTGAAACGGTTCTTGTTGTCGCGGTCCAGCGGATAGGTGTAGCCGTCACCTTCCTCATCAAAGTATACCTGCACCAGGCACTCTGCTGCCTCCAGACGGATGTAGCGGCTCTTGATCGTGAAGCGAAATACATAATCCTTGTTGGTTTCCAGCTCCGCAACATGCGCGATCTCGGTCTTTGCACCGCCTTCCGCAATCTCGAAGCACTCTACATTTTCGCCGTTTTCGGTAACCACCAGACGGGTGCCCTTGTTGGTCTCGCATTCCGGGACCAGCTTGAACCCTCTGGCTTTGAAATCAATAATATTTGCCATCGCAATATCCTCCTTAATGAAATGGTTGAAATCAGAAAAAGCGTCCGAAACTTCCGAAGCCACGAGACGGATAGTCCCCTCGTCCACTTCGGTCGCCCGACCGCTCTTGATAAGCCCCTTTGCCCGTTTCGGGTAGGTGGCGCCAATTACTTTGCCATTTTGGTCTGTCACAAGAATGTTTTTTGTCATGGGTGTCTCCCCCTTGCAACTGCTATGATGTTGTGTAGTCGTGACCTGCGTTTTTTCTTATGGGTGTCTTCCCCTGCCACAATGTGAGAGTATCACGTTTCTTTCGTGAAGTCAATTCTGCCGCAGTTGCATTTGTGACCGCAATGCGCGCAAAAAAAAGAACTGCGAAAGTTCCGCAGTTCTTTTCATCATTTATACGCTTATCTCTTCTGCATCACATACGCCAGTACGAATACCAGCGGTGAATTCCAGTAGATCGTGATCTCATTGGTGGAGTATGACAGGTTGTGATCCGCATAGCATTTCATCGGTGCAAAACCCTTGAACAGTTCCGGATTGGCCTTGGTATCGCAGGCACCGCGGTTCGGTCCGCCGGAAACATATCCCGGGATCGGATCGTCGATACCGTCTGCGATCGTCGGACGATTGTGCGGATCGCGGAAGGCCTTTTCTCCGTGTCCGGTCACGTAACTGGTATCAATTGCATTTCTGCCGAAGATATAATCCAGCTGGTATGCTGCAGTCTGCAGATATTCCGGCTTGCCGCTCAGCAAATGCGCTACGGTCAATACCATCGCATTGGTCAGCACCACCATATTGCTGCCCCAGATAAAATCGGACGGATGGAATGCCAGTTCAAACGGATTGGAGGCTGCCACCTTTACCAGGCGGTCTGCTTCATCCATCCAACGATAGAAGAATCGGTCTTTGATATTTCCTGCAAAACAGCCGTCCTCTGCCGTGAGTACGCACAGTCCCGCAAAACCGCCCACATCGCCCCAGCCGAGCGCCGTCAGGCTGATCTTGATCTCCAGGATTGAATGCAATACCGACAGATACTTTTCGTCTTTGGTCAGACGATACAACTCCACAGCTGCCCACAGACGCTCATCCGCATCACAGCGGTCTTCGTAAGTACCGGTGTGTACCTCTTCCGGATTGCGGAACAAAAACTCCGGATGGGCTGTCAGCCATTCACCGGAACGGATTGCCGCAGCTTTCAATTTTTCTGCGTATGCCGCATCGTATTTTGCATATACACGGGACGCCATCGCCATGATCGCCGCAAAATCCGCAACGGCCAGAGAGGATACCGGTGTGATCGCAATGTCCAGATCGTCATCTTCCGGCATTACAAATCCCACAAAGTTCATCGAGGTTGCCTTGTGATGCACACCGCCGTCCGGATCCTGCATCTTTAAGATCCAGTCCAGCTCGTAACGGCATTCATTCAAAATATCCGGTATGCCGTTTCCGCTCTCCGGAATGTTCAGTTCTTCCGTAAAGGCTTCCGGCATCAGTTCAAACGCATATAACAAATGGCCAAGAGCCACCGCGCCCGCCGTCACATAACGGCCGTAGTCGCCCGCATCGTGCCAGCCGCCGGACAGTTCCACGCGTCGCTCGGGATCATCCAGATAAAACGCCTTGGTACAATGGCAAGCCGGATGCTTGTACTTTCCGGCATATTTTTCTTCCAGTTCCATACCGCAGCGCTGGAAATAAAACATCCTCAATGCATCACGAAAAACCGGCGCATACAGTTCTCTGTTATCTTTTGCTATGGTAAAATGCACGCTGCGATTGCCGCTTTCGTCCTGCAGATAATAACGGCCCGGTGCCGTGATCCCGGTAAAATCGATATATGCCGCATCCTCGCCGCTGTTTTCATCACGAACCAGGGTATCGGCTGCGCCTTCACATACCGCCTGCGCATCGTCACGGAACAGTTTGTATCCCTTGCTGCCGCAGATCGTGGCATGCTTGGTTCCGTTCCCTGCATATCCTATCTGATTTACATAGATCATCGTTTGGCTCCCCCTGTTTATGATTACTCCCCCCGTTTGGCACGCGTTCTGCCGTCCGGTAATTTTACTAATCTTATCACAATGTTTTGTCAAAGTCTATTTTGGTCAGTCCGTATCCACATCGCCCAGAAACGCCGATACATCCGGCTGGTTCTTGACGATCTCTTCCTTCTCGCGCTCCATCTCCTCGATCTGCTTTTTCAACCGCGGATAGGTCATACGATCACGCACCGCAAAATACACGGCCGCCAGGATCAAAAACACCGACAGGATCGTGGAGAAACGGTCAGACACCCCCAGAGCCGGCAACGCCTTGTAGATGGTCGCCGCACTACCGATCAGGGACACGATGGTCCGCAGGAACGACAGATGCGTCTGCTCGATCGACAGTTTCGTGTTGTTAAATGCCAGATCCGTACGGATGACCGACAGATTGGTACGCTCGTAAGAAAGCTCCATCTGCTGGATATCCACCAAACTGAGTTCCGAGTATTTGTCTTCTGCCATAGGCTCCGCCTCCCATCCTGTGTATTTTTTATTCTCAGCCTGCCCAGAACAGGCCGTCAAACAATGCGTCGATATCGATGCCGTCCACCGTACGCGGATAATCGCTGGTATCCACATACAAACGAACAAAGCGTCCGTCCGGCAGCGTAAAATCTACCCAGCCCTCATCCTCATTCTGCGCATAGAAGGTGATCTTGCTTCCCTTCGGCAGTTTCTCTTCCGTATGATCTTCCGGTGCATCAAAATCCGAGCGGCACTCACAGGTCAGATCCTGCTTCAGGGTCAGCGCCAGATCTCCCGAAATGTAGAAATAATCCGTCTTCGGATCCGGCATACCGTCCGTTCCGATGGTATAGTACCGATAGATCGTTACCGTAGAAAGCATATTCCCGCGGTCATAGATCTTTAAATTCTCCGGATCGGTCGGCGCCCCGCGGAACGCCCCGTAAAACTCCTGCGGTTTTCCGACGCTGTCACCGTTTAAGTCGCACACGCTCATCAACGCATAATCGTTGTAAGTAGACCAGCGCAGATACATGAAATCACCGTTGTCGCAATGCACCAGCCACGGGGATATATCAAAGGATTCGTCGATCTCGTAGGAGGTAGGGTTGCCGTCCAGATTGGCTTCTACGGCATAACCTTCCTCATATTCTTCCCCGAAGGTAAAGATGCTCAGATCCAGAATACGTCCGTCCGGCAGCATATTTTTGCCGTTCGCTTCCAGCGGGCAGATGTAGCTGTCCGGTGTAACCTGATACTCCGCGTTGACCAGATCCGGATAATCCTCGTAACGGAAGGTCACGATCTGTGCGCCGTAGGCATACGGTGCCAGCTCATACGCCGAGAAGTAAAAGGTGATGCCGAAGTAGTCCAGCGTATAGGTCAGACCGCTGTTCATCCCGATCATATTGGAGATCGTGACCGGCAGATCCGAAGCTTCAAAAAAATCAACATCTTCGTATTCTTCCAACAGCGTATCCGTAAGCAGTTGCGGCAGATCGTCCACCTGATCCGCGGCGATCACATCATAAAGCCCCAGTTCTTTGCCGGTTACGGAATCAAAGGTCTTGGAAGTGTAAACCACTCCGGGATGTGCGCCGTGATAGTCCACATACTGCATCGTCAGCAGACTGGTCGCAACCGTATCGGCCCTGGCGATCGTTGTGGTGTAATCGGATTCCAGATATACCGGTGATTCCGGCTCCGGATCGGCTGCCTGAAACTCCTTGGCAATATCGATCATCTCCGGCAGATCGTTGGTGCCTGCAGTACGCTGCAATGCCTGTCCGTAATTGTTCAGCGCTTTTCCCAGCTCCGGAAACTGCTCTTCCGAAAGGGTGATCTCCGGTGCGCTGATGTTTGCGGAATAGTTATAATCATCGCTGCTCCAGCCGTCATACACCTTTTCGATCTCGATCTGCAGCGGGCGCACGGTGCCGTCATATACCTGCGGCTGCGGATCCTCGGGAGCCTGTGTCACTACCGGTTCTGCCGTTTCCGTCGGCGTTACTTCCGCGGTTCCGGCCGGTTCCAATACGGTTACTTCCGGTTCTTTCCCTCCGGTCTCATTCACACTGCCGCGGTCGTTTTCCGTTGTCTCCCCACAGGCCGTTACCGTCACCATCGCCAGCAGGATCGCTGCCACCACTCTCTTTTTCATAGTTTTCCTCCGGTCAAATCGTTATCGCAAGCTGTTTATTCCAGATTCTCATCGTATACCGCGCGGGAACCGCCGACAAATTTCGGGCGTCTGCGTGCCGCGATCACGATGGCTTCACCGATCTTTTTATTGGTGATCTTGAGCGGTACCACCACCGGTTTGATGTGCATACCGATCAGGACGCCGCCGATATCGATACCGGCATCCGCTCCGGCCTTCAGATTTTCCACCGCTACCGGCTCTTTCAGGTCGTGATAAAAAGTCGTAGCAAAGGAACCGCCTGCCTTGGGCTGCGGGATCACATTAACCTGCTCCAAGCCGTATTTTTCCATGGTATCGCGGTCCGTGATGATCGCACGGTTCAGATGCTCGCAGCACTGTACTGCCAGACGCAGGCCGTTTTTCGAAACCGCCTTTTTCACACCGCGGTATACGGCTTCTGCCAGTTCCATACTGGAATGGGTTCCGATCAGCTCACCCTGCACCGTACTGGAGGAGCAGCCGATCACCAGCAGATCTCCGGCCTTTAATTTAGCCAGTTCATATACTTCATTGACGACATTTTCGCTTTCTTTTTCAATCTGTAACAGATCCATTTTTCATCCCTTCTTTCTGAATATAATTACTAATAATATAGCACTTTTCGGCCCCTTTCCGCAAGGGTTCCGACGAAATACAGGGCCTTTGTGACGATGTCTTCCCTTTATTTTTCCGCCAAAGTAGTGTATGATGGGTAAGTATGTTATCTGCCGATGCGGATAAGATATAATAAATCTACAGGAAAAACAAAATGGCAAAGAATCCGAATACAAACGATACCGAAAATACAGTTCCGCAGGCGAGCGCTTCCAATCCCGGACGCTACCGGTTTATCAGTGTCCTGCGACTGCTGTCTCTGATGGGCGTAGTGTATTATCACACCCTGGTGACCCTCCAGCTGCAGGGCATCCGTCTGAAAGAAACCATCGAACCGCTGCATTCCAATCAAAATATGAACTTCCCCGCCATCGGCGTGGGCCTGTTTCTGATGCTTTCCGGCGGCGGCCTGATGATGTCAAGCAAAAAGAAAGCAAACTTTTCCGTAAAGGATTTTTACAAGGGACGGTTTCTGCGTATCCTGATCCCGTTCTACATCTCCTATATCGTGTATGCGATCTATCTGTTTTTGATCGGTTTTGAGTTTCCGGTTTATTTTGAGAGCCTGACCGGCGTCAAACCGTCCCCGCTGTGCTTTATCTTTACACTGCTCGGTATGGACGGTTACCTCTCGATCTTTAACATCCCGACCTTTACCCTGATGCTGGGCGAATGGTTCCTGGGATGCCTGATCCCGATGTACCTCGTGTTCCCGCTGCTGCGCATGTGCATCTTAAAGCACCGGAACCTCACGCTGATCATCGCGACCGTTTACTACATCATCGCACTGGCAACCTACAAATATATGCCGTGGAGTGATGTGCCGTCCTATAACAATTTTACGATCAAGATCTACGACTTCATCGTAGGAATGTTTCTGGTGGAAGTGATGGATCGCATTCCGAAATGGACTGCTGCCATCGGCGTAGCGCTGCTCGGATTCTACCTGATCTATCCGTCCAAGCTGCCCATCGATATGACGCCGTCCATCGTGATCCTGGCGGTCGGTACTTTCTTTATCTTTCTGGCTCTGGAAAGGATATTTTCAGAGATGCCGCGGGTGATGAAGGTCGTAAATGTGCTGTCGGCATACAGTTACACCTACTTCCTGTTCCACCATATCGTGATCGGGCAGGCTTGCATCTATGCAAACAAGCACTGGGATCTGTCTTCCAACAAGAGCCTGCTGCTGCTGTTTGCGGTACAGATCGTGATCACTTCGGCGGTTGCGGTGCTGGTGAAAGTGCTGTCGGATCTGGTGTATAAGGCGGTGAAGAAGAAGGGGAAGGCAAAAGAATAAAAAAGGTGCCTGTCACTGACAGGCACCTTTTTGATTATACAATATCGTTTAGTCTGCGGATCTTCTGCTTGCGGGAGGTGGCAATGATCACTTGATCGCCCTGCTGGATGGATGTTTCTCCGGACGGAACGATCATCTCTCCGTTGCGGAAGATTGCTGCGATCAGGACATTCTTTTTCTTCTTGAATGCCTTCTCCTTGAAGGGGATGTTGAGCAGTTTGAAATCCGCTCCCGCCTTCAGTTCCTTGATCTCTGCCTGGCCTTCGGCAACGATGTAGAACTTGCCGATCTCGTTTGCAGCTTCCTCACCTTCGTGCTGACGAATAAAGCGCAGTGCCTTTAAGGCTCCGGATTCTACCGGCGATACCGTGATGTCGATATTGATCTTGTGCAGCAGCTGCAGCTGTTCCGGTACTTCCACATAGGTGATCACGCACGGAATGCGGCATGACCAGGAATACATACTGATGACCAGGTTTTTCTCATTGCTGCCGGTCAGGGATACCACCATATCCATATTGCTGATGTGCTCTTCCTCAAGGATCTCCAGCAGTTCGCCTTCGCCGGTGCACAGGATCCTGCAATCCGGGAAGCGCTCCATCATCGCGCGGCATTTCTCCGGCCGCTTCTCCAGTACCGTAACGGCATAGCCATCCTTTACCATCTGTTCCATCAGATATTCCGTGATGCTGTTGCCGCCCACGATCATGACTTTCTTTACTTTCTTCCGCTGGATACCCAGCAATGCCAGTGTCTCGGACAGTCCGTCTTTGGAAATGACCACCGTCAGGTTGTCCCCGGCTTCCACCACAAAACTACCGTCGGGGATGGTCAACTTGCCGTTACGCATCACGGCTACCACCAGCATATTGGCATTACTTGACTTTTTGATATCAAAGAGGCTGCGTCCGCACATGGGGGAATCCGGCAGCACATTCAGATCCATCAGGTGGATCCCGTGTCTCCAGAAGCCGACCAGCTTGGTATAGCCCGGCATACCGATGTTGTGATAGATCTCATTGGCCACATCTTCTCTGGGCTTGATGATCGTATCGATCTGATATTCTTTCTTGAGGGATTCGCTTTCACGGACAAAATCCGGCATAGTGATCCGGGCTGCCGCATAACGGGTACCGAGATTCTTGGCCTGCATGCAGCTGAGCAGATTGATCTCATCCACCGGTGTGAGGGATACGATCACATCCGCAGTCGCAGCACCGGCTGCCAGCAAGGTTTCCCGTGA
The DNA here is from genome assembly GCA_946403625.1 of uncultured Lachnospiraceae bacterium. Taxonomy (GTDB): domain Bacteria; phylum Bacillota; class Clostridia; order Lachnospirales; family Lachnospiraceae; genus NK4A136. The sequence continues at coordinate 30,476 of CAMJAP010000021.1, forward strand.
AGCTCCGCTGCCGATGATACCGTTGACGCTGTACCGGTCGGTTATCTCATTGACCAGCTTGCTGTCCTTATCGATAACGACAATATCATAATCTTCCGATGCCATGGATGCGATCAGCATCTGGCCCGTTCTTCCCAATCCAACTACTATGATCTTCATTTCGTGTTCCCCTTCGGCTTGTAACTCATTCTTTTCGCCTTATGCGCTTCCAGTCCGTAATATACCTTGCGGACCGTCAATCCCTGTACCAGTACGGTAAAGAAAATGGTAACAAATGCAATGTTCAAAAAGATCTCATAAACCGGTCCCGGCAAGTACGCTTCGGTCTCCAGGGCAAGCGCCAGGGAAAGACCGCCTTTTAATGCCGACCAGGTCATCAATGCAACAAACTCCGGCAGATTGTAGTTACCCGGAATGCTGTGTCCCGTCAGTACCGTACTGATGGTAACACCGCAGGCTCTGGAAATGATGAGTGCAACCAATGCCACCGGAACGATGATCGCCACATACGGGCTGAGGGATACGCTGAGCACCACAAAGCCGATCATAACGAAGAGCATACCGTTTAAGATACCTTCCAGGATCTCCCAGAAATTCGTATAGAAATGATGCGGGTCCACCACTTCCGTCTGGCGTTTGATCTTGTCCATACTGTAGGAGAAGAAGAAACCGCAGATAACGGATGCCAGCACGCCGGAGAATCCCAGATGCTCGCAGACCATATAAACCAGCAATACATTGAGCAGCGCGATCAGGATGTAGCGGATCGGATCCCGCGAGATCTTGATCAGCTGGAACATGATAAACGATGCGATCAGCGCTACTGCAGCCGCACCGAAGATCTCTTTGATCAAAAGCACTGCCACATTGCTGTCACCGCTCTTGGTGATGATGGAACGCACAAAGATGAACAGCGTTACGCCGACACCGTCGTTAAACAGCGATTCGTTCTCGATAACGGAGCATACGTTCTTGGACAGACCGATCTTGTTTAAGATACCGGTCGCCGCGATCGGGTCCGTCGGAGATACCACGCAGCCCAACAGCACGCAGGTCCAGAAATCCAGCGGCAGATGAAATACGATGGCCGCCGCATACAAAAGACCGCCGTATACAAACGACGCGATCAGCGTGGTCAGAAATGCCAGCAGGCAGATCGGTCGCAGGTTGGTCTTGAACTTGCCCATGTTTACTTTGCTCGCGCCTGCAAACAGCATAAAGCAGAGCATACCGTCCATCAGGTATTCCCGGAAATTAAAATTCCCCAGACTGCCGATCAGGTTATGCAGGGACTCCATCGGAAAGATGTAGCGGAGCAGCAATAAAACCAGGGATAACAGCGACGAGAAAAAGATCAAAGCAATGTCGCTCTGCATGTGGAACACTTTGTCATTGACGGTTCCGATGATCACTATGTACGCTAAAATAATGATTAAAAATACTTGAATACTCATAACGGGTTCTATTATATCATATTTAGGATAAAAAGAAACATAAAAAACGCACCCTGCGACGTTTCGTCACAGGATGCGGATATCCACGGTTGAAGTTTTTGTTTTACAGGATCGCCAGAGTCTGTCTTGCGATAGCCAGCTCCTCGTTGGTCGGTACTACCATTACGGTCACCTTGCTGTCCGGAGTGGATACGGTCACTTCTTCGCCACGGGTCATGATCTTTTCTTCATCGATGTTCACGCCCATGAACTTCAGGTACTCGCATACGCCCTTGCGTACACCCGTATCGTTCTCGCCGATACCTGCGGTAAATGCGATCACATCTACGCCCTGCATTGCTACGGTGTAGGAACCGATGTATTTTGCTACGTGATAGCAGTAGGTCTCCAGAGCCATCTTTGCCAGCTCGTTGCCTTCCTTGGAAGCTGCGGTCAGATCACGGAAGTCACTGGAAATACCGCCGGACAGACCGTAAACACCGGATTTTTTGTTCAGTACGGTGTTCATCTCTGCGCTGGACAGACCTTCCTTCTCGCAGATGAAATCCAGGATCGCCGGATCCAGGTCACCGCTGCGGGTACCCATGATCAGACCTTCGAGCGGAGTCAGACCCATGGAGGTATCGACGCACTCACCGTTCTTTACGGCGGAGATACTTGCACCGTTGCCCAGGTGGCAAACGATGATCTTCAGATCCTTGCGGTCTTTGCCCAGGATCTCTGCGGCACGGTTGGATACGAAATCGTGGCTGGTGCCGTGGAAGCCGTAACGACGGATCTTGTATTTTTCATAATATTCATACGGAAGGCCGTACATATAAGCCTTCTGCGGCATGGTCTGATGGAATGCGGTATCGAATACTGCTGCCTGCGGAACGCCCGGCATATTCTTTTCACATGCGTGAATACCGATCAGGTTGGCCGGATTGTGCAGCGGTGCCAGAGAGCTCAGATCTTCGATATCCTTGATCACGGAAGCATCGATCTTGACTGCGGTCTTGAATTTCTCGCCGCCGTGTACTACGCGGTGTCCGACAGCTCCGATCTCGGAAAGCGACTTGATCACGCCGTGCTCCGGATCGATCAGTGCTTCGATCACCAGACGAACTGCCTCGTTATGATCCTCCATCGGCTGTGTCTTAACGACTTTGTCTCTGCCTGCCGGAGTGTGGGTGATGCAGCTGCCTTCCATACCGATACGCTCTACGATACCCTTTGCCAGCACGTTCTCTGTTGCAGAGTCGATCAGCTGGTACTTTAAGGAAGAGCTGCCACAGTTGATTACTAAGATGTTCATTTTATGATTCCCCTTTCGTATAGAAATTTGATTAAGCTAGTTATTTTGCGCTTACGCCTCGTAGATCATATTGGAGATATCCTTTTCGATGACATTCTCCATCTCCGGTTCCGTATCCGCGCTGCCCTTGATCCGCAGATCTTCGATCTCGAGCGTGGTGACATTCTTCAGGAACATGCCCTTTCCGTTCATCTCCGGAAAACCGTCCATCATGATCGGGCATTTTGCCGTCCGTTCGGCCTCCGGCAGGAAGCTGACATTCACACGTTTCAAGGTCAGCTTGCCGATGGGTGCTTCCGGCAGACCGTAGGCGCAGACAAACGAAGAGTCCACACCGGTACATTCTACATCTTTTATCTTCAGATGTCCAATATAAGGTGTGCGATAATCCACCGGCTTTTCGCTCTGGTCCTGTACATACTCGCTGTGCCCGTCCGGATCGCAGAAATAGAACATATTCACGGTCACCGGCATATGCACGCGGTCCATCTTAATATCTTCAAAGGTCATGTCGGTCAGGATCGAGCGCTCGCCGCGACCGCGTCTGGTCTTGATGCGCACGCCGCGATCCGTCTGCGAGAAGATGCACTGGGAAACATGCACGCTGCTCACACCGCCGGCCACTTCGGAACCAACGGTCACGGAGCCATGTCCGCGCTCCAAACGACAGTTGCGCACCGTCACATTCTTGGTCTCTCTGTGATGGAATCTTGCCATATACAACTTGCCGCTCTTGATCGCGATGCAGTCATCACCGACCGAGATCCGGGTGCCGACCAGCAGCACATCCTCACAGCTCTCCGGATCAAAACCGTCCGTATTGGGCGAGTCGGAAGGATTGGTGATATTTAAGTTCATAAAGGACAGTCGTCCGGAATAATACGGATGAATGGTCCATGTCGGGGAATTCTGCAGCGACAGTCCCTGCATTCTTACATAACGGCTCTGCGCGATAAACACGATGTTCGGGCGCCATGCGGTGCGTTTCACCTTGGCATTGACCCACCAGTCGCCATTCTGCGCATTACCGTCAATGGTGCCTTCCCCGATGATATCCAGGTTCTGCACATTGATCGCCGTGATCAGGGAAGCAAAACTGTCCAGCGGATTGCCTTCCCAGGATCCGATGTTGTATTCTTCATCATTGTGATACAGATTGCGCACCATACCGGGCAGAACCGGATAATGGCTGCGATCGGGATCGCCAAGCAAAGTGGCATCCTTATCCACCCAGAAGGTGATGTTACTCTTGAAAAACAGCGGGCCGGACAGGTAGGTTCCCTTCGGCAGCCACACGGTACCGCTGTCCGGGCAGCTCATGATCGCCGCCTGCAGCGCATTGGTATCGTTGTGTACGCCGTCGCCCACAGCACCGAATTTGCGCACATCCAGAAGAATACTCTCCGTCAGGGTGCGGAAACGCTTTTTAAAACGGCGGCCCACCGGCGCATTATCGCTGACGGTATCCATCACCAGTTCGTACTCGGTATCCGGTGTGAGACCGTACAGCGAGATCACATTCTGTGTGGTCTCCTTCACCACCTTGCCGTTCAGGATCAGGCGGCACGGAACTTCCGTCTCGTACGCATTCTTGTTGTTGCGCTCGATCGTCACGCTACGGTTAAAAATTGCTACAATTGTAAATTCCATACTTATTTTCTCCTCTGCAAAATGGAGTTTGTCGGTGTTCCTTGCCTTCCCCCTGCCGGGGAAAAGCTGTCGCGAAGCG
>CAMJAP010000022.1 GCA_946403625.1 uncultured Lachnospiraceae bacterium
TGCGGTGCGTCAAAGACGATGACATCCCCGACCTGATAGTCGTGCCGCAGTTTGCTCACCGCTACGATCTGCCCGCTGTGGTAAGCCGGCTCCATCGATGCATCCCGGATCAGCACCAGCTGTACAAGGCATTTCGATATGAGAAAGGCCGCCAGGACAGCCACGGCGGCACACACTAAGAAACCCTTATGTTTTCGGGCAAATCTGCGGATCTGTTTTATTACAGAAGTCTTCCGGCTCTTTTCCGCCGCTTTCTTCCCGGTGCCGGCCTTTCGCACACGATCTTTTCCCGAAGATTGTGCGGATTCATTCCCGGACATCTGCGCATCCTGCTTTGCGGAACTATTCTCATTTTTCTTCCGGTTTTCGGTAGACGACATCATCGCTCTCCACTTCTTTGCCACGGTTCTCATCGATATGTAAGAAGGCAAACAGCGCCTTTTTCATCTTGCGGAAATAGATGCCGAAGACCGCACCCAGCGCGATCACCACACCGGCCACCGCCTGGATCACATAGGTCATGACCGAGGGATCGATGTAGGCATAGGCCGTCACGCCAAAGAGCAGCATCGCCGAAACGAAACACCAGGCCGTAAATATAGCATACTTCAATACTCTTCTCATCCTGCCTGTGCCTCCTTTCTGCGCGCGATCTGCGCCAATACTTCCGATACGATCACATCGCCGCCCACGTTGGCTGCGTGGTCCGGATGGCAGATGTATTCCTGCACCAGTGCCTCCGTATGCTCCTGATACTCGGCCGAATGCGCCAGCAGATCCTCCGCCAGTGCGCGGATGTCTCCCATCTTTTCGGGGCTCAAGCGCTTGCCGATCATATCCCGCAGTTTGATATCAAAAGGCTCGATATCGATCTCTTTGTAATCCTCGTTCATGATCTTCATCGGCGTATCAATATACAGTACCGGCCGTCCCGTGGTAAAGGCGTATTCCCAGGCAATGCCCGACCAGTCGGTGATCAGCAGGTCCGCTTCCATCACCGTATTATTGGAAGAAAAGTCTGTCTGGATGTGCACATGCTCCGTCTCGTACTTTTCCTTCAGCTGCTGCATATACTCGGCCTTCAGTCGCACTTCCTGCGGATGCGGCCGTACGGTCACATCGTAATCGCCCGCAGACAGTTCCTTGAGCATCTCTTCCAAGCAGCTGTCCACGATGTTATCCGCCTGCCAGGACGGCGCGATCAGGATCTGCTTGCGCTCGTGCTTTTCATGAGTCCCTGCACGATAAGCTGCACGCATATCGTCCAGCAACGGATAGCCCACCTCCGCCAGCACTTTCTTGCGCAGGCCGTACTTTTCTTCGATGGCCAGCTCCTCTTCCTTCTGCATCTTGTCCGCGCAGAAGACGATGTCAAAATACTCACAGCACATCTTGCGCATGGTCAGGTTGTTACTGCCGATGTTGTGCTGTACATAGACATATTTGATGTCCGGCCGGATGTAACTGCGCTTGATGTGGAAATGCTCCAGATCCGGCATGGTCATTACCACCACATCCGCCTCCAGCTTCATCATCAGCGTGATCAGCTTGTTCTCGCCGATGTAATACGCGCGGATGCGGGGCTCTTCCTCTGCCTTGGCAAAGATCGCATCCTCCGGATCACTCGTCACATAGTGAATGGTCAGATCCGTATACTTTAAGATGTACTCGATATAGCCCTTGAAATACTTGTAAAATCCGCTGCCCTCGGAATAAAACACCAGATGCTTGTTCAGCACGGAGAAGAAACGCTTGTAATCCTTCCGCTCCCGCTTGCGGTTGGCGGAGAAGTACCCTTCCTTCTTCTTGCTGCCCACGCTCTGCAGTCCGGCCAGCGCTTTGCGGCTCTCTTCCAGCGCATCGTAATCCACGTATTTCTTCGGTGAGATCACGGCGTTGAGTACATACATCTGCACGATGGACAGCAGGTTGGATGCCACCCAGTACAGCGCCGTTCCCACCGGCACAAACCAGCCCAGATACAGAGACAGTCCCACGGAAAATACCATCATTCCGTACTGGTTCCATTTGCTCTGCTCTGCCTGCAATACATTGCTCTTGTTCTGTGTGTAGCTCATCAGCCACGCCGATGCAGCCGCCGCCAGCGGAGACCACAACAGGGTCAGTCCGGTCTGCGCGGGTACCTGTCCCAGGTTGATCGGGCCCCAGCTCATATCGATGGTGGGATCTTCGATGCCGGCACGGATGGCCGCCACCACACCGATCAGCAGCACCAGCTGTACGATCATCGGAATGGTCGACAGCAGCGGATGATAGCCTTCTTCCTTAAAGATGCGGGTCTGCTCCTCGCCCACCTTATCTTTCTGCCCGTAATACCGCGCCTTCAGGTGATTGATGGCCGGCTGTATGCGGATCATGGTGATGGAATTGATGTGCGTCCAAATGGAAAGCGGCAACAATACCAGCTTGGAAAACAGGGTAAATAACAGGATGGCCAGACCGTAATTGCCGCACAGACGATAGCAGGCATCCATACATTTTTTCAGCAGTACAGAAAGCGGCCCTTCCCCGGCTGCACGCTCCTTGGTGCCGCTGGGCTGATAGACCACGCCGGTCTCCCGCAGCGCCGCTGCATCAATGGCACGCCCGTCCTCCTCCATTTCCACGATGACCGGCAGGTACAGATCTTCCCAGCGGTCGTCCCAGCTGTAATAGAGGAATCGTCTGCTCGCGCCGTCCGGATTGCAGGCATGCACCGCTTCCTCGGTGAGCGGCTGCCCCTCCAGCACGCCTTCCAACAGCGTCTTCATATAGGTGAAGGACATCTTCTCCGACGAGATCGTAAACGGATGATGCTCCCCGGCATTCTTCACAAAAAAGATGGGATACTGACTATAGGTATGATACCCGTGGTCCGCCGTCACGATGATGGTCGCATTGTCATACAGTCCCTGCGCTTTCAGATCATCAAAGTACAGCTGCAGCATGGTGCAGTTTCCCTCGGCCTCGTCCAATGCACTGTAGATACGCTCCGCCTCCGAATGCAGTTCTCCGTCAAAACTGTACGGTGCGTGAATGCCCTCCAGATGATACACGTGCAGGCCCCGGTCACTGTCTCCGACGGACAGCCCCTTTTGCGTAAGTGCCGTATAAAAATCCTGTACATCCCACGAAAACGCCTCATCCCCGGCCTGCGTTGCCTGCAGGCTTTCAAACGTCGCGGTATCCACAAAGAAAAAGCGCTTCAACTGGTGCGGCATATAGTTAAATGCCACCAGGGAATACATATCTTTTGCAAATTCGCCCCAATTACCGATCCGGTACTGCCCGTGCTCGATATTGGTATACTTTGCACAGTCCTGATCCAGAAATGCGCCGTCATCCGTATAAACGCTCAAACGATAATCACCCTGTGCCAGCTGCTCGTACAGGTCCGTCTGCGCATAGGCCCGTTTGATATACTCCGCATAGGTTTCCTGATTGAGGTACTCCACTCCGGTCAGCAGATACGGAAGCGATGCCTTGGTCGAAGGATACAAGGCCAGCGTATCCTGATAATAAGTAAAATCCTCAAACATTTCCTGATACCTTCCGGCATAGTTCTCGCGGAAGAACAGGTCCTCCATATCCTCGCCGTCAAAGGTATCCAGGATAAAGATGATGATATTTTCGTCTTTGGAAAGTGTCAGCAGATCCCGGTCGGTCACAACCACTTCGGTCCGAACCGGTGCATTCAAAATATGATTCTTATAAAACGATACACACAGGGTTACCAGCTGCAGCCCCAGCAGCACGGCACAGACAAAACGCCCGAACGCATAGATCTTTTCCCGGATCACAAAGATGCTGAAAACCGCTGCCGCAAGCGCCCCGACGATCAGCACGATGCTCGCATACGCATACACCGGATGCCGGTCAAAATCGATGGCCACGCCGTTTAATACACCGTAATGTCTGGGGATAAAATTGCCCTGCACATAAAAATACAGCAGGATATTGAGCAGGAAGGTAAAGACGATATACCCGCTTTTTTTCTTTCCGATGGTCCGGTACAGCACTTCCGCCACCGCCAGAAATACGACAAAAGCGCACACAAAACAAACTGCCACCACCGGCAGCAGTTGCATCAGGCGAAACCAGAATTCGTTTTCATTGGAGAAAAAAGCATCTAACGGTGCAAAGACCGTAAACATAAACGCCGAGACCAGCGCCCATAACAGCCAGCCTCGTGCGTTTTTTTCTTCCTTCCGATTTTTGATCAAGTGCATCTTTCAAACTCCGCCCAAAGCCCTTTCGGCCTCCGGACTGTTCCGACCGTTTACGCCAGAACCTTTCTGATATTTGCAAGTATTTCTTCTTCGTTGAACGGCTTGCTGATAAAGTACTTCGCACCGGCCCGCAGAGCACGCATCAGTTTGTCCTGCTGCCCGGCCGCCGTGATCATGATCGCATTTGCCTTGGCGTCATAGGAAAGGATCTTTTCCAGTGCTTCCAGACCGTCCATCTCCGGCATCGTAATGTCGAGCGTTACCAGATCCGGCTTGCACTTCATATACGCCTGCAGACCTTCCAGACCGTTGCTTGCTTCCATTACCACGCGGTAACCGTCCTTTTCGAGGATGTTACGCAACATCTGTCTGGACATCTTGGAATCGTCCACGATCAGCACTCTTGCGCCGTCGCCCTCGCTCTCGTTTGCCTCCTGCTCTGCCACCGCGCCCAGCGTCAAAGCATCCGTGCCCGGAACAAAACTGCTGTTTACGGCGATCAAAAGTTCCAGTCTGCGTCCTTCCAGGATCACCGGCAGGATGTAAAAATCACCCTTGGCCGCCTGCTCCGCAAATGCCAGAGGCGGTTTCATATCGATGTCTACCGACTTGCCGCTCAGCGCAGTTGCCAACAGACCGCTGGTCACGTTGATGAACTCGCAGACGGAATCGTATGCGTCATCATAGACTTCATCCATCTCCTGCTTGGAGAATGCGGATGCTACCTGCAGGAATGCACCCTGCTCCTCTTTCTCCGCCACGGCGATAAATACGCTGTGATCTCCGGCCAGTTCCTGGCAAGCCAGATGCGTATAGGACAATTCCGTTGCTTTTCTTGCTTTTTCAATGTAAAAATCACGGCTGACAAAACGCGTGATATTTCTGGTCAGCAGTCCTGCGATATCCAGCACATACGGCTTGGACGAATATACAAACATCGGCAGCAGCTCATCCAGATCATCCTTCTTGAGGATCTCCATCTCGTCCGGAGTAAATCCGATCTTTTTGCGGAAATCTTCCAGGTACTCTTCGAGTTTTTCCTTGGTGATATCCGTCATATCCATCAAAAGCTGCACAAACTGCATATATGCGTTGCCCTGCTTTTTCAGGAGCGCCCCAACCTGCTCGTCCGTCAGCAGCCCCTCGTCCACGGCGATGTCACCAAAACGACGGTCCTGCGTCTTCTGCAGCTGATTGATCTTTTCTACCTGTTCCTCGGTCAGGATCCCGTCCATCACAGCGATGGTTCCCAGCTTTACACGGACGGACATCTGCTCCTGAATCAGTTGTCTGTAATCGAATTCATTGATAACTTCCTGTTCCTGCAAATAGTTTCCAAATAATTGACAAAACATATATGCACCTCCGGTTTTTATCACTTATACTGATTATATTGCATCTGTATAAATAATTCAAGACAGCGACCGGTTAAGTCGCTGTCTTTTCTGAAAAAATCTTATAAATTTCTCTCTCTGCGGATGTCCAGACGCTCTTTTGCAAGAGTAATCGCTGCATTCACCATTACGCCGACCACAGCCAGCACCAGGATCGTCAGGATATCGCCTGCACCGACCGTTGCCAGTTTCAGCAGATTACGCAGCGGCGGGATCACCAGCACACCCAGCTGCAATGCGATACCGATCACGGTGATCACATTGAGTGCCTTGTTGTTCCAGGACTCCTTGGTTGCAAATGCCAGGCTGCCCTTGGTCTTGCAGACATATGCCATCAGCATCTCGTTGATCGCCAGCGTGCTGAAGCAGTAGGTACGGCACATACGGAGCAGTTCTTCGTTGCCCTTCAGATTGCCCAGGATATTGCCCAGACCGTACTGACTGATCACCGGCAACAGGAACGCCAGCAGGGTAACCGCACCGCTGATCACGCCCTGGATCACGATGTTTAAGTAGTCACCGCGGTTTAAGATACCGGATTTTACGTCACGCGGCTTTTCGTTCATAACCGCATCCGAGCCTACGTCCATACCCAGTGCCAGAGACGGCGCGGTATCGGTCAGCAGGTTCACCCAGAGGATCTGGATGGTGGACAGCGGCGAGGACAGGCCTGCAAAGATCGCGGATGCCATCAGTACCACTTCACCGAAGTTGGAACGCAGCAGGTAAACCACGGATTTCTTGATGTTGTTAAACAGGTTACGGCCTTCCATTACGGCGTTCTTGATGGTGATGAAGTTGTCATCTACCAGGATCACTTCCGCCGCATCCTTGGCTACTTCGGTACCGCCGATACCCATCGCTACACCGATGTCGGCAGCCTTCAAGGACGGAGCGTCGTTTACACCGTCACCGGTCATAGAGCAGATCTTTCCGTGGGACTGGAATGCCTGCACGATCTGCACCTTGTTCTCCGGAGATACACGGGCAAATACGCGGTAGTTCAATACATTCTTGCGGAACTCTTCCGGATCCATCTCGTCGATCTCGGCACCGGAGATGCTCTGGGAGATATCGGTCGCGATGTCCAGTTCCTTGGCGATGGCAAATGCCGTGATCTTGTGGTCACCGGTGATCATCGCCACGTCGATGCCTGCGTGATGGCATTCGTCAACGGTTTCTTTTACGCCTTCCTTCGGCGGGTCGATCATCGCTGCCAGACCGACAAAGATCATATCCGCTTCCTGCGGCTTCTCATCGCCTTCGCGATAAGCCAGCGCCAGCACACGCAGTGCTTCGGAACTCATCTTGTCTGCGGACTTGGTGGCGCGCAGCACGTCTTCGTTGGTGATATCGCGCACACCGTTCTGATCCAGGATACGGTTGCATCGTACGATAACGGAATCGATGGCACCCTTGGTAAAGGAAACGTTCTTGCCGTCTTTTACGTGATGCAGGGTGGTCATCATCTTTCGGTCGGAATCGAACGGGATCTCGTCGAAACGGTCGATGCCGGCCATGATCTGATCATAGCCCAGCTTGTTGTCTTTTGCATATTTTACGAAAGCGGTCTCGGTCGGATCACCGATCTCCTCGCCGGTCTCTTCGGAATACTTCGCATCGTTACATCCCAGGAAACCGAGCAGCAACTGCTGGAATACCTTGTCTTCCTTGTTCACTTCCGCTGCCGGCTTCTCTTCGCCCAGCAAAAACCACCGTACTACGGTCATCTTGTTCTGGGTCAGGGTACCGGTCTTGTCCGAGCAGATAACATTTACCGCCCCCAGGGTCTCTACCGCGTGGATCTGCTTTACGATGGCATTACGCTTGCTCATCTTCTGGATACCTGCGGAAAGTACCAGGGTAACTACCGTCGCCAGACCTTCCGGGATAACCGCTACCGCAAATGCGATGGAGATCATCAGGGTTTCGATCGGCTTGGTATTATAAATAAAGATCTGGCAGACAAACATCAGTATGCACAGTACCACGCCCGCGATACCCAGCACCATGGAGATGCTGTTTAAGTTCTTCTGCAGCGGAGTTTCCTGCTTGGTGATCTTGTTGAGCATCGTGGAGATCTTACCGATCTCGGTATTGTCACCGATCTTTTCTACCACACCTTCGCCACGGCCGTATTCTACCAGGGTGGACATAAACACCTTGTCCTTACGGTCGCCCAGCGGAGTCTTTTCATCACTCTCTTCTCTGTGGTCTTTCTCTACCGCAACGCTCTCACCGGTCAGCGCCGACTCATTGACTTTCAGCGAGCTGGTTCCGGTCAGATGCAGGTCCGCCGGTACCACACGTCCGGCTTCCAGGATAACGTAGTCACCGACTACCAGATCTGCTGCCGGGATCTCTTTCTGCTCCCCGTCACGGATCACGACTGCCGTTGACGCATTGATCTGTTTCAAAGCCTCTACGGATTTTTCCGCCGATACTTCCTGTACCGTACCGATGATCACGTTCGCTGCCACGACCACGATAATGATGATACCGTCTACCAGCTCACCGGTTGCGATCGAGATGACCGCTGCCACGATCAAGAGTAACAGCAGCGGCGATGCAAACTGCCCCAGGATGATCGAGAACATGCTCTTTTTCTTTCCCTGGGTCAGAACATTTCTGCCGCTCTTGGCCCGTTCCAGTGCTTCCTGTGTTGTTAAACCTTTCTGTTCCACCTTCGTTTTCCTTTCCTTTTGATTGCCCTGTTGTTTTCCTCAAAAATGGACCCCACCCTTCCGATGAAGTCCATCTTTTTTGCAAAATGGTTTCCTTATTGAATCAACCCAACTATAATACTCTGACCTATGATCAAATGTCAATTCCCTGCCGGGTGCTTTTCCGCAACTGCAGGTTTACACCCCGCCTGAAGAATTGCCGCCGTTCTGTCCGCCGTTCTGCTGCTGCAAAAACTGCTGTGTCATATTCTGCGGCTGCATTCCCGGCTGCGGTATGTTTCCGTACGGCGGTTGCATATTCTGCTGCGGTGCGCCCATATACGGCTGCTGCATATTCTGCTGCGGTACGTTGCCATACGGCTGCGGCATTCCCTGCTGCGGCACGTTCACATACGGTTGCGGCATTCCCTGCTGCGGCCTGTTGACATACGGCTGCGCCATTCCCTGCTGCGGCATATTCCCATACGGCTGCGGTACATTCACATACGGCTGCGCCATTCCCGGCTGCGGTACATTCACATACGGCTGCACCGGTGCCGGAGCCCCGCATCTGCCGCAGAATTTCAAGGTAGAAGGTGCGCCGCACTGCGTACAGGTCCATACCTCTACCATCGGACGAGGTTTGCCGCAGGTGCAGCAGAAGTTCAGCTGATTTTCTCTTCCGCAGGTACACATCCAGTTTCCGGCAACGGAAGGCCGATATACGATCGGTCCGGCCTGCGGCATTACAATAAAGCAGAAGTCATTCTTGGATGAGCGGACAACCACGATCACTGCCGCAATAAACATCGCGATCACAAATACCAGCCAGAGGAGCAGGCTGAGTCCGGCGGTAAGCAACTGTCCGGTGGCCAAACCGCCCATCAGAATCGCATCGTAGATTCCGTGTACCAGCGCCGGCAGCCAGAGTGCCAGTCTTTTGTACTTCTTATAGTCGGCCCGGTTGCCGGTAAGATCGGCGTACTTTGCTTTACTATAGAAAGCACCCATAAATACACCGAAGCAGGCGTGTCCCGGTACGGCCGTGAACATACGCAGGATAGCGGTAGCCAGGCCGCCCTCGTTTACATAGAGCACATTTTCGATGCAGGCAAATCCCAGCGAGCAAAATACCGCATAGACGATGGCATCGAAGCTGTAATCAAAATGCTTGCTCTTCCAGGTCAGCTTCCGCAGCATCACATATTTTCCCATTTCCTCTGCCGGTCCCACGAGGCAGGCTGCCACCACGACTTTCTGCAATACCTCATCGTACGGAATGGCCGCCTGCAGGATCGCCTCTCCGATCAGTTCGATGATGCCCACCGGAATGACCGAGACCATTCCCAGAAAAAACAATCCGATCAGCAGCCTAAGCGGCTCTTTTTCCTTCTTATCTTTTACATAGATAAAGATCAGCAGTGCGATGACCGGTATCAGTGCCAAAGCAAATATCATTGTTTTGTCCTCCCGCTTACGCTTCCTGTGCCAGAGAATATTGCATCCACTCGTATTTCAGTTTGGAACCTTCCGTGATCTCGGCCGGAAGCAATGCTCTCGCCACCAGCTTCAGATCGTCGGACTCCACATCCGTCCGTTTCAGATTTGCATAATCTCCGTCAATACTGACCACTTCATAAAACCATGTCTCCATACAGGCCCCCCTGTTCCTTTCTCCGGCCCGGCCGGCAGGCTTGCAAACAACTGCATCGTGCCAAAAAGTTGCACATACGATTTGATTATATCATAAGAACTCTTCCGTGCCAAAGGATATCTTATCGCCATCTAATATTCATTCTATGTTGAAAGCTCCCCGCAGATATGGTATTTTAAACCTATGAATACCAATTCGGAAAACACATCATATAAGGTATTGATCGCCGATGACGAACAGATCATCCGTCGCGGTCTTCACAATATCCTGGACTGGAACGCATTGGGCTTTGACATTGTAGGCGAAGCCGCTTCCGGTTCGGAAGTTCTGCGCGCCATCCATCCCGATCCGGATCCGGATTTTGAGTCCGATGCTCTCATCCCGGACCTCATCCTTATGGATATCCGTATGCCCGGTCTGAACGGTCTGGATACGATCCGTCAGGCACGGGAAGATGGTTTTACCGGACATTTTATCGTACTGAGCGGTTATTCCGATTTTCAATACGCCCAGACGGCGATCCGCCATGGCGTAACGGCCTACCTGACCAAACCGGTGGATGTAGAGGAATTAAAGCACGCTCTGGAACAGGTTCTGGAAGAAATCCGGGAAAAAGACCGTCAGCACAGTTCCCAGGCAGTACTGCTCTCCCACGCCCGCTCCTCGGTACTGAGCGATCTTTTGCTCAAAAAACTGAGCGATGAGGAACTGGCCGCATTGCTGCCCAATCCTGCGGAACTGCATTTTACCGACAATCTGTATCAGGTGATCCTGTACGAAAAATACAGTCACAACCTGTCCGATCCTTCCTATTCTTTTGCCGAGTTGCTGCGTATGACCGGCTGCAGTTCTTCTTCCTTTGACGAACTCACTTCGGAAGGACGCAATGTCATTATCCTGAAAGGGGAAGCGATCCTCGACAAATTCGATGCGATGCTGGAGCATTTCGAACGCGAGCTTCCTCCGGAAAAGAATTCTCCTTTGGACAGTATCTTCCTCACCTGCGGACGGCGTGTATCCGATCCGGCCGGCCTGCACGATTCCTATGCGGATGCCTGCGATCTGATCAGCCATCGTTTCTACAGTGCGGAAGGCCAGCACATCATGCGTTACGGCGATGCCCTGCCGAAAGATACCGATGCCGCAGGCGGTCGCTATTGCTGCGAGCTGCTGGATGAATATACCACGACCTTTATGGGCCTGATCCAGGCATTCCACCGCGGTACCATCGCGGATACCCTGCAGCAGCTGCAAAATACCATGTACCACTCGCCCGATTCGATCCCGGTGCAGAAAAATTTCCTCCTGGATCTGTATCTGCGCATCAAGGAGCAGTTCCGCACGCAGTATCCGGCGGTTGAGATCCCGTTCGTCAGCGGTTCGGAAGCGGTCGAGCGTATTCAGAACAGCTACTATCTGTACGAGATCATCGCTTTTCTTTCCGAACAGTTTGAAGGCATCATGTCCCGGCTGAGCAACGGCAAGAGCGAAAGCGTGATTGATGATATCGTCAACTACATCAACCACAATTACACGGAAAATATCACTCTGGAAAAGATCGCGCCGCTCTTCGGCTACAATTCTTCCTACCTGGGCAAGATCTTCAGCCGCAAGATGTCCGTGAACTTCAATACCTACCTGGACCGCACGCGCATCGAACATTCGCTGGATTATCTGTGCAATACCAAAGAGCCGGTCTATCGCATCTCGGAAATGGTCGGCTACAAAAATGTGGATTATTTCCACATCAAATTCAAAAAACATATGGGAATCTCTCCGGCAGAATACCGGAAGCAAAACGGCGGCTAAGGGTCACTCCCCTGCCGCCGTATTTTTTTCGATCTGTTTGAATACCGGTTTGGCCATCACCGCCACCGAATAGATGATCAGGCCGAATCCTATGATCACACCGACAAACATCGTCGTATAATTCCACAGAAACACCGCGATCTCCAATCCCACAATGGCCAGTGTAAACACACTGCGGAAGAAATATTTCATCGAGATCCGGAACGAATTTTTCAATATTCTGGGCAGCGTATTCTCATAACGCGCCGTCAGCGCAAACGAATACAGGAGCGTAAACACGAACACAAACGCGGACACGCAGCCGACGATCAGCATCCCGACATTTCCCTCTTCCGAAAGCGTCACGATCTGAAGATCCAGATACAGCACATAAGCGCAGACCAGCGTGATCAGCCCCAGCGGCAGTCCCTGTTTCCAGTTTGCTTTGTACGCCTTGAAAAACTGCGGCATCACATAGCCTTCCTCATTATCCGCCATACGCAGTGCCACATCAAAGGCCGCCACCGTAGAGATCCCTATGGTCACGATGGGCAGACTCCCGATCAGCCAGCACAGGTTCAGAAGAAACATATTTTTCAGTCCGTCCATAAAACGATACAGCGGGCTGTCCACACTAAAGAATTTCAAACGCCACTTCCTGCCTTTCCGAATACCAAAACCAAAATTATGAAACAACTGCCGGAGACTTTTCATGCCCCCGGCAGTCATTATATATCTCTCCTACTCCCCCTGCAAGTAAGTTCGATACCAAAGATTATTGAGACACCTCATCTTCCGCTGCTTTGCGGATGGCTGCCTCTTTTACGGACCACTCTACGCACTCGTCATAGCCGTATTCCTTTGCCAGAGAGATCATTTCGTCAACGATCTTTTCATACTCTGCATCGTCTTTTGCGTAGATGGCTTTCCAGCTGTAGGTAACGATGGTGTTGGTTACCTGATCCCAGGTGGTCTTGAATGCATCGGACTTCTGGGTTGCTACATAAGCGCTGGACGGAGATACGGTGTAGTTTCCGCCGACCATGTACTCATCGGTACTCTGGCAACCGGACCAGCTTCTCCAGTCTTCCTCGGTCTCGCAGCGAGCGGTGCCCTGCTCGGACTTCCAGAATTTCCAGTTGTAACGTTCGCCGTTGGAATCCGGGTTAAATGCATCGATAGACCAGGTGGTGTTGTTGATCTGCAGCATACCGTCGTGGAAAGAACCTGCATACGGCTCCGGCATCTGTGTGCCGTCCTGATCGGTATATGCGCTCTTACCAAACTCGGTAAAGTAGGTGTTGCCGTCTTCGTCATAATCCCAGCACAGTTCACGCGGACCGTATTCCATAGTCATACGGCCTTCCGGTGTGCACAGATAGTTCAGCACTTCCATACATACATCCGGATACTCGGTGTTGGCACCGATGCACCAGTAACGGTTGCCGCCCAGCGGGCTCTGGCCGTAAACGATCGGAGACGCGTTCTTCGGTACCAGAGAGCACATCATCTGATTGTTTGCCAGATGTGCTTCGGAGTTGAACAGGTCGGAACCTGCATAGTTAAAGATGGAGAAGAACACACCGCCCTTCTGTACCTTCTCTGCCATGGTGGTGTACTCGGTAGTCATGGAGTCCGGGCAAAGCAGGTCGTTCTGATACAGCTGATTGTAGAACTTCAGGCAGCGCAGATACGGAGAATCCTTATCCAGTGCTCCGTAGAAGCTGCCGTCGGTCGGATTGTACAGACCGATTTCAAACTCATCATATCCGTAGAAAGATGTTGCGGTAGACTTTACATACATTACCATGTTGGCATCCCAGTCCGGCCACGGATATACCGCATAAGTCGGGTTGCCGGCTTCGTCGGTCGGGCAGAGCGCCTTCATATCCTTGAATACCTGCACCAGATCTTCCAGTTCTTTTACTTCCGGATATCCCAGCTCTTTGTACAGATCCCAGCGGATATCCCAGGTATAGAAGAATGCATCGAAGGAACCGCTTTCGGAAATGTTATGACCGAAGCCATGGATCTTTCCGTCGGAGCTCATGGATCTGGTCTTTTCCAGAGCGATGCTCATATGCTCCTGCATGTACTTGCCGTGATTTGCCAGCATATCATACTGCTCAAAGTCAAAGAGCAGGCCGGCCTGTTCCGCACGCTGAAAACTTTCATCTGCGCCCAGTACGACGATGTCGCCCAGGTTACCGGATTCCATACGGGTATCGAACGCACCGTTCTGATCCGGGATGATGTTCAGGACCACCGGTACGCTGATGCCGGTCTGCGCCGGATCCAAAAACAGATCTGCCGACCAACCGGTCTGTGTACCGGAGTAGTTTGCCAACTGTGAGAATACAGTCAGTGTGACGGTCTCGTCTTTCTTTGCACCACCGCCGCCGCCGTTATCACAACCGCTCAGCATTCCGGCCGTCATCACACCGCACATTCCCAGTGCCAGCGCTTTTTTCCAAGATTTCATTAAGATAGTACCTCCTTTTTATGTTTTCACAGCCCACAGCTGCAAAAAGATTCGAGTTGCTTAGCCCTTGACTGCTCCGAGCATAATACCTTCCTCAAAGTAGTTCTGCAGGAACGGATATACGCAGAGGATCGGGATAATGGATACCATCGAGATCGTGTATTTTACGATCTTGCCGTTTACCGCAAAGTTGAGCACCGACGAACTGGTACCACCGGTGTTCATCACGCTTGCCAGGTTGGTGGACTGATTGAGGTAAACGTACAGTTTGTGCTGCAGTGTGTGCAGTTCTACCGCATTCGGCATCAGGATCAGGGAATCCTGGAAGGAGTTCCAGTTACCTACCGCACCGAAGATGGCGATCGTAGCCAGGATCGGCTTGGACAGCGGCCAGATGATCTTGCGGAACACCGTCATATAGGACGCACCGTCAATGAACGCACTCTCCTGCAATTCTCCCGGGATGGACTCGATGTAAGTCTTTACCAGGATGATGTTGTAAGGTGCCACGATACCCGGGATGATATATGCCGCAAAACTGTCGGTCAGACCGAGCATCAGCATATTCAAGTACCAGGGGATCAAACCTGCGTTAAAGTACATGGTGATCACAAGGAAACGGTACCAGAACTTGCGGTGCCACATTTCTTCCTTCGTCACCAGATATCCCACGAAACTGGATGCCGCTACCATCAATGCCGTGCCCAGGATGGTACGGGCGATCGTTACTACTACCGAACGTCCCAGATCACTAACACTGGTCAATGCGATGTAGTTCTCCAGCGTAAATCCGCGGGGAATGAAGTTGATCTCACCACGGCCTACAAACTCCGGTGCGGAGATCGTATTGATGAAGAGATAGTAAAACGGGAACAGGCATGCCAGGGTAAACACGATAAAGAATGCGTAGTCCACGATGTAAAAGACGATATCGCCCGCTTTACGATCCTTGCGGCCGGCGCCCTTTTTGTCATCCACCACATTGATCTTGAGCTTGCCCTGCTTGTTCTCCTGCATATTGTTTTGTTCAAAATTCTTTTCTTCCATTTGCGTCTCTCCTCCTTACACAATGCTCTCGCCACGCACAAACTTCGATATGGAATTCGCCACAAAGAAGAGAACCACACTGACAATGGATTTCGTCATACCGATAACCGTGGACAACGGGATGGATCCCTTTTCCACACCCAGCTTATAGACGAACAGATCCAGGACCTGCATATGCTCCAGGTTGGAAGCATTGGAGAATACCAGGTACTGATCCAGACCGTTGGACAATGCGCCGGCTACTGCAAGCAGAAGCATTACCATATACGTCGGCATCAGGCCCGGAAGGGTTACATGAAGCATTCTCTGGAAACGGCCCGCACCGTCTACGGTTGCCGCCTCGTACAGCTGCTGGTCGATACCGGAGATACCTGCAATGTAGATGATCGCACTCCAACCGGTACCTTTCCAGATACCCCATGCGAGCATCTTCAGCCATGTGTGGCTGTCGCCCATCAGGTAGTTGGTTGCCGTGCTGGCATCGATCCATCCTCTTGCCTGTGCAAAGGTATTGATGAAACCTTCGGTAGAGAAGATCGCCAATGCTACGGTGTATACAAGCACCCAGCTGATGAAGTTCGGGATCGTGGTAAAGGTCTGTACAAAACGCTTGAAGGTCTTGTTGTGGATCTCTGCCAGAAATACCGCAAATGCCAGCGGTACCCAGCTGGTGAGCAATCCCAGACCGGACATTGCCAGAGTATTGCGCAGTACCGTCACGATATCACGACGGGTTGCGGAATTCTCAAACAGATATTTGAACCAGTAGAAACCTACAAAATTATCCGCAGAAAGCTCTCCGCCCGAACGATAGTCAAAGAAGGAATATCTCCATCCCCAAAGCGGCAGGTAGCTGAATACAAATGCCAGCATACCAAACGGAAGGAACATCAAAAACAACTGATACTTGGTCTCCATATGCATGGACACCGAGGAATCTGCCTTCGGCACGGTCACCATCAGGATCAGATTGAGCACCAGGATCACGACGGCCAATGCCGTATAAAGGATAACGCCCGCCGGCAGCATTGGTCCGACATTCGGATCGGCACTGATCTGTCCGTGGCTGATAAAGATCAGTACCAGACCGATCAGAGACAAAACGGAACCGGGCAGACTGACAAAGATGGAGATCCGCTTCATCGGCTGATTGCCGAGAGAGATACATGCGCCTGCACCGATCACCACAATACCCAGAGCGAGCACGATCGCACCGGCATACAGCAGTGCAAAGCTTCCCTGGTTAAGATTGCCGTAACGAAACAGCTGTTTCATATCCGCAACGATACTGGAATAAGATACTGCCGAAGTAAACAGGGACAGCTTATTACTGATCTTTTCGCAGATACGCGCCGGATTCATACCCGGAATAAAAAGAAAGAAAAAGCCGAGAAATGCCAGGATACGATCCGCAGCAAACACCGGGGCCATCTTCTCTTTTTCATTTTCAATAGGCTGTTGTGCCATTTCTTTCCCCTTTCCTGCAAAAACTCCCGTGCAGATGAGCCTCTGCGCGGGAGCATTCCAATAAAAGACGATTTATTCGCCTTCTTTGTTATTCTTCTTTTTGGACAGAACGACTGCTGCACCGCCTGCAGCTGCTACTGCTGCGATCAGTGCTACGATTGCGCCGGTATTGCTGCCGCCTTCGGTTGCCGGAGCTGCGGTATCGTTGCCTGCTGCCGGAGCTGCTACATCGGCTGCCGGAGCTTCTGCTGCTGCTGCAGTATCGTCTGCTGCCTTGTCATAAGCAAAACCGCTTACGGTAAAGGTGATCTCCAGATCCGTTACCGGAGTCTGATAGAACGGGAGCTCTGCGATGCCGTTGTCGGTATCCCAGATATTCTGCAGCATAACACGCAGACAGGTGGTTTCATCATCGATAAAAGTGTTGCTGATACTTACATTATTTCCGTTTACCTTCAACTGTACATCCGAGAAGGTGATCTCGGTGGTGTTCGGGATATCGGTGGAGAAGAAGATCAGGTTCATATGATCCTGGCTCCAGTCATCGGTCTGGAAATCCAAACCGTGTGCAGCTACGGTGTAGGTACCGTTACCTGCGATCTCCACATCATCAAAGGTACCCGGGATCACCAGCTCGGTGCTGCCTTCCCAACCGGTTACCTGATTGAACTCCGGAGTGTCATGACCGTATCCGTCATCACCGTCCCAAGCGTTACGGAAGGAATAGGTCGGAGACTGGAAACCGATGTATGCGTGATATACGCCGTTCAGATCGATCTCTGCTGCTGCAGCTGCTTCCTCACCTTCTGCTGCTACAAAGGTACCGAAATCGGAAACCGTAAAGGTTACTTCGATGCTCTCTACGCCTGCCAGCTTGTCTTCCGGAATGATGCATGCGGAAGTGTCTGCCAGATCGGATGCGCTACGTACGTCGCTTGCGCTCGGTGTACCGTCATCGTTGGTCGGGTTGTTGTAGATGTTCCACAGGTTGACACGGGTAATGATGCCTGCGCCGTCTGCAGAGCAGGTGTAACTGTCTGCTGCCAGCTCTACTGCTTCGCCGTTGATCTTGATCTCATCAACGGTTACGATGGAGCCGTTGCCCAGCAGGTGCTCACCATCGGTGATCTCCAGTGCGTTGAAATCGCCGAGGTCGATCGCCTCAGCCATGGTCTTGGATACGGTATAAGTACCGTCACCATCAACGGTCACCTTGGTGTCCTCGCTCTTGTACTCGGACCAGTCCGGCTTGTTGATGTTCAGATATGCTTCACCGGCATCTTCTGCCAGTACGTACTCTTCGTCATCCGCTGCGGTCTCTACAAATACGCCGTAATCGGAAACGGTAAAGGTTACTTCTACAGACTGTACGCCGGTCTGCAGATCGGTGCTCCAAAGCATTGCAGTGGTATCTGCCGGATCGGACAGGGAACGGAAATCATCGCCGACCTTGCCGTCTGCATCTACCGGAGTATTCCACTCGTTGTACAGGTTCACACGGGTATCCACGCCTGCACCGTCTACGGAACAGGTATAAGAATCACCCTGCAGTTCGATCACTTCGCCGTTGATCTTGATCTCGTCAACGGTCAGGATGCAGCCGTTACCCAGAACGGATTCGCCGTTCTTCACCTGCAGTGCGTTGAACTGTACCAGGTCCTGCGGCTCGGCAGCTTCCATGGATACGGTATACTGACCGTCTCCGGTGATCAGTGCATTGGTGTACTCCGCCTCATAGTCGGACCAATCCACATTGTTGATGGAGAGATACGCAGTACCATCCTCCAGCGCGTCCACATCTACTGCAGCGAATGCACTCATAGGAGCCGTATTTCCGAAGATCAGAGCGGCTGAAAGGAGTGCCGATGCAGTCTGTTTCCACATCTTTCTCATATTCTACCTCCTTAATGGTTAGCACGGAGAAACCTCTTCCCCGTTTTACCGCTCATTATACAAGCGTCCGCTCCGGAATAATACCTCAGAAATTTAAGTCAATTTGCCCTAACTTTTATACCCTTTTTTTTCGTCATCCAAAAGCGGCATACGGATCTCCACCCGGGTGCCCTTTCCCTTGGCACTTCGGAACTGTACGCCGTACTCTTCGCCGAAACGTAAACGTATACGCTGGTTCACATTGGCAATGCCGATGTGGGTCCGGTCCAGATTTTTGTAATCGTTCATACTGTTCATCAGGCTTACGACCTCGTCGGTCTCCATCCCCTTTCCGTTATCTTCCACATAGAACAGCAGCTGGTCCGTGATCCCGATACCGATGCGGATATCGCCGCCCTCTTCCATCTCCTCCATCGCGTGCACATAGGCATTCTCGACAAAAGGCTGTAAAACAAAGGGCAGCACCAGATAATGATCCGCCACCTCTTTGCGTTCCGTAAGCTCCCCATCCTCGATCGTCGCGTGGATACGGTCTCCGAAACGATAGTCCTGGATCTTGATGTAGCAGCGCACCATCTCCAATTCCCACGAGAGCGGACGCAGATTGCCTCCCGCTTCCAGGGAACCGCGCAACAGTTTGGTCAGCGTCACCGCAATATCCGCGATCTCGTTTTCGTGATCGATCAGCGCCAGCATACGGATGGTCTCCAGCGTGTTGTAGAGGAAATGCGGATTGATCTGCGCCGAGAGCATCTTAAATTCCACATCGCGCTGTCTGGAATAGAGCTGCTCACGCTCCAGGCGTTCCTTCGATGCCGTCAGTGTCAGCTGCTGCATCTTGGTCACCATCTCCTGCAGATCGTTGTACAGATCCCAGATCTCGTCCTTGGTATCACCAATACCGGTCCAGGTCACATCGCCGCCGGTCGTCACCTCTTCCATCGCACCGGTCAGCGCTTTCATTCGCTTGTCAAACCAGTCGGTCAGCAGCCAGACGGATAATCCCATGACCGCTGCACCGAACAGCATGGGCACCAGCGCCTGCAACGCACTGCGGTTGGCCGTGGAAACGATCTCGCCGAAGGGCCGCAGCGTCACGATGGTATATTCGTCAAAGGAGTAACGCGGCCGCACCGATTCCGAAACGATACTGCATCGCTGCCCGCGGAACATCAGATATTCCTCTTCCGGATTCTGCAGTGCCTCCGCGATCTGCTTTACCTCTTCGCGGCTCAGGGTATCTTTGCCGTTGATCACCGTCTCGTTGTTATAGAGCAGACAGCCGAATCCGTTTTCCGCGTCCGCTGCCACATCCCCGGTCTTTAAGCTGATGCTGATCACACCGATATTCCTGTCGGCGGTATCGCGCAGCACTTTGGACATACGCAGACTGCGCAGCCGGCTGGGGATCGCCGTTGTGTAGGACCAGTCGCAAAGCCCCACGTGACTGTAGGTGCCGATGTACCATTCTTTCTGGCGGATGGTATCGGTGAGCAACTTGTAATACCAGTTATCCACCCGGCGCGATTCTTCAAAATACACGCTGATATTGCTGATCGCCGGATATTCCTTTTCCACTTCCGTCAAAAGCAGATCAAAATCACGGTAGCCCGCCGATACCTCACGGTATACGACCTCTTCCGTATTCTCATCAAAATACAGCTCGTTGGATAATGCCCAGGCCTGCTCCATGGCAGCATTCAGTTCCTCGGCCTCTTTGTGGATGCGGGCCGTGCGCGTCGTTCGTTCTCTGCTGATGGTCGCCAAGCTGAAGGAGCGAAACATATAGAAATAGACAAACAGAAGCGGAAGCATTCCGCCTACGATATAAACCAGGATCATTCTCTGCCGCAGTTTCATCTGCCGCAGACGATCTCTTATTTTTCGGAACAGTTTTCCCATATCCCTTGTATCTTCTTAACGGATTTATTTACAGATTTTTCCCGGGCCTGTTTCAGATCTCCAGCCGGTTTCTGCCGTTCTCTTTTGCTTTGTACAGATTTTTATCGGCCCGGCTGATCGCCTCCGTATAGTTCGGAACATCTCCGCAGCATACCATACCGCCGCTGAAGGAGGTAACCAGTTCGTCGTGGCCTTCCCATTTGGTGCCGGAAAAACGCTGCCGGATCCGTTCCACCCGCTCGATCGCCTGCGCTTTCGTTTCGGCCTTGACGACGATCAGGAATTCCTCGCCGCCGTATCTGGCCGCCAGTTCTCCCGCATCCGAGCGCACCTCTTCATTCAATATCCCCGCCAGCGTACGTAACACCACATCGCCGAATACATGCCCGTAGGTATCGTTGACATTTTTGAAATGATCGATATCGGTCATGCACAGATAATACTGCGCATCCCCGGCCGGCATCTTCTCCAGGAACAAAAACAGCTCACGACGGTTGTAGAGCCCCGTCAGCGCGTCCCGCTTGGACAGATCGTCCAGTTTGAGCAGCAATTCCTCTCTGCTCGCACGCTCTTTCTGATAGGCATCCATGATCAGCGCCGTTGTGATGATGATAAACAGGCTGATCAAAAGAAGCGAGCTGACCACATCCATGTAGCGCGATTTTTCCGACAGGGTCGGCATAAAACTCAGCTGGCTCGCCACAAAGCCGTCCGGATTTTGCACCACATAATACGCCAGTCCGATGCAGACAATATCCATAGTAAAGGAGATCAGCAAACAGATGATCCGCTGTCGGCCCTTCAGAACCGGGACCAGCGTAAAGATGCCCGCCAGCATATAAAGCGGCATTCCGGAATTGATCCCGCCGCAGCAAAAGAACGTGATCGGGATCACCACACAGTTAAAGGCGTAGCAAAGCATCACCCTCGCTGCTTCCATGCGCTTGCGGATATAGGCTTCGTAAACAACGATCAACAGCATCAACGCGCCGATCGCCGTCCCGATATTGGCAATATATCCGATATCTTCTATAAAGGTTACGATCTCGGATACCGTTACAATCGTCAGCCCCACCAAAACAACCACTGCAAAGAAACGGTCTTCCAGTGTCTTTTGTTCCTTAATCGCCTGTGTCAGTCTTGTCCTTTTATTCATTATCTTCACCGGCAAAAGCGTGCTAAATAACCTACATATAATATTGATTATATCATAAAAATCGGTATAGCAAACGGCAAATCAACAAACTTTGCACATTTTACCATACCGATTTTCGGAAAGGATCGCTTTATTTCCCGTCCGCCACAGTACTTCCCCTATTGTTCCTGCGGCTGTCCGGCCTCTTTTTCTTCCTTCGCCTTCGGTGTCCTGCACCAGTGTTCACAGGCTTTGAACAGAAGGAAACTGCCGTACTTTTTGGATTCCCCGCACAGGCAGGTTCCTTCATAATAATAGCAATCCTTACATTTTTTGACTTCCTCACCTTTTGCCATACGCAACAACCCCCATTGTTCAATGTAGTCAAGTCAAAATATGCAACTTCGATGCTATTATTTTATACCTTATCTAGTGCATGTTCAATAGCAAATCCCCTATATTAACGGATTCTTCATTACTCCACCGTGATCTCGGAGCCGCTTCCGTCATCCGTTCCTTCGATCACTACTCTCACGCTGTTGTTGCCCGTGATCGTCACAAAAACACGTCCCGTCGCTCCGTTCGAACGCAGCTGATCGCTCAGTTCGCTCAGATCATTAAGTCCCAGGATCTCCGCTGCCGCATCCAGTATCACATTATCACCGATCGGGCAGGATGTGATATCCGTTGCCGTCTTCAACGCATTTTCGGAGTCAATGTACTCTTTCCGGTTCACCACTTCCGGATCAAACATCGCGGTCAGAACGGCCGTATGAACGCTGTCTGCCACCATGGTATCCGAAGCGACCTTGCTGCTGTTGATGTAGCCCATGGTGCCGCCCACGGATCCCGTATCTCCGTCAAATCCGCTCGGTCCGTTCATCAGCGCATCGATCAAGCCCAGATCTTCCATCTTCTCCTGCAGACCTTCCACATCGCAGTCATCGATATATTCCTGAATATCTGCATTATCCGCCACATCTACGGTGTCGGAGTCCTTCGGGATCTTGATGGTGCCGCCGTCCCCAAACTTGCCGCTCATCGTAATGGCTGCAAACATCTCGTCTCCGTCCTCTAAGCGCAGCTCGAACTTGTTGCTCTTGTCCGTCATATCCACGCTGAATCGCAGTGACTGATCCTTCAGTTCCTTGATTCCGATGGCATTCAGAGTGTCCTTGAACTGCTTCAGGTCAAATACCAGATCTCCGGCGATATGTCCCTGCTTGAGCCCGGCCACATCTGCATTTTCGATGCGGAACTCCACTTCGTTATCGTCGCTTGCCACTTCAAACTCCGCATTCAGTTTGCCGAGTGCCAGTGTACCTTTTCCGCTTAAGTTTACTTCTACCGGTTCCCAGCCAAAGGTACTCTCATACTTTCCTTCGATCGCGATATTGTTTCCTTTGGTCACATACGCATAGTATACTCTTCCCGTTTCGATGTTCTCGTCGTTCTCACCGTTCACTACCGAAAAGTCCATACCCTGCACCTTGCCCGTACCGGAAACATACACATCGACCTTGTATTCCCAGCCGTCGAAGTTAATGTCTTCTACCGCCTCGTCGATATTTGCCAGGCTTTCCTGAAACTCTTCCCATTCGGCTTCCGGATCCGTATCGTTGCCGGTAAATGCAAGCATTTCCCCAAAGGAGGACAGATACATCTCCTTCAGCACATCATCCCCGGCCGCTTCTTCTGCCCAGGCCCTGATCATATTGCCCGCCTGCTCCTCATCGAGCTGAATGGTCAGAACCGTGAATTTCTGTGAGATCCCGTCGATGGTCACTTTTTCACTGCTTTCCTCCACATCGTCAATCTGATCGATCAAGAGCCCCAGATACCGTTCCTGCACATCCTGTACGACTTTCGGCTCCGGATAGGCATCCGCCATCACATCGATCATATTGAACATTTCATCCAGCCGATCAAGCTGTTGACTGTCAAACTTTTCTTCCAGCGACAGGCTGGCGTATTTTTTGTTGAGTTCCGGAACCACCGCATAAAGCATATAGTCATCCCGGTCAAAGATCATTTCGGCGGATACGATGCTCTCTTTTCCGGCACTCAGTTTTGCCTCCAGAGATGCCTGGTTGTCCTTGACCCGCTGCGTATAGTTCAGGCGGATATCGCTGATCCCGTCCAGATCATCGGTCTCAAATCCTTTTTCCAATACATCTATGGCACCATCGCCCAGCTGCAGCGCCAGTTCTCCGGTGTAAGAGCAGTCGTTTCTGGACTGTATCTTCTGATATACATACGAATCATAGATCCCGGCTCCCACCTCTGCCGACTCCGTAACATTCTGCTTCAGCACATACTGGCAGTACTGCTTCGGTGAATTCGTCAGTTTCTTGATCGTATTATTCACATACGGCGCGAAGGTGATCGCTCCCGCAGTCACTACACCTGCTGCCGCAACGACGGGTACGATGATCTTCCATTTCCCGCCCTTTTTCTTCGGCGGCATCGCATTTCCGGCGCCGTTTGGTACGCCTGCTGCCGCATTCACGATCACACTCTGTCCGCAAACTTCGCAGGTCCCGTTGTAACCGTTCACTTCTTTTCCGCAATGTGCACAAATCATGTTTCCATCTCCTTTTCCGTTCTTCCCCCTGTATCACGGGTTATACCATAGTTACGAATGTTCCCCCAAACATTTATGGTATTTTTTTACATTCTTCCTCATTCCTTCCGTTACAGTTCCAGTCTCTTGCCGCAGCTTTTGCAGAAGGTTCCGTGTCCGCTCTTTTCGAATCGTGTGCCGCAATAAGGGCATTCATTCGCCCCGCTGATAAACGAGTATACCCACGCTACCACCAGCATAACCACGCCGAGGATCGTCGGGATCATGGTAGACTCGGCGAGTGCCATCCCGCTGAGCAAAATTATAATTCCCCACACATACAAAATATACATGATCTCTCGTTTGCGTTGCAGTTCCGCTATGACCTGCGCCTCTTCCTCGTGGTTCTGTTTCTCCTTCTTCGCATCCCGAATGATATCCGCATCCGGCAAAAAATCGCCCACTTCTCCGAGCATCTCTCCCAGGCTGTGGTAACGCCCCGAATAAATGACCGGATCCAGCACCGTCAGGTCCACATCGAATTGGTCTTCGCCGCCCAGATTGATATCCTTCTGTATATTACGGATATCACAGAAAAAGGTGGTCGAGACTCCGTTATTGACGGTCTTATCCACTTCACACTCGTATACCCAGGGGCTGGCGTCCAGGGTCGGAACATCTATGTTCTTTCCCCTGCCTACACCGTAATAGATATCATCTTTCGGTCCGTCTTCACCGTGTTTGGATCCGAGATAATCCATCAGTGTGAGCATATCCCGGCTCACCAGATTGACGCTGAGCCGCCCGTCACGCATCATATTTTCCTTGGTTCGCGATGTCCCGGTCATGCTGATCACCAGCATGTATTTTCCTTCTTCTTTCTCCGTTCCGCTGACCCAGCTGGCCGGCGCAAAATTATACGTTTTGTCCTTGTTGTTGGTCCCGATGATAAACGCCGGCTGAACACACACCGGATAGATCGGTTCCACATTATTCCTGATCATATTCCCCTCACATTCTGTCTTACATACGCCGTATTTAACAGGTTCACATCTTCTTTATCGTCTGCGGCAATTTTACCATTCTTTGGTGCTCGCATCGGCCTTTGCTTTGGCAGCCGCTACACCGATCACCACCATGCTCGCCACGACGAGCACACCGCCTATGATCTCCTTATACAGGTCCGGCAGCTGCATCATATAATACGAGCCGATCAGTACGACGGCCGAAAACAATAACACGCCGAAAACCGTTGCGATCGTGTTCTTCTTTTTCCCTTTCTTCTGCATCGATTTTTCCTCCTTTTTTCAAACAAACCGTGCCCATATTCGTTAACGAATCTTTCTATTTATCGTAGCAGAAAAAAAGAAGTTTTCCATCAATCCGGCATGACATTTGTGCTACTTTGCGTTGCAGCCCCTGGGAAATACCATCATCTCAACTCAAAATCACCATATACATGCATCATCAAACGGAGCATACTCAGGTCTTCGATCTTGCTTCCGCCTTTGATGGCCTGATGCAAAGCATTGCATATCGAACTGTAGCCGATCATATTTTGCCAGATATTATCCGTCTCTTCGCCGAATTCCTGTTTGCTCATAATGTCATTCAGACAGCGTAACAGCATTTCATAGTCCGACAGCTGTGAGAAATAGACTTCCATATTGTTTCCGGTCTTCGGAACAAGCGTGATCATATCCGAAACCTTCACTTTGCCTTCCAGCGCATTGATTGCTGCCATTTCCGGCAGAATGTTGCAGCATTCGTTTGCCAGCGTCACATCTCCGATCTTTTGTACGGTATCGTCAAACAATCTGTCATGCAGTTCTCTCGTGGTTGCTGCCGCAAACAGTTTCAGATACTCCACAACGGCCGACCGCATCTTGCGAAAACCTTCCTCGCCGTCATACAAAGAAGGACTGTAGGTACTCTCCTTCTGACGAATAAAGAAAAACTGTTTCTCCGAAGCGAACTGCTCCACCTTCCATGTTTCAGCCATTTCGCGAACCATCTCACTGAGCTCGTGAATCTCAACATCATCGATCCGCACTTCCCCTATGGCATCCGTCGGGAACCGCGCCGCATACACTTTCACCAGTGCCACTTTTTGATTTCCCAGACGCTTTTTCACTTCCGGTTCCAGCAGGTTCCAAAACGCAACACTCAGATCCTCCGTTTTGTTCTGGATGGTGCCTGCCCCTACCGTACAACTGTTATACCCTTCCCACTCGTGTTTTTTACCCGCAAACTCTGTCGGAAACTCTGTCGGCGTATCCTTTTCCAGCATGCGCTGATACCCGTCCATAAAGCAAAACACAAAGGAACCGGCAGCCATCCCAACGGCCGACTTGCAGTCTTTTCCGCCCCCTGCGCAGTATTCATAAAAATGTTTTCCGATCGATCTTGCATAAACATAAAACGCCAGACCGACATTATTCGGCTGCGGCATATGAACATCCACTGTGATTTCCGTATCCAGTTCCGGCAAATACAGCATATTTCCCTGTCTTTCCGTTTTGTAATTCAGTGTTTGCGGAAGAATATGACTTAAGAGATGTTCCAGGATTTCATCGGTACTTTTAAAATCGTCTACCTCCGGCTGCTCCTCTTTCTTATTCTTCTTAAACATGTCAAATAATCCCACGATACTGCCTCCGCTCTTTTTATTCATATACAAAATAAAGGACAGAGCGCTGAACCTCTGTCCTCGTAACATCAACAAAATTCAACATCAACAAAATTCAACATCTTCAAAATCGATACTGTCGTATTCCTCGGTATCTCCTACCGCATCGATCTCCACATAATAAGTATCGTCAAATGTTATGATCTCTCCTGTTGCCGTGCCGGTACTCTCATTGATCAGATCGTCGCAGGCCTCGCTGTATGCATCTTCATCGGCAAATTCGCTTCGCGCGATGATCTTTGTGATCTTACACGGTGTGTACTCTCTCTCATCTACGATCTGCGCCGCATCCGCCCCGTCCTCCGTTTTTTCGATCCACAGGATCTGATCATCGTACTCCGAAGCATATCCGCCTCTGATTTCTTTTGTGTTCATGCATTACCCCCTTGTTTTATTTCGGGCCACGATATCAGCCGTGTTTATTATACCCCAGTTTTTACTTTCCGTATATAGTTATTGTTTTATCAATTGTGTGAAAATGGATTCCGAATCTTCCTACGAGCAGTTCGCACTGATCAGCGTATCCACGGGATCGTCATCCGTTTTGGCCTTGCTGGCCAGATAGATCCGCTCGATCTCTTCCCTGGGAAATTTCGGGAAGCAGGCATACAGCCCCTCCAGCTCCATCCCCGTCAGACACATGTTCTCCACTGCTCTGCAATCCTGTTCGTTCATAGCTACCCCCACATAATAATATATTTTTTTACCCCGTCATCTTCCAGATCGTCTTGCCCGGCTCATAGTACAGCCGTATCACCCGGAACCGGTCAAAGACCACGATCCGGCATTCGTAGATCAGGGTATTGTTTGAAACATACACACCGTCCGGCATCATCCGTGTCCCCTGATGCGACAGATCGCGATATCCCTTGATGGTATAGGTCTGCTTCATGCCGTCTTCATCCGTCAGCCGTATCCGCAGCGGAATGATGGTTCCGTCCGTCGAATGCTGGCAGATCACATCCACCGGTTTGATCCTCTCCAAAACGCCCATATTGTTCTCACCTCTTATCCAGAGTATAGAACATATGTTCTTGTTTGTAAAGGGCTATTTTCCCCCCTCCGCGGCGCCGATCTCCTACAGAAATTCCTCCAGGGAATCGCAATATTCCTCAAATTCCCACTCGCCCCTGCCGTGCGAACTGTCATAAGCGCGGATGATCTTTACATATTTTGCAAAATTACCGTCCTTATCAATCTGAACCGTAGTCAGATTCGTAAATGTTCCAAATCCTCCCAACCTTTTAAACCTCCTACTGACGGATTTCAAAAGCGAAAACCGTTTCCTCTTCATTCAAATGATGCACCCTCGGCGCGTAGGCTTCCGTCACCTGTGTCCACAGACTTTTGGCACCGCGGTTTTTCTCATTGTATTTGATCTCCCACTTCCCGGGATGCTTCGCCAGGATCATACGGGCCGCATCCAGCGCATAATGCCGTCTGCGGTACGCCGGAAAGATCGTAAACTCTGCCATAATGTAATCCGGCTCCTCCCCTATGTTGGAATAGGGACAAAGCATGGCAAACCCGACCAAGGAATCCTCGCTGTAGATAAAATAGGCCACTCGTCTCGGATCCGTAAAATAGTCTTCAAAATGTCCGTAATGAAAATTCCCGTTCTCATCCATCGGATCATCATAATAGTTCGTCATTTCATAAAGGTACTTCTGATTGATGTTCCAAAGTAAATCTCTGTCCTTGGACTGCACCGTCTGTAATCTTAACATAAAACACTCTCCACTACCATCAACTGATTCGGTTCGGGCGTTTCCGAAATGACGCCCCTGTTATATTATCATATTTCATTTTTCCATCAGGCTTTTGCAGAAGTCCGCAATCTGCTGATTCTTACTGTCCTCCGGCTTTGCCTTGGGATCGATAAACACCGCAGTCCGATCAAACCCTTCCATGCCCAAAGATTTCGCCAGCTTGGCAAACGCCTTTTCCGCACCGCCTCCGCTCTGACAGGCAAAAGCCGAAAATGTCTTTCCCTGCAACTGCGCTTTATTATCCTCTATGAAGGTACGAAGCGGAGGCGTATAATTCGAAGCCCACACCGGAAATCCGAATATGATGCGATCATACTCCGCAAGATTCACATCGTATGCCTTAAGCTCCGGCTTCTCCGCCATCACCGCGCTCTTCCCGCCCCAGAAGAACTTCGCAAAGCCCTTATCATGATATGCCTTCCTGGGAACAAGTTTCAACAGATCCGCCCCGGTCTTTTCCTTTATCAAACCGGCTACATACTCCGTATTTCCTTCTAGCGAATAATATACAACCAGAGTCTTCATGTTTCCTGTCCTTTACCTTCCTCTACTAAAGTTCCCACAACCTTTTTTCGCAAACCTTTTTTCACCAAGCTTCCTTGATTGCTTCAATAATTTCCAAATCTGCCGGTAGCCATTTAACGGCATCCAATTCTTCTTTGGAAAGCCATCTCGCATCCATCGCTTCCTTCAACACCAGTTGTCCTGTTCTGATCTCTGCCCAAAAACAATCCATGGACAGGTGAAATGTCGGATAATCATACTCCACTGTTCCGATCAAATCTCCAACCGCTATTCCCGCTGTCAGTTCCTCTCTTATTTCTCTTTCCAGCGCCTGTCGCGGTGTTTCGCCCGGCTCGATTTTTCCTCCCGGAAATTCCCACCAACCTTTAAACTCTCCATAGCCACGCGCTGTTGCAAAAACCTTCTTATCTTCCTTCTCGTTTTCACTTATCACAGCAGCCACTACACGAACATATTTCAGAATCTTCCCCGAATCAGTAATGCAGACTTTCTTTCCTTCGGCGATCCCATAATGCTCGAGATCAGCTTCGGATACTTCTGCATATCTATCCTCTGTATTTTCCGAACAACCTATTAACTTTAGTAAGGCCATAGGCGTTTTTCTTCCGGTTTCCTCACATCCATAATCTGCCTCAGAAATGCTTTGTACTGTATAGATCCTCACAACACCCTTCCTCCAAAATAATTATGCATTAACAATATACTCATATATATCTTCCCTGACCGGCTCATTCAGAATCCACTCTATCTCTACCGCAGTTTTATCCGTATTTGCCATCGTAAATACGTGTGCCCTGCCACTGGCCGTCATTGTTCCAAGATAATAAAACTCTTTCGAAATCTTATCATCTTTATTTTTTCTGACGAACAATTCAACACGTATTCCCCGTTCTTTTGCTTTCAGAAAATTCTGTACATCTTCAGATTCCAAACTTCTTCCGGATTTAGAGATTGCAACAAGCATTCTTCTGTTGACAAAATGATCCTCATATTTTGTCGTATCACTAATATCTTCCGCCTTATCATAATTGATAAAAACCGGAAATGTCTTCGTCTTACGATCAAACTTATATCCACCAATATTCAGCGGGACTTCATTGTTTTCCCAGTTCAAAAGTCTGCAGACATCTTCATATGTATACTTTTGATACAAAACAAGATCCGTACTTCCATAAGCATTGCTATAATCCCGTTTATATCTGCTAATGCCAAAGTCTATCAATTCTTCGATAATATGATAAAAGTCATCGTTTCTCAACATATCGTCAAAAGATGATGTCGGCTTATAATCTGATGAATCCTCCTCTATGAATACGCATTTTGAATATGTTTTCTTCCCCGATCCAGCCGGGAACTCATTAGTCAATACATTTGCTATATTCTTCTTTTGTTCCTCACTTATCTCTTTTCCATAGCCTTTAAGATCTTCTGCTAATCCTGCAAACAATCCGCATTTTGCAATACCTCTGGAATATGCCAGCACACGTTTCAACATCTGAAGTTCCTGAATTCGTTTCCCACTCGCCAACTTCTTTGATATAAACTCCACAACAGATTCTTCATCAGAAGACAATCGAACCGTATATTCTTTTTCATACTTCAAAAGAAATTTATAATAGGAGCCAAGACTGCTATTATCAAATATTCTCAAGACATCCATTTCCCCATAATCATCAAAATCTTTCAATGCAGGAATTCGTCCAAGTTTGTTCTTCAAGTTAGTATAGTTTTCCTTGATCAGCTTTATATCACTAAAATTTGCATTATCTACAGAAGCAAAAATCTTTTTCCTGCTGATTTCATCAAAATGTATTGTCGATGCTCCCGGAAGCACCCTGCATCCCTCCATAACAAATCTCCGAATATTGTCTTTATTATAGGATCTGTCTCCGGAAAGTGCGATCGGTATCATAAAATTGTTATTGTAATTTCCGATGAAATCAAGTATTACAACATATTCTTTCCCTTCTGCTTTTCGTAGTCCTCTTCCCAACTGCTGTATAAACACAATCGGCGACTCCGTAGGCCGAAGCATGATTACCTGATTCACCTCAATGATATCAACACCTTCGTTTAATATTTCTACAGAAAGAATATAATCTAATGGTTGTCTCCCCTCCAAATCATCTTCGTCTGCCGCCAAACGTTCAAAAGCTTCCTGGCGTTCCTCTTCTGAAGCACTGCCATTTAAAGCAATCGTTCTAAAATATTTTCCAGTTGCCGGATTAATCGTATGATTCAGTTTATCCGCCAGCACTTCGGATTCCTTAATTTTACTACAGAAAATGAGTCCCTTTACCTTTTTACCGCTGTATCCGTAATAATCTGCCTGTTCAACGATATGCTTTATTCTTTCATCACTGGTCAGCATATTGAAATCACGTGATTCGTTCTCATCATCGCCAATAACAGAAAGGTCTGTAATTCCAAAATAATGAAACGGACACAGCAGATTTTCTTCCATAGCCTGCTGCAACCGAATTTCGTGAGCTATATTATAATGGAAAAGCTCATAGACATTCCGTCCTTCAATATGATCATCCCTCTTATCCGGTGTTGCAGTCATTCCAAGCCAAAGTCTTGGCTTGAAATAGTGCATAATCTTCTGATATGTATTCGCTACCGAATGATGCGTTTCATCCAAAATGATTGCGCTGAAATAGTCCGGGGCAAAATAGCAAAGATTTTCATCTCTTGAGAGTGTCTGAACGGTTGCAAATACAAAATCTTTATCTTTGCAATTATCCAGCGAATCTTTGCCACATACGATTCCCATAGAAACTGTACTTGAGAAAACTTTTTCGTAAGACTTTTTCGTTTGTCGGGCCAATTGATTTCTGTGAACCAAGAACAGTACTCGTTCAAAACCCAATTCTCTCATAGCAAACGCAGATGCATAAGTCTTCCCGGTTGCTGTTGCACTGATCAATAATGCCCTATCTTCACCAGCCTCAACAATTTTTCGAAGTCCGGCAATAAACCTCTCCTGCATAGAATTCGGTTTCAGCGTATATTTCTCAAGAGAAGGAATCTCTTCCGTTTTGGCGATCTTCCTCTGATGATCTATGATCCGATATCGTTCTTTGTATATATCATAAAAACGTTCGTAATCCAGTGCCCATTCGCTGTTCCATAACTGTTCAAACTCTTTTATGATCAGTGACGCCATTTCCCCTTTCTCGGTAGAAACAAGCTTCGTATTCCACTCCCAATTACTGGTCAACGCTGTACTCGTCATATTGGAACTGCCAATAATGATCCGGTACACTTCAGCCTTCTTGAATATATAACCTTTTGTATGAAAACCGGTTCTCGCCTCTTCCGCATCATACATTTTTATTTTGATATTCTTTAACTCGTGAAGTTTTTCTAACGCTTTGGGTTCACTAAAACTCAAATAGTTTGTTGTAAGAATTCTTCCAGGAATATTCTTTCGCTCGAGTTCTTTCAATGTCTGAAGCAACGGGGTTATTCCCCCCAATGTAATAAAAGCCACGCTTATCTCAAAACGATCGCATCTAAGCAACTCATCTTCCACAGATGAAAGCACCTTTTTCCCCCGAAAACGATCATTGGTGATAAACTCCGGTTTATATACAGGATCAACTACTGTTGTCCCATCTATATAAGCAGCATCCAATCCATTTTTTATCAGATTTGTTATTGTCACAGACATTTGCTTTTCCCCACGTTGATGCCTGTCGCTTTGAATAACAATTCACCGTAACAGGCAATGCGTTTTCCAGAATATATGATGGCACTCTAAACCTTTAGCCAAAAATCATGCACTGTAAATTGTACCATTCCCAAACGCTTTTCTCAAGTTTTATAGGATAATATGCACAAATCCATGTTGGTTTGGTTTACATAACTCATCCCAGATTTAATATGTTGTTGATGGTCTTATTCAGAATATGATAGAATCCCCTTCGAGGTGCCAAGCACCTCCCCTGGCGTGCTTCACTGATAGTTGCACGCATTACATAACAGAAAGCCGGGAAGCTCCTATGCTCCCCGGCTTTTATCCTATATCCTTTGATGATCCCATGATCCGGATACAGACAATCCGAGGCCCCACTCCCCCGGATCATCCGGCTCTTTCTTCCGTATCCTCCTCATCGACACAACTTGTCAGATGATACCCTTTGCAGTAACCGCACCAATAGTAGTCCAGTTTTTTCCCTCTGGCCTGTTCGCATTTCTTACGAAACTGATTCGCCGTATGCTCGTCCCGATACCGCTTCTTTCTACCGCATTGCCACCAGATCATTCTTGACATAACGCCTACCTCCTCTGTCTGTGTGTGCCCCCTCGGTATGTTCCGTGCTGCTGGGTATATTTTAAATCTCGGAGTGTCCAATTAATCCCGCAGCAAAATCGAATCTTTGTTCGCTTTTTTCGTTCGTCACGGCTTGCCGGCCAGCCAAATCGCCAATCCCGTAACCACATCGGCATCTTTTGGAGATGCAGCTCCTACCCCAACGCCTTAAGGCTTGCGGCAATGCCCTGTTTCAGATGAACAGAAGGCATTTTTACTCCGGTTTCCCTAAGTTTCGTCAGATCATATACTCGGTGGCAGAGGTGGCCGGAGTATTCGGGATGCTTCTCAAGATATCCGGCTAACGGAATCTCCTCCAGTTTCAGTTCTACGCCCAGGCACTCCGCTATGGTCTCGTAATATGTTTTGTTTTCCACCGCTTCCGGCCCGCCGATGCAAAAGATCTGCTGATAGGTTTTGGGATTTGCCGCACAATCGACCAGCGTCTCCGCCAGATCATCCACATAGATCGGATGGATCACATAGGTCCCCATACCGACCAGCCGGATCGGTTCACCCTTCCGGATCAATTCGGGCAGTTCCTTCTGCCGGCTATGCTCCGGAAAGCATCCGAGCAAAAAGCCCGGCCCGTATATATGCCCTGGCCGGAAAATGGTGATCTGTAGTCCGGACGCTCCGGAACGCATATCCTGAAGAAAGACCTCTTCCATACGCCTTTTATTCCCCGCATATGAGCACTCTTCGTCAGAGCAGCTTTCTTCCACACAGATCCCGTCTTCCGTCTCCGGGATCCTTTTAAAGCGCCCGTCATACACAGAATCCGTAGAAACCACCACCAGTCGGTCCGTAAATGCCGGCAGTATCTCCAGATCGTTCATGGCATGCGTACGGTTCATACAAATGCAATCAAACACCACATCCCATTTTCTGTTGCAAGCCGCCAGGACTTCCTTCAGTTTTTCCGCATCATTACGATCGGCCTTCAGGGCATTCACGCCGTCCGGCAACTCCCGCTCGCCGCGTGTCACCGTCCACACCCGGTAGTTATTCTTCATTGCGGTTTTCGCCACCACACTGCTCAAACCGCCGCTTCCGCCAATGATCAATGCTTCCATATCATCTCCCCTATCCGCCGTTGTCCTTTTTAAAAAAGCAGCGGATTGTTGTGATCTGCTGCTTTTCGATGCCTGTCGTTATTTTATTTGGTTGCCGGGGCGGCTTCTTCGGCCTCTTCCAGCCACTGCTGGATGGTGTTGATATTCCTATCAATAATCGTTGCTATTGTGTCCGCAGTAAGTCCGTTCTGATACATTCCAATCGCATCTTTCCGTGCCTG
>CAMJAP010000023.1 GCA_946403625.1 uncultured Lachnospiraceae bacterium
GCGCAGGGCGAGCAAACTTCTTGCGGAGGCACAGCGAGAAAACTGTCTTTACTGGACGGCTCCGTGTCTGAGATAGCCGGTCAGACAAAAGAACCGTCCCCGTGTCTGCCTGGTTTTTGCTATGCCCGTGTCTGCAAACTTTTATAAGGGACAATAAATATTTAGTAGAAATACAGCAGGTAATGCGTTATATTTATTGAATAGGTAATTGAGAAAAGGAAAAACAGCAAACAGAAAGGGAACTCAAACATGTATGAAGAGAATCAACGAAAAAGGCGACTGGTGATCCTTTTTGTCCTTTTGTTGTTCTTGCTCTTTTTGGTATTTCGTAATTTTCAATGGGGGAAGCAACGGAGTGTTGCCGGGATACGGGAACCGATCCAGACCGAAGCGAGCGGCGTGGAACAGATGGTAATAAGCGGATATGATATCACCTTGAATTATCATTATGCTTATGACATTGAGGGACTGGTGGTCTCCACGAATAATTATTATGGATCCAGTCCGGAGGATAAGCTTTCACCGAGAGATATCGGGCTTGCCTGGGGGAAAGTGGCGGAATTGAATGTGCAGGTGGGTTTTCACTGGCAGCCTACGGATCGAGGGCTTAAGAACAAGGTGGACAGTCAGGAAAAACTTGCGCTTGTGGGGAGCGTTTCTGATGTCTTGAAACAGTATTCCAACAATCATTTGGTCGCGTTGGATGATTCCACGCGAAAAGCAATCCAAAGGATCAAAGTCGGAGATCATATACGAGTGCAGGGTTATCTGGTCTATATCGATGGTCATAGTCCTTCCAAGAAAGATTTTTACTGGTATAGTTCTACCTCTCGGGATGATGTCGGCGGTACTGCATGCGAGATCATATTGGTAAAAAGCATAGAGTGGCTGGATTAAATAATACGGAAGTATCGGATGTGTAAAATCCTTGAAATATTATGGGTAAAGGGATGAAAAAGGTTGTTTTATGAGTGAATTGAGAGAGATCACAATAGAGGAATTGCAGGCATTGTCGGAGCGGGAGTATGTTCTGATCGATATCCGGGACGAAGGTCTGCGGGAGTACGGGATGCTGCCGGGGGCCATCGCGGTGGAGGCCGAGGCAATCGAGAATGGAACGGCGGCGGAGCAGATCGCGGCGATCCCGGCGGAGAAGAAACTGATCTTTTATTGCCAGATCGGGCGCAAATCCAGGGAGATCGGCGAGCCGGCGTTATTGGAAGGCAGGGACTGCTATAGCCTGGCGGAAGGCTATATGGGCTATATTCGCGCGGATCTGTCCAGGGAAGATGCGCAGAAAGAACGCCAGGAGAGGGCAGAGTTGAGCATCCGCAAGAAATTCCATAAGCAGCTGTTTACGCCGTTTGCCAAGGCGTGCAAGAAATACGAGCTGATCAAGGAAGGCGACCGCATCGCCGTATGTATCTCCGGAGGAAAAGATTCCATGCTGATGGCAAAACTTTTTCAGGAGATCAAGACGCACCGGCAGGTGGAGTTTGACCTGACCTTTCTGGTGATGGATCCGGGATATAACAAAGAAAACCGGGCGCTCATCGAGAGCAATGCGAAGGCGCTGGGGATCCCCATTCAGATCTT
This sequence comes from uncultured Lachnospiraceae bacterium, assembly GCA_946403625.1. Classification (GTDB taxonomy): domain Bacteria; phylum Bacillota; class Clostridia; order Lachnospirales; family Lachnospiraceae; genus NK4A136. The sequence goes on from CAMJAP010000023.1 coordinate 1,597, forward strand.
TGAGAGTGATATCTTTGATGCCGTGGATACGATCGAGAAGAATCCCTGCTATCTGTGTGCGCGCATGCGTCGGGGCTATCTGTACAGCCACGCCAAAGCACTCGGGTGTAATAAGATCGCACTGGGGCATCATTATGATGATGTGATCGAGACGATCCTGATGGGAATGCTCTACGGCGGGCAGGTACAGACCATGATGCCAAAGCTGCACAGCACGAACTTTGAAGGGATGGAACTGATCCGGCCCCTTTATCTGGTGCGGGAGAGCGATATCTGCGCATGGCGGGATTACAACAATCTGCATTTCCTGCAGTGCGCGTGCCATTTCACCGAGACATGCTCCACTTGCCACGAAGACGGAACCACATCGTCCAAGCGTCTGGAGACCAAGAAACTGATTGCACAGCTGAAGAAGGAGAATCCCTTCGTGGAGGCCAATATCTTCGGCAGTATGGAAAATGTGAACCTGGATACCGTGGTGGCGTATAAGAAGAATGGGGTGCGGCATCACTTTTTGGAGGAGTACGAAAAGCCGCTGTCTTGAAATAAAACAGCTGATATGATAAAATAGATGCGCATTTGACATGAAAATATGAAAGCATGCAAATTGAGAGGAGAAAGCGATGGAACAGTATAAGCAGGAATTTATCGATTTTATGTTAGAGAGTAAGGTGCTGAAGTTTGGTGATTTTACCTTAAAGAGCGGACGCAAGTCTCCTTTCTTTATGAATGCCGGCGCTTATGTGACCGGTACACAGCTGCGCAGACTGGGTAAGTATTATGCGCAGGCAATCCACGACAATTTCGGATTGGACTTTGATGTGCTCTTCGGGCCGGCTTACAAGGGCATTCCCCTGAGCGTGGCAACGGCGATGGCGATCAGCGAACTGTACGGCGTGGATGTGAAATATGCTTCCAACCGTAAGGAAGTAAAGGATCACGGTGATGTAGGCATTATGCTGGGCTCCAACTTAAAGGACGGCGACCGCGTGGTAATGATCGAGGATGTGACCACTTCCGGTAAGTCTATCGAGGAGACCCATCCGATCCTGACCTCCCAGGCAAATGTGGAGATCAAAGGTCTGATCGTTTCCTTGAACCGTATGGAAAAAGGTAAGGGTGAAAAGAGCGCGCTGGCGGAGATCAGCGATCTGTACGGATTCCCGACCGCAGCGATCGTAACGATGGCGGATGTAACGGAATACCTGTACGGCAAAGAGAACAGCGTGATCACGGACGATATCAAAGCAGCCATTGACGCTTATTACAAGGAGTACGGCGCAAAGGCATAAAATGCGATAATAGACGGACTGCATGGAAAGGAGTATCGGTATGGAAGAAAAAGTATACAAACTGATGGGCGGAGCAGGTGCTTGGAACATCGCACTGGGGATCACGACTCTGGTAGTCGGCCTCACCTGCGGCATCCTGATGATCGTTGCCGGCGTGAAGCTGCAGAACGGTAAGTCCAAGCTGATGTTCTAAACAAAGTACATATCGATCATGGCTTTATTCGAAAAATATAAGTTTACAAACAAGCGGCATTCGCTCAAGGCGATCATGGCGGTCAATCTGGCGGTGATCGGAATTGTGGCGATCGTCGCGTCCGTGTGGTCCGGATACCGGAATAACGGACTGGTAGAAGCAAGGCACGGAGCGGCTGTTGCGCTGGCAGTGTTTATGTCGATCGTCGGACTGGGAATGGCGATCGCGGCCAGATTGCAGCCGGACCGCTATCGGCTGTTTCCGGATCTCGGGATCGGGCTGAACCTGCTGGTATTGCTCTGCGGGGCAGTGTTTTTGTTCTTCGGGACCATTTGAGCGGAGACGGTGAATAATTGAGGTAAAATCAGAATGGAAGAACGTCTGGAGCTTGCAGAAGCGAGGCTTCGAGAACTGATCGGCGAACTGACCGGTCAAAAAGAGGATACAAATACCGAAAAAACCTTGCCGGGTGACTGGCGGGATTTTTTTGTGGTACAGATCGAACTGCTGTTGCAGCTTTGCGAGGTACGGGAGGCCATTGCGGCAGGGAATGTGAGCGATGCGCAATACCGTGACTGGAATGCGGCATTGTACCGGGAGATCCTGCCGGGGCAGTACGAAAAGAGTTTTTGCGATCCGGCAAAAGCGGTAGCCGTCTTTGGCGAAGAGACCGGACGGTTGTTGTCCGCAGTGGCCGCCGAGATGCGCAGTGCCATTCCGTATGCGTACGAACAGGAAACGGAACCGGTGCTCATCCGTATGGAATTTTTGCTGGAACTCTATACCATCGTGCAGACATCGTTTGCGGAAGACGGTATGGAGCCGGAATATGCGCAGATGAAGGATGCGCTGTATTATTTTGTCAGCGACTATTACGAGACCGAGTGCGAACGCCGCGTGGCACAGGTGGTGGATGCGAGCCGCAGTTTTGCGCGGGATCTGATCGAGAAGAGCGATCTGTCGGATCCGGGCTATCTGTATCGTTTCGGCGAATATATCACGGAAAATGAGATCAAGCTTGCGACCTATCTGGCGAATCTGCCGCAGGAGCGGATCGATCTGATGGCAGACACCTATACGGAAGGCTATCGCATCGGATTTATCAATACCGGCAAGGATCTGTCCAGGAAGAAAACGGCCAACATCCGCTACCCGCTGGGCTTTGAACGCGTGGTGAAAAAGGCAGTCGAGAATTTTGAACGGATGGGACTGCAGTGCACCGTCTACCGGGCAACGGACAGTCTGTTTTTCGGCAGAGGTGTACAGAAAAACGGTTTCTTCGGAGCCAATCCGAACAAGCAGTACGATTATGATCATAAGGAAGATCTGGCGCTGATCCTGGACGGACATTTGGTGAACCGCCGTCTGGAGTGCATTGAACAGGGCTATATTGCTTATAAAGAAGCGGCGGCGGGGCACGCGGGTCCTGCGGTGATCGACATCTTCGGGGATATCCCCTTCGAGCCGCAGAACAAAAAAGAAGCCTGCCATTATGATAAAGAACAGCAGGGACTGGTGGCACGGTTCCGTATGGAAAACACCCGTATCACCAATCAATATATTCCGGGCGAGGAACGCAGTTTTACGATCATCGCCTTCCCGGTGCCGAGCATCGGAGAGCAGTTTGAAGCAATCTTCAACGCGACGATCGAGATCAATACTCTGGATTATCAGAAATACCAAAAGATCCAGGCGGTGCTGATCGATACCTTGAGCGGTGCGGCATATATGCATGTCAAGGGCAGCGGGGCAAACCGCACGGATCTGACCGTGGCGCTGCGCATTCCCGAGGATCCGGCCACGCAGACCGCATTTGAAAACTGCGTTGCGGATGTGAACATTCCGGTGGGAGAGGTATTTACTTCGCCGGTGCTGAAAGGGACCAACGGCGTATTGCATGTCAGCCGGGTGTTTTTGGACGAACTGGAGTACAAGGATCTGTCCCTGACCTTTACCGACGGTATGGTGAGCGATTATCACTGCGCAAACTTTGCGGAAGAAGAAGAGAATCGCAGATACATAGAAGAAAATGTACTGTTCCATCATCCGAGCCTGCCGATGGGCGAGGCGGCGATCGGTACCAACACGACGGCCTTTGTGATGGCCAGAAAGTACGGCATCGAAAGCAGACTGCCGATCCTGATCGCGGAAAAGACCGGACCGCATTTCGCAGTGGGCGATACCTGCTATTCCCACGAGGAAGACAACAAATCGTACAATCCGGACGGCAAGGAGATCATTGCCAGGGACAACGAAGTGTCGAGACTGCGCAAGACCGAACCGAAGAAAGCATACTTCGGCTGCCACACGGATGTGACGATCCCTTACGACGAACTGGGACTGTTGGAAGCCATCTATACGGACGGCCGCAGGGTACCGGTCATCGAGAACGGCCGCTTTGTGCTGCCGGGAACGGAAGAGTTAAATAAAGCATTTGAGGACTAATAAAGAAAAGGAGAACAAAAACATGGCACAGGTAGGAATTGTAATGGGCAGCGATTCGGATATGCCCGTAATGAAGAAAGCAGCAGAAGTACTGGAGCAGCTGGGGATCAGCTTTGATATGCGCATCATTTCCGCGCATCGTGAACCGGATGTCTTCTTTGAATATGCAAAGACCGCAGAAGATGCAGGTATCAAGGTGATCATTGCAGGCGCAGGCATGGCAGCACATCTGCCGGGCATGTGCGCAGCGATCTTCCCGATGCCGGTGATCGGTATCCCGATGCACACCACATCCCTGGGCGGACGCGATTCCCTGTATTCTATCGTACAGATGCCGTCCGGTATCCCGGTAGCCACCGTTGCGATCAACGGCGGAACCAATGCAGGTCTGCTGGCAGCCAAGATCCTGGCTACCTCCGATGCGGCATTGCTGGACAAGCTCAAGGCATACACCAAGGATCTGAAGGAGCAGGTGGAGAAGAAGGATGCCCGCCTGCAGGAAGTCGGATACAAGGAATATTGAGAAACATCCTTGCCTTCCCTTTGAGGGGAAGCCGGGATATAACTTTCAATATAAATATTTATGGTTGCCATAAATCAAAAAGTTGGGTACAATGTAGGCTTGTGGATGACATCCGCAAACCTGTGGCGGGCAAAAGGACTGCTTTCGGGCGGCCACGGAGCCCTTTATGAAACGGAGGAAAAAAATGGATTACAAGAAAGCCGGTGTAGACATTGAGGCAGGGTATCAGTCGGTCGAACTGATGAAGAAGTATGTGGCGAAGACGATGCGCCCCGAAGTACTTGGCGGGATCGGCGGTTTTTCCGGAGCCTTTTCTATGGAAAAGATCAAGACGATGGACAAGCCGGTGCTGGTTTCCGGAACGGACGGCGTAGGTACCAAGATCAAACTGGCATTTTTGCTGGACAAGCATGATACGGTAGGTATTGACTGCGTGGCAATGTGTGTAAACGATATTGCATGTGCAGGTGCGGAACCGCTGTTTTTCCTGGATTATATCGCTTGCGGAAAGAACTATCCGGAAAAGATCGCGCTGATCGTAAAGGGCGTGGCAGAAGGCTGCACCCAGGCAGGATGCGCACTGGTTGGCGGTGAGACCGCAGAGCACCCGGGACTGATGCCGGAAGAAGAATACGATCTGGCTGGTTTTGCAGTAGGTGCCGTAGATGAGAAGAACCTGATCACCGGCAAGGATATCAAGCCGGGGGATGTGCTGGTAGGTATCGCTTCCAGCGGTGTACATTCCAACGGATTCTCTCTGGTACGCAAGGTATTTCAGATGACAACGGACAATCTGATCCGTTACAATAACGAACTGGGTATGTCTCTGGGCGATGCACTGCTGACCCCGACCCGCATCTATGTCAAGGCTCTGAAGGCCGTTCAGGATGCCGGCGTTACGATCAAGGGCTGCAGCCACATCACCGGCGGCGGTTTCTATGAGAATATCCCGAGAATGTTCCCGGAAGGCATCGGTGCAAAGGTACTGAAGAACAGCTACGAAGTACCGCCCATCTTCAAGTTGCTGCAGAGCGCAGGCGAGATCGAAGAGCAGATGATGTACAACACCTACAACATGGGCGTTGGTATGATGCTGGCAGTGGATCCGTCTCAGGCAGATGCCGCAGTAAAGGCACTGAATGCAGCCGGCGAGAAGGCATTTATCGTCGGTGAGACCGTCAGCGGCGAAAAGAGCGTGACCATATGCTGAGGGTAGCGGTCTGTGTCTCCGGCGGAGGCACCAATCTGCAGGCGATCATCGATGCGGTGGCAGCAGGCAAGATCCGCAACACACAGCTGGTGCGCGTGATCTCCAACAAGCATGGGGCATTTGCGCTGGAGCGTGCGGCCAAAGCCGGTATCGAAGGCGTGACCGTGGCAAAGAAGGACTTTGCGGATACGGAAAGCTTCCACAAGGCGTTGTTGGATGCGATCGATGCGGCAGAGCCGGATCTGATCGTGCTGGCCGGCTTCCTGGTGGTATTGCCGCAGGAACTGGTTAAGAAATACAGCGGAAAGATCATCAATATCCATCCGTCCCTGATCCCTTCATTTTGCGGGGATGGTTTTTATGGTTTGAAAGTACACGAAGCAGCACTGGCACGCGGCGTCAAAGTGACGGGTGCTACGGTGCATTATGTGGATGAAGGCACCGATACCGGTCCGATCATCGCACAGAAGGCCGTGTATGTACAGGAAGGGGATACGCCGGAAACATTGCAGCGGCGTGTTATGGAAGAAGCGGAATGGATCCTGCTCCCGCAGGTGATCGACCAGATCGCAAACGGAGAGCTTTGATCCGGGCATTCGAAAACAGGAGGTTCGTATGAGAGTACTGATCGTAGGCGGCGGCGGAAGAGAGCACGCGATCGCTATGGGCATCGCAAAGAGCCCGAAGGTGGATAAACTGTATTGCGCACCCGGAAATGCCGGCATTGCGGCTTTGGCGGAGTGTGTAAATATCGGTGTGATGGAGTTTGACAAACTGGTGACTTTTGCAAAAGAAAAGGCCATCGATTTTGTCATCGTGGCACCGGATGATCCTCTGGCAGGCGGCCTGGTGGATGAATTTGAGGCAGCCGGCATCCGTGCATTCGGCCCCAGAAAAAATGCGGCGATCCTGGAGGGCAGCAAGGCCTTCTCCAAGGATCTGATGAAGAAATATTATATTCCGACGGCAGCGTATGAGAATTTTGACGATGCGCAGGAGGCTCTGAAGTATCTGGAGACCGCCAAGTTCCCCATCGTGCTCAAGGCAGACGGCCTGGCACTGGGTAAGGGTGTGCTGATCTGCAAGACCAAGGAAGAAGCCATTGCCGGCGTGAAAGAGATCATGCAGGATAAGAAGTTCGGTACTGCCGGAAACCGTATGGTAGTAGAGCAGTTTATGACCGGACGCGAGGTATCGGTTCTGACCTTTACGGACGGCAAGACCATCCGTGTAATGTCCAGCGCACAGGATCACAAGCGCGCAAAGGACAACGACGAAGGTCTGAACACCGGCGGTATGGGAACCTTTTCCCCGAGCCCGTTCTATACTCAGGAAGTGCATGAATTCTGCGTAAAGAACATTTACGAGCCCACCGTGGAAGCTATGGCAAAGGAAGGCAGAACTTTCCAGGGCGTTATCTTCTTCGGACTGATGCTGACACCGGACGGACCGAAGGTGTTGGAATACAATGCCCGTTTCGGCGATCCGGAGGCACAGGTGGTATTGCCTCGTATGAAGAACGATCTGCTGGAAGTGATGGAGGCCTGCGTAGACGGCACTCTGGATCAGGTGGATCTGCAGTTTGAAGACAATGCAGCCGTATGTGTCGTGCTGGCATCCGACGGATATCCGTTGTCTTACGAAAAGGGCAAAGAGATCACCGGACTGGAAAAATTTGACGGCAAGGATGATTACTTCTGCTTCCACGCAGGATCCAAGTTTGCAGACGGCAAGATCGTGACCAACGGCGGCCGTGTGCTGGGTGTTACCGCAAAAGGATCCAACCTCAAGGAGGCCCGCAAGAAGGCTTACGAGGCGACCGAATGGGTTGATTTTTCCAACAAATATATGCGGCATGACATCGGAAAAGCGATTGACGAGGCGTAAAATACAAGTTATAATGGTTGACAGAATGCCAAGATATGTAAACTAACACAATTGGCAGGGACATCGCGATCGCAGCAAGAAAGGGAGAAGAGGTTTAACTATGGAGACAGGATTGAGAAGAAACAGCGCAAGAACAGGGATCCGATACGGCCTGGCTTTGCTTATGACAGTGGTAGTATTTATTGCAATGCAGATGTTTGTACATGCAGAGCATGAAGGCGGTACGGCTACCGTAAAGGCCGGCAAGACCGATGTTAAGGTTCGTGCCAGTGCCGTAAACGGAAGCGAAGTAGCCAAGGTAAACGGCGGCGACAGCTTCACGATCGTCAGCAGCACGGAAGGCAGCGATGGTTATACATGGTACGAGATCACCGGTGAAGTAAACGGCAGTACCATTAACGGTTATATCCGCAGCGATTTTGTAGATGTGGCAGATGCAGCTCCGGCAGAGGGCGGCGATGCACAGCCGGCAGAGGGCGGTGATGCGCAGCCGGCAGAGGGGGGCGATGCGGCTCCGGCAGAGACCGGTGCAGATACCACACCGACGGTATCCGGCAGCATTTCCCCGATGGACCCGCCGGCAGGTGAGGACGGCAACCCGCAGGCCCCGACTCTTCCGGAAGGTTTCAAGGATGTAAAGATCCGCATTAACAATCGCGAAGTAAGTGCCTGGACCAATGATACTTTCTATATTTTCTATGCATCTTCTCCGGAAGGCAATACCGGTTGGTATCTGTATGATTCCGCAGAAGGCCGCTGGATCCGTTACACCGATTTCCTGTTGAATGCAGCATCCGCGCAGACAACGGAAACAACCGCAGAAGGCGGTAACGGTACCATCGTGATCGTTATGGGTGTAGTGATCGCAATCCTGGTAGTAGCTTGCGGTTTCCTCGGATACAAAGCGTTCAGCAACCGCAGCGAGGATGACGACGACGATGATGATGACGATGACGACGATGAGGATGATGACGACGACGAGGAAGAAGATTTTCAGCCGGTAAAGAAACCGGTTGCAAGACCGCAGTCCAGACCGGCACCGCAGGGTGGCCAGGGTCAGGGTCAGCCGGTACGCAGAAATCCGCAGGGCGGCGCAGCACCGAGACAGGGACAGAGACCGCAGGGTCAGGGCCAGCCGGTTCGCAGAAACCCGCAGGGCGGCCAGGGTCAGCCGGTACGCAGAAATCCGCAGGGCGGCGCAGCACCGGTAACCAGACGCAGCGCACAGGGCGGCGCTCAGAGACCGCAGCAGCGTCAGAGCAGACCGGTAACGGATGACGACGAAGAATGATTTGATCCACTCTTTTGAAGAGACCTGAGCTTTCAGATAACTATTCGGAATGGCAGTTTTATTCCGGATAGTTATCGTTGTATTTAGGCGTCTTGTTTGATATAATACACTCAAGAAGTAAGAGGTTACATCATTGCAATCAGAGTTTACGGAAAAAGCAAACGCGGCACTCGGTTACGCGGAAAAGATCTCGCGGGAACTGCATGCCGGATATATCGGGACAGAGCATATACTGGCAGGTCTGCTTCGGGAAGGAACAGGCGTGGCAGCTGCTTTGTTGCGTGAAAATCAGATCTATGAGACCAGACTGCTGGAACTGATGCGGGAGACTCTTGCACCCCAGGGCGGTCTGCTGATCAAGGAGCGCAGGGACTATTCGGTCAAAGCGCAGGAAGTATTAAATATGTCCCACCACATCGCACGGGAGACCAAGGCGGCGGCTACCGGAACGGAGCATCTGCTGCTGGCGATCGTTTTTACCACGGATTGCATCGCCCTGCGACTGCTGTATGCGTGCGGGATGGAATTGAACAAATTCCTGAAGGATGCCATCAACTTTATGGGGCAGGATGCGGCACCGTACATCCGCAAGATGGCAAAGAACAAGGGCAAGAGCGGCAGCAAGGAATCTTCCCCGATGCTGGAACAGTTCGGCAAGGACCTGACCCAGCTGGCGAGAGAGGGCAAACTGGACCCCGTGATCGGGCGTACCGGTGAGATCCAGCGTGTGATCCAGATCCTGAGCCGCAGAACCAAGAACAATCCCTGTCTGGTCGGTGAACCGGGCGTGGGAAAGACGGCGATCGTCGAGGGCATTGCCAATCGCATCGCCATCGGGGATGTACCCGATACCGTCAAGGACAAACGACTGATCACTATGGACCTGTCGGGAATGGTAGCCGGCAGCCGTTACCGCGGTGAGTTTGAAGAAAGATTAAAACGCCTGATGGCCGAAGTGATCGGCAGCGGCGATGTGATCCTGTTTTTGGACGAGATCCATACGATCATCGGTGCCGGCGGGGCAGAAGGCTCCATCGACGCATCGAATATTTTGAAACCCGCACTGGCAAGAGGCGAGATCCATCTGATCGGCGCCACAACCATTGCGGAATATCGCAAGTATTTTTCCAAGGATGCTGCACTGGAGCGGCGTTTCCAGCCGGTTACCGTCGAGGAGCCGACTGTGGAGGAAGCCATCGAGATCCTGAAAGGTGTGGCACCCAAATACGAAGAGCATCACGGCATTTCCATTTTGCCGGAAGCCATCGAAAGTGCAGTACGACTTTCGGAACGCTATATCAATGACCGTTTCCTGCCGGACAAGGCGATCGACCTGATCGATGAGGCGGCGGCGGCCAAGAAACTGAAGGGAATGATCCTTCCGGAAAAATTAAAGCAGCTGCAGGAAGAGATCAACAGGAAGGATGACCAGATCGAGCGGTCCATCCGGATCGAGGCCTACGGACAGGCGGCAGAACTGCGTGCCGAGCAGGCCAAGTTAAAAGCAAGGCTGCAGAAGATGGAAGACGATCACGAGAGACGCAGCCACGGCAGCGCCAGCGCAGTGGATGAAAACGCGATCGCCGAAGTGGTCAGCATCTGGACCAAGATCCCGGTGCGCAAACTGGCAGAGAAAGAAAGCGAGCGACTGCTCAAACTGGAAGATACCCTGCACAAGCGGGTGATCGGACAGGAAGAAGCGGTAGGGGCCGTAGCGCGTGCCATCCGCAGAGGGCGTGTGGGACTGCAGGATCCCAAGAGACCCATCGGATCGTTCCTGTTTTTGGGACCGACGGGTGTGGGCAAGACCGAGCTGTCCAAAGCCTTGGCAGAGCTGGTATTCGGTTCGGAGAATTCTCTGATCCGTGTCGATATGTCGGAATATATGGAACAGCACTCGGTATCCAAACTGATCGGCTCACCGCCGGGATATGTGGGATACGAAGAGGGCGGACAGTTATCCGAAAAGGTGCGCCAGAATCCCTATTCCGTCGTATTGTTTGACGAGGTGGAAAAGGCACATCCGGATGTCTTCAATATCCTGTTGCAGGTATTGGACGACGGACATATCACGGATGCACAGGGCCGAAAGGTATCGTTCAAGAACACGATCCTGATCATGACCTCCAATGCCGGGGCACAGCGGATCATCGCTCCCAAGCAGCTGGGCTTTACCGCAAAGGCCGATGAAAAGCTGGATTACGAGCGGATGCGGGAAGGCGTGATGGAAGAGGTACGACGCCTGTTCAAACCGGAATTCATCAACCGTATCGATGAGATCCTGGTATTCCATCCGTTAAAGAAAGCGGATCTGAAAAAGATCGTAACGCTCCTGGCCAAGGATCTGTGCACAAGATGCAGCGACCAGATGGAGATCACGCTGACGATCACACCGGCGGTAAAGGATCATCTGATCGAAAAGTACGCCGATCTGAAGATGGGCGCCAGACCGTTAAAGCGTGCCATCCAGACACAGCTGGAGGACCCGCTGGCAGAGGAACTGTTATCCGGTCGCATCGGCTTCGGAGACAGCGTATCCACCGCATTAAAAGACGGCAGGATCGTATTCGTGAAGAAGGACGCAAAAGTAAGCAAAACAGTGTCGTAAGACATTCTTGCCTGCCCCCGGCTTGTGGGGAAGGTGCCCGTAGTCGGATGAGGGGCAAAAAGCGATAACATTACGAACGATAAATCAAAGTATCGGAGGAGAAAACAAATGGCAGCAGTAAAAGAGTTACTTCGTGCAGAGGCAGACGGAAAGATCAGCTTCGGTGATTACACCCTGGCTGCAAAGTCCAAAGTAGAAGATTTTCAGCATGCAGGCGATCTGCTGAAGGTAAAGACCTTTAACGAGATCACCCGCCTGGAAAAGAACGGTATGGTGCTGTATGAATCCGTTCCGGGAACCGCGGTAAACAATTTTGAAGAGACCGCAGACGGCATCAAGTTTGTCGTAGACGGACCGGAAGATGCGCAGATCACTCTGGGTCTGGCAGAAGATACCGATTATGAAGTGATCGTTGCCGGTGCAGATGCCGGACATATGAAGACCAACCTGGGCGGCAAGCTTTCCATGAGCGTGGAGCTGGCAGGCGCAGGCGAAGTCGCTGTCGAGATCAAGAAAGCATAAGATGGCAAAGGCAAAGAGCAAGACAGTTTTTTTCTGTACGGAATGCGGCTTTGAATCGGCCAAGTGGATGGGACAATGTCCCGCATGCAAGACCTGGAATACCTTTGCAGAGCATGAGGTTTCCACGGCGGTAGCCAAAAAGGCGGGAACCTTCGGAGCCAAGACCGAGAGTGCCGAACCCAAGGCATTGTCGGAGATCAGCCTGAGCGAGGAAGACCGTGTGTGCACCGGGATCGGGGAACTGGACCGTGTGCTGGGCGGCGGTATCGTGCCGGGATCCATGATCCTGGTGGGCGGTGATCCGGGCATCGGCAAATCCACACTGCTGTTGCAGGCGTGCAGAGAACTGGCGGCCAGAGGACAGTCGGTGCTCTATGTTTCCGGTGAGGAATCGTTAAAGCAGATCCGTATGCGTGCGGACCGCATCGGGCAGTTCGGCGACGGCATCAAGCTGTTGTGCGAGACCAATCTGACCGAGATCGGCGGCATTTTAAAACGCGACAAGCCCAATATCGTGATCATCGACTCCATCCAGACCATGTATAACGAGGATGTGGCGGGCACGCCGGGCAGTGTATCGCAGGTGCGGGAGTCTACGGCAGTATTGCTGCAGCTTTCCAAGAGCCTGGGGATTTCGATCTTTATCGTAGGCCATGTGACCAAGGAGGGAACCGTTGCGGGACCCAGGATCCTGGAGCATATGGTCGATACGGTGTTGTATTTTGAGGGTGACCGGCACGCGTCCTATCGTATCCTGCGCGGGGTAAAGAACCGCTTCGGATCGACCAACGAGATCGGCGTGTTTGAAATGCGGGGAGAAGGCCTGCAGGAAGTGGCCAACCCTTCGGAATATCTGTTAAACGATCGGCCGATGAATGCCAGCGGTACGGTAACGGCGTGTACGATGGAAGGCACCAGACCGCTGCTCCTGGAAGTGCAGGCGCTGGTTTGCCAGACCAATTTCGGATTGCCGAGACGACAGACCTCCGGTGCGGATCTGAACCGTATCAATCTGCTGATGGCAGTGCTGGAGAAACGACTGGGACTGCATCTGGGCAGCTGCGATGCCTATGTGAATATTGCCGGCGGTATGCGTATCGTGGAACCGGCGGTAGACCTGGCGATCGCGATGGCGGTGGCATCCAGTTTCTTAAATGTGCCGGTCAATGACAAATTGCTGGCATTCGGCGAAGTGGGACTTTCCGGTGAGGTGCGCGGCGTCAATATGGCGGAACAGCGCGTGAACGAAGCGGCCAAGCTGGGGTATGAGATCTGCGTATTGCCCAAGAGCAATGCAGAGCGGGTCGGTAAGGTAAAAGGTATAAAGATCATTGCGGTAGAGTCCGTAAAGGATGCGATCGCGCTGATCAAAAAATAAATCACATTAGGAAGTTTAAAGGAGAGAAAGAAATGGCACTGTTAGACACATGGCGCAGTATGGCGTACGACACAAAGAACAACGACAGAGTGAAGATGCAGCAGATGTGGAATGATTATTTCAAAGAGGAAAAGCGCGTCTATCAGGAACTGTTGAAGAACCCGGATGAAGTGGTAAAGGGTACCGTAAAGGAACTGGCAGAGAAGTACAATCTGTCCATTATGTATATGACCGCATTTTTGGATGGTATCAACGAGAGCCTTGTAGAAGCAAACCCGATCGAGACCATGGAAGAAGATACCGAAGTAAACCTGGGCTTTGATAAGGAAATGCTGTACAAGAACATGGTGGATGCACGTGCAGACTGGCTGTACAACCTGCCGGAGTGGGAGAGCATCTTTGATCGCGAGAAGAGAGATGCACTGTATAAAGAGGCAAGAACCGCCAATACCATCAAGCACGACCAGCCGAAGGTATATCCGAACGATCCGTGTCCGTGCGGTAGCGGCAAGAAGTATAAGAAGTGCTGCGGAAGGGCATAAATTTCGGAGGCGATAAAAATGACAAAGATCGATGTGATCTCCGGTTTTTTGGGAGCCGGAAAGACAACGTTAATTCAGAAACTGTTAAAGGAAGCATGGCAGGGCGAGCAGGTTGTACTGATCGAGAATGAATTCGGCGAGATCGGTATCGACGGCGGTTTCTTAAAGGAAGCCGGCATCGAGATCACCGAGATGAATTCCGGCTGTATCTGCTGCTCTCTGGTAGGCGATTTCGGAACCGCACTCAAGGATGTTATGGCAAAGTTTACGCCGGATCGTATCGTGATCGAGCCCTCCGGTGTGGGCAAGCTGTCCGATGTGGTGCGTGCGATCGAGTCCGCCGATCTGGGCGATGGCGTAGAACTGAACAGTGCGATCGTTGTTGTCGATGCGACCAAAGCGAAGCTGTATGTGAAGAATTTCGGTGAGTTCTTTATCAATCAGGTAGAGCACGCCGGTACCATTATTCTGAGCCGTACCGGAAAGATCACCGATGACAAGCTCAAGGTAGCGGTGGATCTGCTGCGTGAGCACAATAAAGAAGCAACGATCATCACCACTCCGTGGGAGCAGATCACCGGCCAGTCCATCAAAGAGACGATGGAAGGCGCAGACGATCTGTTAGAGGAGTTGTTAAAAGAGGTAACGGCAAAGCATCATCACGATGAAGATGAATGCGATGATCCGGATTGCGAATGCCATCATCACCATCATCACGACCACGATGAGGAGGAGCACGAGCATCACCATCATCACGATCACGATGAGGAGGAGCACGAGCATCATCACCACCATCACGACGGCGAAGAGTGCGATGATCCGGAATGCGAGTGCCATCATCACCATCATCATGGCCATCACCATGCAGATGATGTGTTTACCAGCTGGGGTATGGAGACACCGGCGAAGTATAGCAAGGACGAGATCGAAGGCTTCCTGGGCAAGCTGACCGATGCGGTAACCTACGGTATGGTATTGCGTGCCAAGGGTATGGTACCGGCAGAAGACGGCAGCTGGATCTATTTTGACTATGTACCGGGTGAGAGCAATGTGCGTACCGGTGCACCGCAGCCGACCGGTAAGTTCTGTGTGATCGGATCCAAACTCAACGAGGAAGAACTGGAGGAGTTGTTTAAGAAATGAGACCGGTTTACCTGATCAATGGTTTTTTGGAAAGCGGCAAGACCAGCTTTATCCGGTTTACTCTGCAGCAGCCGTACTTTCAGATCAAAGGCAAGACACTTTTGCTGCTTTGTGAAGAGGGCGAGGAAGAGTACGATGAGAGCATCTTGAAGAAAGCCAATACCATCGTGCATGTGCTGGAAGACGAAGAAGAATTCGATGCGGTCAAGCTGGTCGCATTGGAGAAAAAATACGATGTGGAACGGATCATCATCGAGTATAACGGAATGTGGAATATGAAGGATCTGGCACTGCCGTTCCACTGGAATCTGGAGCAGCAGATCACCTGCATTGATGCATCGACCTTCCCGACCTACTACAACAATATGAAGTCGATGGTGGCGGAGATGATCCGCAAATCCGAGCTGGTCATCTTTAACCGTTGCGATACGGTGATGGACAATCTGGCAACCTATCGTCGTAATATCAAGGCCGTTAACGCTACGGCGGATGTGGTCTTTGAAAACA
Source organism: uncultured Lachnospiraceae bacterium (assembly GCA_946403625.1). Lineage (GTDB taxonomy): Bacteria > Bacillota > Clostridia > Lachnospirales > Lachnospiraceae > NK4A136. The sequence goes on from CAMJAP010000023.1 coordinate 17,138, forward strand.
AGGACGGCGAGATCAATGAGATCTTTGAAGAGGATCTGCCGTATGATCTGAAGTCCGATCGTATCGAGCTGGATGACAATACCTACGGCATCTGGTATATGGATATGATGGATCACGCCGAGCGGTATTTCAACAAGACCATCGCATTCACCGCAATGGTCATGAAGCCGCCTCTGTTCCCCAAGGGCGCGTTTGTACCGGGACGAATGGCAATGACATGCTGTGCGGACGATATGACCTTTCTGGGCTATGTCTGCAAGTATGACAAGGCCGACACCGTCAAGGACCGCAGTTGGGTAAAGGTGGAGGTATCCGTCAAGAAAGAATACTGGAAAGACTACAAGGGCGAGGGCCCGGTTCTGTACGCTTCCAAAGTGGAGCCCACGGAAAAGCCCAAGCAGGAAGTCATCGGATTTAACTAAAACAGACAGACAATGGGGACGGTTCTTTTGTCTGACAGGATCATTGTAAAGCTAAGCAATGCAGACAATGGGGACGGTTCTTTTGTCTGACAGGATCATTGTAAAGCTAAGCAATAAACAATTCTCTGTCAGACAACAAGAACCGTCCCCTTGTCTGTTCTTGTTCTCTTAATTGAAATCCCTCTCAGAATTTTTCTCATCGCAATACTTGCAGCGATACAGCTCTTTGATGGGATCTGCCAGATAGAAGATGTGGGGCAGTTCCTGTTCGATGGAGGTGATGCATCGCGGGTTGCGGCATTTCATGATATCCGTCAATTCCTTGGGAAGCACCAGTTCGCGTTTTTCCACGATCTCGGCGTTTTTGATCACATTGACGGTGATGGTGTGGTCGATGACCGCCAGCACATCCAGGTTGAGGGAATTGATGTCGCATTCCACTTTGATGATATCCTTGCGGCCCATCACGCGGGAGCGGGCGTTTTTGATGATCGCCACGGTGCAGTCCAGTTTATCCAGTCCCAGATGATAATAGATGGACATGCTCTTTCCGGCGGGGATGTGGTCCAATACGAAACCTTCTTCAATCTTGCCTACATTTAACATTCTCTTATCTCCTTTACCTAATATGCCGGGTTATGCCAGCTCCAACAGCGTCAGGATGAGTGCCATCCGGACATAAACGCCGTACTGTACCTGCTTGAAATAAACGGCGCGCGGATCATCGTCGACTTCGACGGAGATCTCGTTGACACGCGGGAGCGGATGCAATACCAGCATATCTTCCTTCGCCAGTTCCATCTTTTCTTTGTTCAGGATGTAGAAATCTTTCAAACGGACATAATCTTCCTCGTTGAAGAAGCGCTCTCTCTGCACGCGGGTCATATAGAGCAGATCCAGCTGCGGCAGCACATCTTCCAGACGAACCTCTTCTTTGAAGGACAGGCCGTTTTCGTTCAGCTTGTCACGCAGATAGCCGGGGATGCGCAGCTCCTCGGGGGAGATGAAGATAAAGTGGATGTCTGCGTATCGTGCCAGCGCATTTACCAGAGAATGCACAGTACGGCCGAATTTCAGATCGCCGCAGATACCGATCGTAAAGTGATCCAGACGGCCCTTGAGAGCACGGATGGTGAGCAGGTCGGTCAGGGTCTGGGTCGGGTGCTGATGACCGCCGTCACCGGCATTGATGACGGGAATGGAAGAGCGGCTGGCAGCGACCATCGGAGCGCCTTCCTTGGGATGACGCATCGCGCAGATGTCGGCAAAGCAGGAGATGACGCGGATCGTATCGGATACGCTTTCGCCCTTGCTGGCGGAAGAGGATGCGGCATCGGAAAAGCCGATCACATTGCCGCCCAGATTGAGCATTGCCGTCTCAAAGCTCAGGCGCGTACGGGTGCTGGGCTCGTAGAAGCAGGTTGCCAGCTTTTTGCCGTCGCATTTGTGCGCATACACATCGGGATGTGCCTCGATGTCCTGCGCCAGATCGAAGAGTCGGTTCAACTCCTCTACGCTGAAATCCATCGGATTCATTAAGTGTCTCATAGTAAACTCCTTATAAAGTATAGGTTTGCAAAAGAAAAGGGGGAAATATTTTCCCCCAAATAATAACTATATCACGGTCAACAGATCGTCAACACTTTTTCTCTTCGGTGCGGTAGGTTCTTCTGCGGGATATCCCAAAGGAATGAGTGCGATCAGTTCACGATCCTCCGGAATATTCAGGATAGAAGAAATGGTGTCGATGTCAAATAAGCCGAGGATCACGGTGCCGAGACCATGTTCGTAAGCTGCCAGACAGAAGGTCTGGGATGCTACTCCGGCATCATAGAACTGCCAACGATCCTCACGAACGGTAGAGAAAGAGCCGTCTCTTTCATAACCGGAACGCCCCTTGAGTACGGTAACGGCTACCAGAACCGGAGCCTGCTCAATGATACGACCGTTGCCCGGCCAGATCGTCGTGCCTTCCTGTGCGATCTTTGACTTGATGGCAGGATCCGTTACGGCGATATAACGGGTGATCTGGGTATGCTTCCAGCTGGGAGCGTAGGAAGCTTCCTCCACGATCTCGCGTAATACGGATTCGTCCACTTTTTTGTCGGAATATTGGCGGATACTGCGACGACCTAAGATACATTCTTTTGCTGTCATTTCAGATACCTCCTGTTGATGTGTTGTGAGAAGCCCACAAAAATTCACTTTAACCACTATACCACAAAACCTATGCAGTTTCAATTGAAAACTACCGCTATTTAGGGTAAAATATAAAGATAATATGTAAGGAGCAAAACAATGGATTTATCGGAGATCAGAGGTCAGTTAGACGAGGTGGATGCACAGATCGTGCAGATGTTTGAAAAGAGAATGCAGCTTTGCGAAGAGGTCGCGGAGTTTAAGAAAGAGACCGGCCGGAAGGTGTATGACCAGGCCAGGGAACACGAAAAGATCAATACCGTAAGGGCGCTTGCGTCGAATGAGTTTAACCGCAAGTGCGTGGAAGAACTGTTCATGCAGATGATGAGCATGAGCCGTAAACTGCAGTACGGGAAGTTGGCGGAAAACAGAGAGCGCAAGCTGCCGTTCATTCCGGTGGATCAGCTGGATACTTCCGCATTTGTGGTATTCCAGGGAGCAGAAGGTTCCTACTCCCAGGCGGCAACGGAGGCCTATTTCGGAAAAGAGGCACACACCAGCAATGTGGAGACCTTCCGGGATGCCATGCTGGCATTGGAAGAAGGCAGCGCGGCATTTGCGGTACTGCCCATTGAAAATTCGACCGCAGGGATCGTGAATGAGATCTATGACCTGCTGGCCGAGTTTGAGCATTTCATCGTCGGGGAGCAGATGGTAAAGATCGAGCACTGCCTGCTGGGCACGGAAGGCACCACCGAAGAGACCATCCGCACGGTATATTCCCATCCGCAGTCGCTCATGCAGTGTGAACATTTCTTAAGACAGCATCCGGCGTGGGAGCAGATCTCTATGAAGAACAATGCCTTTGCGGCCAAGAAGGTGGCGGATGAGAAGAATCCCGCCCAGGCGGCGATCGCGGGAGCGCACGCGGCAGAAGCCTACGGGCTCAAGATCCTGAAGCGCGGCGTCAATCAGGAAGGCAACAATACCACACGGTTTATCATCATCAGCAACCAGAAGATCTTTTTGAAGAATGCGAACAAGATCAGCCTGTGCTTTGAAGTACCGCACGAGAGCGGATCGCTGTATCGTATCCTTTCGCACTTTATCTATAACGATCTGAACATGACCAAGATCGAGAGCCGTCCGATCGAAGGCCGGACCTGGGAATACCGGTTCTTCCTGGACTTTGACGGCAACCTGGCAGATGCGGCGGTGCGGAATGCGCTGTGCGGTCTGCGGGAAGAAACGAGAAACTTGAGAATATTGGGGAATTACTAAACAATACAAAAAGGGGTTAAGGGGTTATGGCAGGCAGAAAGAAAGCGCCGCAGTTATTTGCGGCCATTGATGTGGGCAGCTTTGAGCTGTGCATGAAGATCTTTGAGATCTCGGGAAAAGGACTGCGGCAGATCGACGGCATCCGTCATCGGCTGGCACTGGGCACGGACAGCTACACCACCCACAAGATCAGTTATGAAAAAATGGAGGAACTCTTCCGTATCCTGCAGGAATTTACGCACATTATGAAGACCTATCGCGTAAAGGAATATCAAGCATACGGAACCTCTGCGCTGCGCGAGACGGAGAATACGGAACTGCTGTTGGACCAGATCCGTAACCGCAGTGGCATCTCGCTCGATATCTTGAGCAATTCGGAACAGCGATTCCTGGATTACAAGGCCATCGCATCCCGCGGAGAACAATTTAACCGTATCATCGAAAAGGGTACTGCCATCGTCGATATCGGCGGCGGCAATATCCAATTGTCGTTGTTTGACAAAGGCAGCCTGATCATCACACAGAGCCTCAAACTGGGCGTGCTGCGACTGCACGAGCGGCTGCAGAACATCCAGCCCAGAAGCAGTCAGGTGGAGGAACTGATGGATGAGATGATCGGCGGGCAGATCCATGTGTTCAAAAAGATGTATATGAAGGACCGGGAGATCTGTAACCTGATCATTATGGACGATTACCTTTCCGGCCGGTTCTGCGAGGCCGTGCCCCAGGCGGATGAAAACCGCGAAGCCTCGGCAAAGGACTTTTTGGCATTTGCCAATGCGCTCAAGAAAGAAGGCCGCGAAGAAGTGGCGGACCGCCTGGAGATGGAAGAGGAAAGCGTGGATCTGTTAAAGATCTCCACCGGTATTATGAAGCGCGTGGTGGAAGCGTTTGATGCCGAGCGTATCTGGGTGCCGGGGGCATCGCTGTGCGACGGTATCGCTTATGAATATGCGCAGCGCAAGCATTACAAGATCGCCGAGCGGGATTTTGAGCAGGATATCATCGCATGTGCCGGGACCATCAGCAAACGCTATCAGGGCAGCCACAAACGCTCGGAGACCATCGAGCACATCGCGCTTTCCATCTTTGACGGTATGCGTTCGGCCCACGGTATGGGGGACCGGGAAAAACTGCTGCTGCGTCTGTCGGCGATATTGCACGACTGCGGCAAGTTTATCAATATGACCAATGTGGGCGAATGTTCCCACGCGATCGTGATGAACACCGAGATCATCGGATTGTCCCATCTGGAGCGCAGTATGGTGGCGGATATCGTCAAGTACAACCACACTGAATTTGACTATGTGGACGATGCACCGGGGGCGCTGACGGTGGCCAAACTGACGGCCATCCTGCGGATCGCAAACGCGCTGGACAAGAGTCAGAAGCAAAAGATCACGGGCGTGAAGGCAACACTCACGGAGGATAAGCTGCAGATCGTCGTAGACGCCGGCCAGGATATCCTCTTCGAGCAGGAACGCTTCCGCACGCACGCCGCCTTCTTTGAGGAGGTCTACGGCATCCGCCCGGTGATTATTCATAAAGAGCGCTAACACTTGCCTTCCCCCCTCCGGGGGGAAGGTGACCGAAGGCCGGATGAGGGGATTCATCTTAGGAAGGGGCCCGCGAAGTGGGAAGGTTTCCTAAGATATTCGCAAGAGGGGATTCCTTGCGATGTAGAGGCAGCGACAGGCGAGATAAAGCTGGCCACAACAGGAGGGTTACATATGGACTTTACAAACACCGAATATTACACTAACCGGGAACTGAGCTGGGTGCGCTTCAACGAGCGTGTATTGTCCGAGGCGCAGGACCCGGAGATCGAGCTCTTTGAGCGCCTGAAATTCTTAAGCATCACGGCATCCAACCTGGACGAATTCTTTATGGTGCGCGTGGCATCCTTAAAAGATATGGTGCACGCGGGCTACACCAAAAAGGACATCGCGGGCCTCAAGCCGGAAGGCCAGTTAAAGATGCTCAACAGCGTGCTGCACGATTTTGTGGAGCAGCAGTATCGCACCTATCACGAACTGGCGCAGGAATGCCGCGCGGAGCATCTGGTGATGGTGGAACATCACGAGGATCTGACGGCGGAGGAGGCCGAGTTCGTGGACCGGTATTTTATCGACCATGTGTATCCGGTATTGACGCCTATGGCGGTGGATTCTTCCCGGCCGTTCCCGCTCATCAAAAATAAGTCCCTCAATATCTGCGCCCTGCTGTCCAAGAAGGGAAAGGAAAAGGCCAAGCACGAATTTGCCACCGTGCAGGTGCCCAGCGTGCTGTCACGACTGGTGCCGCTGCCTTCCCGAAACGGCGAGACCAGGATCCTGCGGCTGGAGGAAGTGATCGAGCGCAACATCAGTCAGCTCTTTTTGAACTACGATGTGCTGGGGGCATCCCCGTTCCAGATCATGCGTAATGCCGATCTGACCATCGAAGAGGAAGAAGCGGAAGACCTCTTAAAAGAGATCGAAAAGCAGATCAAGCGCAGACAGTGGGGCGAAGCGATCCGTCTGGAAGTGGAAAGCGGCATCGACAAACGCCTGCTCAAGATCCTGCGCAGCGAGTTGCATATTTCCGAGGAAGATATCTACGAGATCGCAGGGCCGCTGGATCTGACTTTCCTAATGAAGGTCTATGGCCTGGAAGGTTTTGAAAAATATAAACGCAAGAGCCGGGCACCCCAGGAAGTGCCGCAGATCCCGGCAGGCAGCGATATCTTTGAAGCCATCCGTAAGGGGGATATCCTGCTGCACCATCCGTACCAGTCCTTTACGCCGGTGGTGGATTTTATCCGTCAGGCGGCCAGGGATCCCAAGGTGCTGGCCATCAAGCAGACGCTGTATCGTGTGAGTGGCAATTCGCCCATTGTAGCGGCGCTGGCAGAGGCGGCGGAAAACGGCAAGCAGGTATCCGTACTGGTGGAGCTCAAGGCGCGTTTTGATGAGGAGAACAACATCGTCTGGGCACGCAAACTGGAGCAGGCGGGCTGCCATGTCATCTACGGTCTGGTGGGCCTCAAAACCCATTGCAAGATCGCGCTGGTGGTAAGAATGGAAGAGGACGGCATACGGCGCTATGTGCATCTGGGCACCGGTAATTATAACGATTCCACGGCAAAGCTCTATACCGACCTGGGATTGCTGACTTGTGCAGAGCCGATGGGCGAGGACGCAACCGCCGTCTTTAATATGCTGTCCGGTTACTCGGAACCGCTGCAGTGGAACAAGCTGGCATTGGCGCCGTTGTGGCTCAAAAAGCGGTTGCTCAAGCTGATCCAGCGCGAGACCAGAAATGCCAGGCAGGGACGGCAGAGCGGCATCAAAGCCAAGATGAATTCGCTCTGTGATCCGGATGTGATCGCCGCACTGTATGAAGCATCGGCAGCAGGGGTGAAAGTGGATCTGATCGTGCGCGGCATCTGCTGCTTAAAGACCGGCATCAAAGGCGTGAGCGATAACATTCATGTATATTCGATCGTCGGCGATTATCTGGAGCATGGCCGCATCTTTATCTTTGAAAACGACTGCGAGCCGGAGGTGTATCTGGCCAGTGCCGACTGGATGCCGCGTAACTTAGAGCGCCGTGTGGAGATCATGTTCCCGGTGGAAAATGCGGAAGCCAGAGAACGGGTGCTGCACATCGTGAAAGAGCAGTTTGCGGATACGGTGAAAAAGCACGAGCTGCTCCCGGACGGAACCTATCGGAAAAAGAAGGTATCCAAGAGCGAGCGCTTTTCCTGTCAGGATGCGTTTATGGCAGAGGCCAGGGAATACGCCAAAAAAGGACAGGGCAAAAAGAATCGGGATAACCGTCGGTTTATCCCAATGGAGCATGAGGGAGGAACACAATGAGATACATATTGGCATCGGGATCTCCAAGACGAAAAGAGATCCTGACGAAGATGGGGCTCACCTACGAGGTGCTGGTCTCGGAAGTCTCGGAGGAGCATGAGCAGATGGCACCGGAGCAGATCGTATGCGAGCTCTCAAGGCGTAAGGCAGAGGCGGTCGCTGCACTGATGCGTAACCGGGGGGATACGGAAGACTGCTGTATCATCGCGGCGGATACGCTGGTGGCCATCGACGGTGAGGTGCTGGGCAAGCCGGCGGACCGCAGGGAATCCTACGAGATGATCGCACGCATCAGCGGAAGAGAGCATCAGGTCTACACCGGAGTGACGCTCATCAAACTGCCGGAAGAGCAGGTCGATACCTTTTACGAAGGAACGGATGTGTATGTGAAGGCGCTGAGCAGCGAAGAGATTCAGGCCTATGTGGACACCGGCGAAGGCGATGACAAGGCCGGCGCCTACGCGATCCAGGGCCTCTTCGGACCTCACATCGATCATTTTGACGGCGACTACGACAATGTGGTGGGCCTGCCTGCAAAAGCATTAAAAGAGCATTTGGACAGATTCTAAATACAACGAAAAAGGAGAAGAAAACAATGGCAAGTGTATACGATGAAAAAGTACTGGACGCATTTTTGAAGGATCAGGGCAAGCTCTTTCCGGAGCCGGTTGCCGAGACGAGAGAGGAAGCGGAGGAGTTTCTGACGGATGTCCTGGCGGTGGTCGTCAACAGCTTAGAAGAAGTGATGGACTATCTGGATGATGCCGGTATGGATATCGCAGAGATGAGCAAAGCGGATGTGGAAGCCGCCGAGGAAGTATTTGCAGTAGGCGACGGCCGCTATCTGATCGTAGAAGCATAACCGCATAGTCAAACCAATCAAAAGGTTTATACGAAAGTAAAAAAGAACCCCGCATCGTAGTGATACGGGGTTCTTCTTATTGTTCGTTTCGATTTAGTACAGGGAACCTGCCAGTCTCAACAGAGAGTTTACAGACATACCGCTCTGGTCCAACAGGGAGGTCGGATCGATGATCCACTGTCCGTTCACCTTTACGATGATGAGGTCTTCGATCTTGGTGGTGTCCTTGCCGTCCTTACCGCGGATGGTCAGCTTCAGATCTACATTGTAAGCTGCCTGAATCTTTGCATCACCCAGCTGCTTTACGAATTTCTCCATAATGCTTGCAGCCTGCTTGGTGTTCAGAGAAGAATCGTACTTGTCATCCAGCATATCGGAGATGGATTCCCAGTTATCTTCGTCATCCAGCTCGAATTTCTCTACCATATCCGCCAGGTTTTCCCACTGATCCTTCAGATCATCCAGCTTCTTGTCGGACAGCTTGTCCGCGTCTTTCCATTCAATGGAGATCTTCCAGTTCTTACCGAATTCGTCTTCGGCATCATCCCAGGCATCTTCAAAAGCATCTTTTATAGTACCTTCCAGTTCCTTCTTTGCATCGCCGCCCTTGATGCAGCCCATCAGGCTCTTGAAAGAGGAGGATACAAACTTCGGAGTTGCACATTCCATATAAGCAACCACATTGGTGCTTCTCTTGTTTGCAAGGCTTACCAGCTGGTTTACCGGCTTCTTGTAGCCGTTAGCAGCGGAAGAGATCAGGATGATCAGTACGATCAGAGCAACCACTGCACAAGCACACATACCGAGGATCTTCGGATCCTTCAAGTTGATCTTCTTCAGATCCAAGCCGCCGGCCGGAGCAGGAGCGCCGTTTACTTCGGCACCGTTCTGAGCGAAGTTGGTACCGTTCGGATCTGCAGCGCCTGCATTTGCGTTGTTCGCATTGTTTGCAGCGTCATCCTTCTTCTCAGCAGCAGAAGCATCCTTGGTCGGAGCAGCACTGTTGTTGTTCGGCGCAGCAGCATCGTCTTTCTTTGCAGTGTTTTCCGGAGCCTTGTCGGCATCCTTCTTCTCTGCTGTGTTGTTTGCAGCATTCGCGGAAACATTGCTTACAGAAGCACCGCATTCGTTGCAAAACTGCGCATCATCCGGAAGCTGTGCATTACATTTAGGACATGTTTTCATAATGAATTTCCTTTCTTGAATAGATAGTAATTGCATATGCAATTAACATAAAACACACATACAAAATGCAGTATATCTGTTTTTTTTCGAATTGTCAAATATTTCCAAGCAGGATGGGGGCCAGTCCGTCGTGATCGTTGTCCGCTTGGGTGACCACATCCGCCGCAGCAAGGGCATCGGGATGACCGTTGCACATGGCCACACCGCAGCCGGCGGCTTCGATCATGGACACATCGTTCTGGGCATCGCCGGCAGCAAAGGTGTTTTCCACGGGAATCTGTAAGTATTCCGCGAGAGCCGCCACCGCAGCACCTTTTCCGGCATCGGCGGGGAAGATCTCCAGATAGTTGTTGTTGGAGCGCATCGCGGTGATCCGTCCGGCAAAGCGGGGATCGGAGAGGATGCGGGCCGCAATGGCATCGGGATGCTCGGGACCCCGCAAATCGATACACAGCATCTTGCAGGGGCGCTCGGTCACACCTTCCGGAAAGTCCGGCAACACACGCCAGGGCACTTTGACCACGCGGGTGTAGTAAAGGATCTCGTCACCTTCCACCGGCGTTAAGATGTGGTTATCGTCATAGGTGTGACAATACAGGCCTTCTGCGCGGATCAGAGCGGTGATGGCGCGCACATCCTCCAGCTGCAGGGTCTTCTTCCAGATGTTACGCCCGGTGGAGGGTTCGTAGATCTGCGCCCCGTTAAAGGCGATGGCATAGGGGGAGAAGACATCCAGATGCTGCTGTTGGATGGTATCCAGGATGCTGAACAAAGGACGCCCGGAAGAAACGGCAACCCTGTGCCCGGCATTGTGCCAGGCAGTCAGGGCTGCGTAAGTTTGTTCCGTGATATTCTTTTGCGTATTTAATAAAGTGCCGTCCAGGTCGAAGAAGAAAAGCTTTTGCTTGCTCAATTCTCGTCGTCCTCCACCTGTGCCTGATAGATGGTGCGCTTTCTGGCCATCTCGTCGTTTGCCAGATAATCGTCGTAGGTGGTTACCTTATCGATGATCGTACCGTCTGCCAGGATCTCGATGATACGGTTGGCTGTGGTCTGTACAAACTGATGGTCGTGGCAGGAGAAGAGTACCACACCCGGGAATTTCACTACGCCGGTATTGAGTGCGGTGATGGATTCCATATCCAGGTGGTTGGTGGGCTCGTCAAAGATCAGGCAGTTTGCGCCGCTGATCATCATCTTGGAAAGCAGGCAGCGAACTTTCTCACCACCGGAGAGTACCTTTACTTTCTTGACGCCGTCTTCACCGGGGAAAAGCATACGACCCAGGAAACCGCGGACATAGGTCACATCCTTGACCGGAGAGTAGCCCATCAGCCAGTCGGTGATGGTGTAGTCGCAGTCAAATTCCTTGGTGTTGTCCTTCGGGAAATATGCCTGGGAAGTGGTCACGCCCCACTTGTAGGATCCGCTGTCCGGCTCCAGTTCACCGGCAAGGATCTGGAAGAGTGCGGTCTTGGCCAGTTCGTTGCCGCCGACAAAAGCGATCTTGTCGTCATGTCCCATGGTAAAGGAAACATGGTCCAGCAGAACGGTGCCGTCCTCTGCGGTATAGCACAGGTCTTCTACGAAAAGTACTTCGTTACCGATCTCGCGGTCGGGACGGAAGTCGATGTACGGATATTTACGGCTGGAGGGCTTGATGTCATCCAGCTGGATTTTTTCCAGGGCACGCTTACGGGAGGTCGCCTGCTTGGATTTGGAAGCGTTCGCGGAGAAACGGGAGATGAACTCCTGCAATTCCTTGATCTTTTCTTCCTTCTTCTTGTTGGCTTCCTTCATCTGCTTGATGAGCAGCTGGCTGGATTCGTACCAGAAATCGTAGTTGCCGGCATACAGCTGAATCTTGCCGTAGTCGATGTCTGCGGTCTGGGTACATACTTTATTTAAGAAGTAACGGTCGTGGGAGACCACGATGACCGTATTGTCAAAGTTGATCAAAAACTCTTCGAGCCAGTTGATCGCATCCATATCCAAATGGTTGGTCGGCTCGTCGAGCAGCAGGATATCCGGATTACCGAACAGGGCGCGGGCAAGCAATACCTTCACCTTGTCGCTGCCGTTCAAGTCCTTCATCATATTATAATGCAGGGATGTGTCGATGCCCAGACCGTTCAAGAGAGTAGCGGCATCGGCTTCTGCTTCGTAACCGTTCATCTCGGCAAACTCGCTTTCCAGTTCGCCGGCGCGGATGCCGTCTTCGTCTGTGAAGTCTTCCTTCATATAGATGGCATCTTTTTCTTTCATGATATCGTAAAGACGCTGGTTGCCGGCAATGACGGTGTCCATAACGGTGAAGTCGTCATATTTGAAGTGGTCCTGCTCCAAAACGGAGAGACGCTGGCCCGGGGTGATGGTGATATCACCGTTGGTGGTATCCAGTTCTCCGGACAGGATCTTTAAGAAGGTGGACTTGCCGGCGCCGTTCGCACCGATCAGGCCATAGCAGTTGCCTTCCGTAAATTTGATATTGACATCTTCAAAGAGAGCCTTTTTACCGACACGGTAAGTGACATTATTTGCTGCGATCATTCCAATTCTCCTTTATCTGCTGCTGAAAAAAACACATACACCCTAGTAATTATACAGATAAAAGAGAACTTTGCAAGAAAAAAGATGGGATTTCAGCCTTCGCCGTCCGCAGCCTCTTCCTTCGGCAGATGGGTTACCACCTGGTTTTTGCCGTGCTTTTTGCCATAGTAGAGTTTGTCATCCGCCTGACGGATGAGCTGCTCGATGCGGTAGCCGGGGAAGGATTCGGCGATACCGAAGGTCATGGTGATATGGATCTTTTGTCCGTGAAAATCCACGGTCAGGGATTCGATGTTTTTGCGAATGCGTTCTGCGGCCAGGGATGCGGCATCCAGGGGATCGTTCACCAGGATGAGGATCTCTTCACCGCCCCAGCGGCACACTTCATCGTTGCTGCGGACCGAATTCTGAATGGTATTGGCTACGCTGACCAGCACCTGATCGCCGGCATCGTGCCCGTAGGTGTCATTGACTTTTTTGAAATCGTCGATATCGCACAGGATCATGGTAAAGCGCTTGCCGCTGGTTTTCATCTCCTGCATGCGCAGCGCGATCATCTGGTCCATACTGCGACGGTTGAGCAGTTTGGTCAGGGAATCTTTGTGGGCCAGTTCGTCCAGTTTTTCATTCTGGCTGGCCAGGGCTTTCTGACGGTTTCCCAGTTCCCATACAAACAGATAGGAAAAGATGATGATCAGGCCAAAGGCAAAGACCGTATTAAATATGTAAAAAACATCCACATATTTCGGATGGCCAAAGGGTGCAAAACCGTTCGGGAAAGATTCCTGAAAAACACGGCACAGGATCCAGCACAGAAAGAAGGTGAGGATGGAAAACGTGGACAGGATCAGCGGGACCCAGCCGTGCTTGGTGTGTTTGCCGCTTTTGTTATTGTTAAAAGTAAAATAGAAAGATGCCGTAATGCTGGCAAACAGATAGGTATCAAAACTGCAGTCCCAGCCGGATAACAGGATCAGCGTGATCACGATCAGGATGATCTCGATATGGGTAGCCATATAGCAGAGCAGATATTTTTCGCGATGGAGCAGCTTGGTGGTGATGGCGGTATAGACCAGGGGAAAGAGGAGGCACAGGATGAACTGGATGTAAGCACCTGCCAGCAGGAACAGAGCAGCCATCATGATGTGCAGTCCGGAAAATAAAAGAACAGCATTTCGATGAATGCGTTTTTCATCGAAGAAACTGTTCCCGTTCATAATTTCGGTAATATAGTGCTTTATGTTACTTTTGCCCAATGATCTGTAACCCCGTTAAAGGATATAAAAATCTAATTATGTCAACATGTATAATATATCATTTTTTTAGCACGCTGTGAAGTGCAAAATGCTCAAAACAATTTGTTCATGAATAGAAAAAACAGGATGAAATCATAAAAACAGAGAAAAAAGGAGAAAAATAGAGATAATCATACGAATAATGCAGAAAAGAGGTGATATACACTGAAATAGCATATTGAAAATAAAGCGGAAACTCACTAATATAACAATCAGCATTTAGCACTCGATTTAAGTGAGTGCTAACAGACAAAAAAGAGTAAATTGAATTCTAAAGGAGGCATTATCATGAAATTAGTACCGTTGGGCGACAGAGTTGTGTTGGAGCAGCTGGTTGCAGAGGAGACCACCAAATCCGGTATCGTTCTTCCGGGCCAGAACAAAGAGAAACCGCAGCAGGCAAAGGTTGTTGCTGTAGGACCGGGCACCGAAGAAGTAAAGATGGAAGTAAAGAAGGGTGACGAGGTCATCTACTCCAAGTATTCCGGAACCGAAGTAAAGATCGAAGACAAGGAATACATCATCGTAAAGCAGAATGATATTCTGGCAGTGATCAAATAATTATTCTTAATCATATTTTAGGAGGCAAATAAAATGGCAAAAGAGATCAAATACGGCGCAGAAGCGCGTGCTGCTCTGGAGAGCGGTGTAAATAAGCTGGCGGATACCGTCCGCGTAACCCTTGGACCTAAGGGAAGAAACGTAGTATTGGACAAGAGCTACGGCGCTCCGCTGATCACCAACGATGGTGTTACCATTGCAAAAGAGATCGAGCTGGAAGATTCCTTCGAGAACATGGGCGCACAGCTGGTAAAGGAAGTAGCTACCAAGACCAACGATGCAGCAGGTGACGGTACCACGACCGCTACCGTACTGGCACAGGCTATGGTAAACGAAGGTATGAAGAACCTGGCAGCAGGCGCAAACCCGATCATCATGAGAAAGGGTATGAAGCAGGCTACCGAGTGTGCAGTAGAAGCCATCAAGAAGATGAGCACCAAGGTAAAGGGCAAAGAGCAGATCGCAAAGGTTGCAGCTATCTCCGCAGGGGATGAAGCAGTCGGCAACATGGTAGCAGATGCTATGGAGAAGGTTTCCAACAACGGTGTGATCACCATCGAGGAATCCAAGACCATGCAGACCGAGCTGGAACTGGTAGAAGGTATGCAGTTCGACCGTGGTTACATCTCCGCATATATGGCAACCGATATGGACAAGATGGAAGCAGTTCTGGAAGATCCGTACATCCTGATCACCGATAAGAAGATCAGCAACATCCAGGACATCCTGCCGCTCCTGGAGCAGATCGTACAGTCCGGTAAGAGACTGCTGATCATCGCTGAGGATGTAGAGGGCGAGGCTCTGACCACCCTGATCGTTAACAAGCTGCGTGGTACTTTCAACGTAGTAGCGGTTAAGGCTCCGGGCTATGGCGACAGAAGAAAAGAAATGCTGAAGGATATCGCAATCCTGACCGGCGGCGAAGTGATCAGCGAAGAGCTGGGTCTGGATCTGAAAGAGACCACTCTGGAGCAGCTGGGCCGTGCAAAGAGCGTAAAGGTACAGAAGGAAAACACCGTTATCGTAGACGGTGCAGGCAAGCCGAAGGCGATCAAGGATCGTGTGGCTCAGATCCAGCATCAGATCGAAGAGACCACTTCCGATTTCGACAGAGAGAAACTGCAGGAGCGTCTGGCAAAACTGTCCGGCGGCGTAGCAGTGATCCGTGTAGGTGCTGCAACCGAGACCGAGATGAAGGAAGCAAAACTGCGTATGGAAGATGCTCTGGCAGCTACCCGTGCAGCAGTAGAGGAAGGCGTAATCGCAGGCGGCGGATCTGCTTACATCCACGCTTCCAAGCAGGTTGCAAAGCTGGCTGAGTCTCTGGAAGGCGACATCAAGACCGGTGCAAACATCGTATTGAAGGCACTGGAAGCTCCTCTGGCACACATCGCAAGCAACGCAGGTCTGGAAGGCAGCGTTATCATCAACAAGGTAAAAGAGTCCAAGGTTGGTGTAGGCTTCGATGCTCTGAAGGAAGAGTATGTAGATATGATCTCTGCAGGTATCCTGGATCCGGCAAAGGTTACCAGAAGCGCACTGCAGAACGCTACTTCCGTAGCAAGCACACTGCTGACCACCGAGTCCGTAGTTGCTACCATCAAGGAGCCCGCTCCGGCAATGCCGGCAGGCGCAGGCGCACCGGGAATGTACTAAAATGAATTTGTGCCTTCCCCTCGCTTGCGGGGGGAAGGTGCCCGAAGGGCGGATGAGGGGCAACCCTCGAATAACGAAAACCTACAAAACAGCCGTTGAATTTCCAACGGCTGTTTTTGTAATTTTTCCATAGATAAATTGTATTTCATTGTAAATTGTGCTACAATTATTCCTATCTTTTTTCTACGGAGGGCGCAAACGGATGAAGACGATCAAAGACTATATCCGCACGATACCGGATTTTCCGCAGCCGGGGATTCAATTTCGCGATATCACAACGATCATTCAGGATGCAGACGGTCTGCAGCTGGCCGTTGATACCATGCTGGATCTGGTGAAAGATCTGGATTATGATGTGATCTGCGGCGCCGAATCGAGAGGCTTTATCTTTGGCGCGCCGATGGCTTATAACGAGCACAAGCCTTTTGTGCTGATCCGTAAGAAAGGCAAGCTTCCGGGCAAGACGGTATCCCAGGCATACGATCTGGAATACGGCAGCACGGAGATCGAGATGCATGTAGACAGCTTTCCGGAAGGCTCCAAAGTACTGCTGGTCGATGACCTGATCGCTACCGGCGGCACCACGGAAGCAATGATCAAACTGGTAGAAAAACTGGGCGGCAAGGTGGCAGGCGTATGCGTGCTGATCGAACTGCCGGATTTGAAGGGACGCGAAAAGATCGCAGGCTACCCGCTGTTCAGCGCGGTAAGCTACGAAGGCGACTGACCCTTGCGATGTAACGGACGAGATAATCGAAAATACAGGATTAATACATATGGATGACGAACAGGTAAAAATCGGACAACGAGAAAACTTTGATGCGGCGGAAACAGCTGCTATGAATATCCATGCGTCACGATCGAACGAGAGCGTGGCAAACAGCATTCAGGAAGAGATCATGGCGCTGCAGAACAAGTCAGAGCAGCAGAATGCGATCGCGGCGGAACCGGTGGTGGAAGACCTGATGGAAAAGATCACGGTGACGGCGCCGCTGGGCGGTTCCATTCTGGGCGTGCCGGCCGCTCCGGTAGCCAGCGAGGTGACTCCGGATGTTACCGACGAGCATGTCGCAGTTGTGATCGACGACGGTTTCATCGAAGACATCGCAGAATTCCAGTCCCCGGAGGATCTGTACGGGGAACTGATCGCACGCGTGCACAAGTATCATCCGTCCGATGATATTTCACTGATCGAAAAAGCATATACCACGGCCAGAGATTTTCATAAGGACCAAAAGCGTAAATCGGGAGAACCGTATATCATCCATCCGATCTGCGTAGCCATTATCCTGGCCGATATGGAAATGGATAAAGAGACGATCGCCGCAGGCCTTCTGCACGATGTGGTGGAAGATACCATCATGACGATCGAAGAACTGACCGCCGAGTTTGGTGAGGATGTGGCACTGCTGGTAGACGGTGTGACCAAGCTGTCCAAACTGCAGTATTCCTCCGATAAGGTGGAACGGCAGGCAGCCAACCTGCGAAAGATGTTTTTGGCGATGGCCAAGGATATCCGCGTGATCATGATCAAACTGGCGGACCGCCTGCACAATATGCGTACCCTGGCGTATATGAAGCCGGAGAAGCAGCAGGATATTTCA